>JANMLQ010000096.1:0-17264 GCA_031372635.1 Akkermansiaceae bacterium | reverse complement strand
GTTAGATTGGCGCGATCGTCACGGAGGTAGAAGGTGGTGAAGGTGGGATTCGAGGAATCTAACGAGCCATCCGCACCGCGATTTTCGACATCATAGCGGGTCGGTCGTCCGGCATTATCGACGGTCATATTCGTTGAGATGCGGGCCGGGCACGGCGGAGATTTCACCTCCACGCATTGATCGAGCGGGTTGTAGGCATAGAGCCAATCGTTGCCACTTGGATCCACCATGCGAGTGACGCGGCTGAGGTTGTCACGTTCCACCGAGGTGGTGAGGTCCAGGCCGCTGCTGTCCCGGATGAAACTGCTGAGGAAGCTGGTGCCGGGATCGTAAACGCAAGTGTCGGTGAACGAGGAATCCGCGCCATTCAGACAAGTGCTGGAGGTGAGCTGGCCGAGAGTGTTGTATTGATAGAGTTTTCCCCTGCCCGGCAGTGGACTCATCGAACTGGTAAGGTTGCCATTGGCATCATAATCACAGGTGGAAATTTGTCCGTAGGCAGTGACGATGCGAACAGGACGGGAGAAAGAGTCGCTAGCGTTTCCGTTGTTCGTGACCACCTGTTTGAAAAACACGAGCGAACTTGCTGATGAGGCGCTGTCGCTATCATCGTTGTCCCCTCGTCCCGCCACCACTCCGCCGGTGATGCCTGCGACCTCGGAACTCCTGAACTGCGGGCGATACTTGTTATGAAATGGCGTATGCCGGCCGCCTTCTTCTTTTTTGAGGATCGACAGCGGGTCGGCGTCATCTTGATCGAACAATCCACCGCCGGTGGAGAATCGGGTTCCGCCATTGCCCCCACACTTTACGGAAATCCCTCTAACCGGTCCGCCGGGGCTGGCGGAAATGGCGTCGGGCGCTGGATTCCGTCCGCATTTGACTTGGAGTCCCTTGACAGGGCCACCGGGGCAGTAGCTCTCGGGCGTGCCGAAATCCGGGAGATAATCGCAAGTCACCGTGCGGATCTCGCCGCCGGGAGTACGGAGGGTCATCACCCGGGCATTGGCGCGCTCACGGACCGGGCAGTCTTTGCGGAAATTCCGGTCATACGTGGTGAGTTCCTGGCTGCCGTCCGGGCGGGTGATGCGGGTGCAGCAACTGTCGGCATTGTAGGCGCAGGTGGTTTCAAAAAAGTCGGGATCACTAACATGGAGTTTTCCCAGAGGCCGGTTAGAGGTGGCGGTGACTGGCTGATCCGGCGTGCAAAATCCGGTGTAGTTACGCACCGCGACCTCACGGTGCTGGGCGTCGAAATCCGTCTCCGTTAGGCGACCGACTTCATCGACCTCGAACACCGTGTAGGCGCTGGAAGGTGAGGAGTTAGGCGGATGGATGTCGCGGCGGTTGAGGGTGACGTGGCCGGTTTTATTACGGGTGTGGCTGGCACAGGTGTCGTAGTCCAGAGCGGTGGGGCTGGTGCTGGTCGCGTAGGTGAATGACTCGAGTTCGCGGCCTGCGCCATCGGTGAGAGTGAGCAGGTTGCCGTTGAGGTTCGGATCGCTGTTGCCGGTGGTGTAGGTGAAAGTGGTGGGTCCGGCGACCGCGGGCAAATTGTCAATGCGCGGGCACGAGATCTCTTTCAGATCACCGAGATTTCCGCCGCTATCACCGGGATTGTAATAGCCGTAGGAAACGTAGCGCGCCGTTTGATCGGTGACCCGACTCAAGGAACCCTGAGGGCCGTAAGTCATGGTTAGAGTTTGGCCGAACTGGCTGCTCACGCTCAGGAGTTTTCCCAACGGATTGTAGTCACAGAGGAGCGCGACATTGTTGCAGTCCGCGATCTTGAAGATTTTCCCAGAAGCCGTCGGATGGCTGAGGGGATTGAAATGCCATGTGCCCTTATCAGCGAAGGTGAGGATGAAAGTATCGCCCTCGAATCGCCCCTCGCGGAACAGGCCATCGCAGCGGTAAGTGCCATCTGCCTGACGGTGAAAAGTGTCAGAACGCCCCATGCCGTCGTTTACCTTTACCCGAGTCGCGCTGGAGCCTGCGACAAGGGGCACTGGCTGGATGGAAATGTTATAGCCTAACTCCCAATGCGATTGCGCCGTGCCGCTGCCCCCCATGGAACGGTAAGTGTGGACCAGCCCGAGCGGTGGGCCGGCGGGAGTTTCCAAGGACAGGGCGCAAACTTGGAAAGAAACCTCACCGGGCAGACCGCAGGATGCCGGTGAGATCGCGCCGGGTCCCATTTCCCGCCTCATGAGGTCCGGGTGCTTATTGCTTCGCTTCATCTGCACCATCTCTCCCGAATTGGGGTTGTTCTTGAAATACGGATTATTCTGAGCGGCGGCTTGAGACATGTCGCTTTGAGCTTTGTAATATTGATAGCCCTTCCGGCTCGAGCTGGCGCTGGATACATCCAGATCGACATCATCGTAGCCGATCACGCCTTGGGCCGAGCGTTTCGCGCTGCTGGTCTTCTTCGGCTTCTTTTCGCCAGGCAGCCCCTTCTCGTTGATCGCCATCCCGAGCGGGGAATAGGGATCATAATCGTCGTGACCAATCAGGTTGCTGCCCGCTACGCGCCATTTTACGTCCACTCCATCTTGGCCCGAGCTGCCGAGATTACGCACCGGCCGTCGTCTGGCAGCCATGGGCGCTCCCGGCGGCAACGACGATGGGGAATCCGAGGCCAATCCCGTCGCCGTGACTTCCAGCGGCTGATTCAGGGTGAGCAGCACGCTGCCCGTTCCGCTCTGGATACTGATGGCCGTCATTTCCGCGCCGGGATCAAAAGTGCCGGCCACGATGGCCTGCCACAGTCCATTTCCTAAAGCGGTGAGCGGCACGGAAAGCGGAGCCTGCCCAGGGATCTGAATCACCAGCAAACTGCCCGCCGGAATGAGCTGGCCGTGGATCACCAAGGTGCCGCCGCTGGTGGATAGCAGCGGCGGTGAAATCGAAAAAACTTCGGTCTGCGATTGCGAAATCCGATAGAACGCCTTCACGGTGGTCGCCACCGGATCCAGCCACACGGCTTCAGCACCCGTCGCCTCGACCATGGCCACTTGCTCCCAGCCGCCCGTTCCGCCGTTGGCTAGGGTGGTGGATTTTTGCACCGCAAACCGCAGGCCACTCACCGAGGGCCACGTCAAGCGCACTTGTTTGCCCGGCAGCCCCGAGGAAAATTCCAGCATCGGCGGAGGCGTGGGACCATCTGCGTGGGCCGGCAGCACGATCACGTATGACAGGGTGGTCACCAGCAGGAAATCTCGGGAGATTTGTCCGGCGCGTTTGAGGGTATGGAGCGGGGTTTTCATCGGCTGATTTTTTCTTAACAAGGAGTTAGAAACCAAACGAATGTAACGATCCGGCGGCATTCCCTATTCCCATGTCCTGTCGATAGAGATTCAGCTTCTGCCCGTCAACAATGGAAGAGCAGCCCCCGCTTCAGAGCACGGCCTCGGAGCGATTAAATATGAAGTTCGCAAGACCCAAAATTAAGTGATCTTGGCTGAGCCACGAGACGAATGAACAAAAGTGCGGATTTCCCTGAAAATTCCGGTTTCCAATCTGGATTTCCCGGTCTTGAATCCCGGCCCGACCATGAGCCACCCCACCTTTCGCATTGCCATCGGAGCCGATCACGGCGCCTTTGAACTCAAGAACGCCGTCGTTGAACACCTGAAAGCCGTCGGCCATGAAGTCAGGGACTTCGGCACCCAGAGCAATGGCCCGGTCGATTACGCGGACTACGCCAATCTCGTCGCGCGCAATGTCGCGGATGGCACCTATGATTTCGGCATCCTCGCTTGCACCTCCGGCGTCGGCATGAGCATCGCCGCCAACCGCCACCGCCATGTGCGCGCGGCCAGCGTCCGCTCAGTGGAAGAGGCCACCATCATCCGCCAGCACAACGATGCGAACGTGCTCTGCCTCAGCGGCAAATACACGGACGCCGCCACCGCCATCGCCATGGCGGATGCCTTCCTCGCCGCCGCCTTCGAGGGCGGTCGCCACGAGCCGCGCATCTGCAAATCATCCGGCAGCCGCATCGAGCAGACCGATCCCGCGATTCACGAAGCCATCACCGCCGAGGAGAAACGCCAGCGCAACAACATCGAACTCATCGCTTCGGAAAACTTCGCATCGCCCGCCGTCATGGAGGCGCAGGGATCGTTGCTCACTAACAAATACGCAGAAGGCTATCCCGGCAGACGTTGGTATGGCGGTTGTGAAAACGTGGACGTCGTCGAGCAACTCGCCATCGACCGCGCGAAGCAGCTCTTCGGCGCGGAACACGCCAACGTCCAGCCGCACTCCGGCTCGCAGGCGAACACTGCAGTTTATTTCTCCGTTCTCAAACCCGGCGACAAAATCTTCACCATGGACCTCGCCCACGGCGGCCATCTCACCCACGGCCACAAGGCGAACTTCTCCGGGCGTTTCTACGAAGTCACTCACTACGGCGTCTCGCCCGATGACGAACGCATCAACTACGAAGAGTTAGAGAAAACCGCCCGCGAGTTGAAGCCCGCGCTTATCACCGTGGGAGCCTCCGCCTACCCGCGCATCATCGACTTCGAGCGCATGGGCAAACTCGCCCGCGAGATCGGTGCCTATCTCTTCGTGGACATGGCGCACATCGCCGGCCTCGTCGCCGCCGGGCTGCATCCCAATCCCGTGCCGCATGCCGACTTCGTCACCTCCACCACCCACAAATCCCTACGCGGCCCACGCGGCGGCATCATCCTTTGAAAAGAAGAGTTCGCGAAAAAAATCGACTCGCAAGTATTCCCCGGCATCCAAGGCGGACCGCTCATGCATGTCATCGCCGCCAAGGCCATCTGCTTTGGCGAAGCGCTCAAGCCCGAGTTCAAGGATTACTCCGCGCAAGTCATCAAGAACGCCCAAGCCATCGCTAAACGGCTAACAGAACACGGCTACCGCATCGTTTCCGGCGGCACCGACAACCACCTCATGCTCGTCGATCTCCGCACCAAGGGCCTCAACGGTGCCGACGCCTCGCACGCGCTCGATGAAGCCGGCATCACCGTCAACAAGAACGGCATCCCCTTCGACACCGGCAGCCCGATGAAGCCCAGCGGCATCCGCATCGGCACCCCCGCCGTCACCACCCGCGGTATGAAAGAAACCGATGTCATCCAAGTCGCCGATTTCATCCACGAAGCACTCTCGAATCATACCGACACCACAAAGCTCCACGCCATCCGCGACCGCGTCTTCGCCTTCAACCGCGCGTTCCCGTTGCCGTGGTGAGTCCATTTTCCCGAAAACACATCATGAAACGCCTCATCACACTGCTCCCCTTTTCACTTCTGTTGGTTTCCTGCGCTTCGACCTATAGGAATCCTGATGGCGACCCCGCTTCACTGGCAGTCATTAAGAATCACTACATAGGCAATCCACTGAACCCAACAGTTTTCGGCGATGAAGAACATGTGACCGTATATGCCATTAACGGGAAGAGGGTTTCCTATGACTGGACGTGGACTTCGGGAACAAAAAAAATCCTAGTCACTCCCGGCAATCAGGATTTGGAAATCAATGTTGCGGCACGCAAGCAGACGGTCTATCGGCAGAAAATCGCGCGAGTTCAATTTCTCGCCCAAAAAGGAAAAACATACGCCCTTAAAGGATCATACTCCGGTCCTGACGCCAAATTATGGATAGAGGATGCTGAAACCAGTAAAAAAATACTGCCCGAGCAATCCGTCGAAATGACTGCGGTTCTACCCCAAGCGCCGACGATCATATTTCTGCCTGCAGGCTGAACTATACACTGCGGACCTCGCCTTCGCCTTCAACCGCGCGTTTCCGCTTCCGTGGTGGTTGAGGAGAAGATCAAAACCTTCTTGCCTCCGCGGCATGTCTCTCAATAGTGACGACATGAGTTCAGTTTCACGGATCACCCATACCGAAACATTGGCCATCGGCCTGATTTCGAAAACACCGATCCTGGAAAACGACTACTTCCGCGCATTGAAGGACGGCAGCATGTCACAAGCGGATTTCGTCCACTCGCAGATGCAGTTTAGCCATGCGGTCGGATACTTTTCACGCAATCTGGCGGCCTTGATCTCGCGGCTTCCCACCTCAGCGGGCCGGGCTGTGCTGGTTCACAATTTATCCGAAGAACATGGCTTCGATGAAGAGCAGCCAGCACTCGGATTTCGTCCGCATCTGGCACATGACCGCACCTTCGCGCGCTTTCTCGAAACATTGGGCGCAACCGCAGAAGCAGAACCAGAACCCGCCGTGCGTGCTTTCAACCTCGCTCTCTTCGGAGCCTGCTTCACAGAGACGCCGAGCTTCGCGTTGGCCGCTTTGGGAATGATCGAGTATGCTTTCGCTGACATCAGCGCGTTGATCGGTCAGCGCGTGGTTGAACTCGGTTGGGTGAAAGCGGACGAACTGGTTCACTACAGCCTGCATGCGGAAATCGACAAGCGCCACGCCGCCGAGTTGTTCGAGGCTGCGGGAAACGACGACGTTTCCATCCACGCCGGACTTTCCTTCGGTCTCTATCTTTTTGACCGCCTCTACAAAGATCTCATCACCACGCGACCATGACGACTTGCGATAAACCAAGACTGGAAAGCGAAACCTTGCGCGAGCTGCATCAGCTTTCGCATCGCCATAACTTCGTCCGCCTTGCTTGTTTTCTCACGTTGTATCCCGCCGCTGCCACAAGCGCGGTAATGCTGTCCGGCAAAGTTTCATGGATTTTCTTTCTGCCTCTTTGGATCGTCGCGGGCGCATCGCTTCACGGCATCAGCCTCTTCACCCATGAGGCCGTGCATGGCACTCTTTCACGGAACAAATTTCTCAATGCCATTCTCGGTGCCATCTGCGCTTGGCCGGTCTGGCAAAACTATTCCGCATACCGGGTGCTTCATTTGGAGCATCACGCGGACCTTGGCGGCGTGCATGATCCCGATCATTACTCGAACTACACCCGCTGGACTTGGGGCATCTTCACCCTCAACTGGCTGCGCTTGCTGGTAGGCTACCCCGTTTACATTACCGCCATTCCCATCCTCGGTTGGAAACACGGCACATGGAAAGCGCGGACGGCCATCGCTCTGGAAATCGCTTGTTGTGGGGCACTCGCATGGCTCGCATGGATTCATGTCCCGCATCACTGGCTGCTTCATGCATGGCTTGCGCCCATGCTTTTCATCAACACCATGGTGAACATCCGCGGCATGAGCCAGCACACATTGCTGGAGCACTCCGATGATGAAATCCTCGGCACTCGCAGCATCCTCACCGGTCCCGTGGTGAGGTTCTTCATGTGCAATGAAAACTATCACCTAGAACACCACCTCTATCCCGGCATCCCATGGTATCGCCTGGCCTCCGCCCACCGCTTGATGGAGCCGGAGCTACGCCAACGCGGCGCTCCATTCATCCGCTCTTACACTGCATTTGTCATGCAGTTCATCCATCACAGTTTCAAACGCGGGCCATGGAACCGCGCCTCATGAAAAACGCCGCTGATCCATGGGCGCTCGCCGCATCCGCGCTGCCGCTCGCGTTTTCCCAAGTCCGCGAAGACCCGCGACTCGATCTCGAAATCGCCCGGCGTCTGCCTGCGGATGCGCGAGTGATGATGATCGCCTCCGGTGGTGAAACCGCCATCTGTCTCGCGCGTCTGCCGCTTGCGGAGTTGATACTCGTCGATGTGAATCCGGCTCAGCTTGCCCTGACGCGATGCCGTTTCCATCTGGCTGAAAATTTCGTGCCCTCACAAAGCATGTCGCTGCTCGGCCACTTGCCGATGGAGTCCGATGCCCGATCGCAAAGCTGGGCCGCGATTTTCAGAGAACTCGAACTGCCCGGAAACATCCTCGCAGAGCCATCGCATCTCGCGGAATTCGGAGCCGATCACTGCGGCAGATACGAAGCCGCATTTCGCGAACTCCGTCGCTTACTCATACCATGTCACGAGGAAGTCACCCGTTTTCTGCAAACATCCGATCTTGAAACCGCCAGTCGAATCATCGCGCCCGGCACAGACACAGGTAACGCGCTGGAAGCCGCATTCGCGCAAGCCCTGTGCTTGGAAAACCTCGTCGCACTCTTCGGCGAGGAAGCCACGCGCAATCCCCGCCAGGCATTTCATACGCATTTCATCTACCAGCTTCGCGACTTCACTTCGCGCCAAGCCCCATCGGAAAATCCATGGATCTGGCAGCTTCTCGCAGGAAAATTTCCACCATCCACCCCGGTCGATTGGCTGCAAGACCGTTCTAACATCCTGACCCTTCCCACTTACCAGCACGCATCCATGCTTGATGCGCTAGTTGCCACACCCGCAGCTTCGTTGGATTTCATCCACCTATCCAACATTCTCGATTGGCTCTCACCCGAAGCCGCAAGCGACACACTTGCCGCAGCCCACCGCGCCCTTCGCGATGGCGGCTTCATCATCATCCGCCAGCTCAACTCCAGCCTTCACATCCCATCGCTATGCCCTGCATTGGCATGGCATCACGATGAAGGACGACGACTCCAGCTCGCCGACCGGAGTTTTTTCTATCCGGAAATTCATCTCGCCTCGCGGCCATGAAAATCCACTGCCTCACGCAAACGCCGCCACCAGAACTCGCGAATGCATTGGCCGCGTTCGAGCAGGAATTCCGCTATCCACTTGGCCCCGCCGACTCGTTTTCCATTTCCCACGGCGAGGACTACACGCGTTTCTTCCGCAGCATGGGTGAGGCCCGCGTCTATCTCGCGGAGTTGAACGGTGTAATCATCGGTGCATTGGCCTCCATCAACCGCCATGTGCGAATGGCAGACGGAACCTCTCTTCCAGCCGTCTATCTTTGCGATGCGAAAGTCGTAGAAAAACATCGCAGCAAGATGGTTCTCGGTCGTCTGGTCATGGCTGCCCGCGATCAAATCCTAGCATCAGGAAACAAAGCCGCATTTTCCGTAGTCATGCACGGCTCGATTCCCACGGACCAACACACGGGACGGCTCGGCATCCCGAAGTTCGATGAGTTGGGAAAACTCGCCATCCTCCGCTTCGATACCCGCGCCACACTCCATGACATTTCCCTCACCGATCAGTGCAACGAGTTATGTCACCGACCTTACGGAGGCGACCCGGATCTTACTTCAGAGATCACTTCTCAAACCCTCAGCGTGGACGGCGCATCCGGCATCCTGCTCGATACACGCCGTGGCAAACGTCTATGGAAAAACGACGGCACGGAACTCGCATCACTGCATTTAACCGCGCTGCATTTCACCTCCGCCAGCGCGCTCTTCCACTTGATCCAAACCGCCATCGCGAAATCCTCGGAACTCGGCTATCCCGGACTTTTCACCGCACTTCCCGCCTCGCATCCCATGGTCCATCCCTTGCTGGATGCCAGCGGCGGCACCGCCACTCTCGCCGGTGCCAGCGTTTACGGCACTGCACTGCCCGAGGGACATTGGATGATCAACACCTCGGAAATCTAAGCCGGCCATCATCCGGCGCATGACCGGAATGAGCCGAATGAAAACGTCCCGGCACCTTTCGCGTTGCCACAACGGCGATGGCGGCTGATTCTCCTGCCCGGCCATGACCAATCCTTTCCGCGAAGACCTCGTATCCCGCTCGCGTGCCGAGCCTTGCACCGTCGTCATCTTCGGTGCCACTGGCGATCTCACTCACCGCAAGCTCATCCCCGCGCTCTACAATCTCGCCGTCGATGGCGAGCTGCCGACGGGAGTGAAGATCATCGGCTTCGCACGCAGGGAGAAATCCGACGCTGAATTCCGCGCCGGGCTTGCGGACATCAACGCCAAGGTCTCGCGCTCCGGTCAGGATGAGCACGTTTGGAATCCCTTCATCGAGACGGTTTCCTATCACCAATCCGAGTTCTCCGATCTGGAAGGTTACAAAAGTCTCGCGGAAAAACTCGACGCCATCGACGCCACGCGCGGCGGCAAGGGCCATCGTTTGTTTTACATCGCCTCATCGCCGGAGTTCTTCGATGAAATCCTCATCCACCTGAAAAACGCCGGCCTCAATCAGGCTGCGGACGGTTGCTGGGCGCGCGTCATTGTGGAAAAACCTTTCGGCACCGATCTCGCCACCGCGCGACATCTCAACGAAGTGGTCAACGCCACGTTTCACGAAAAGGACACCTATCGGATCGATCACTACCTCGGCAAGGAGACCGCGCAGAACCTGATGGTGCTGCGTTTCGCAAACGCGATCTTCGAGCCGCTTTGGAACAGCAAGCACATCAGCCACATCCAACTCACCTGCGCCGAAAACCTCGGCATGGAAGGCGGCCGCGGCGGTTACTATGACGGCGCGGGCGCACTGCGTGACATGGTGCAGAACCATCTGCTTCAGCTTCTCAGCCTCGTTGCGATGGAGCCGCCCACCGATCTAACGGCCGATGGCGTGCGCGATGAGAAAGTGAAAGTCATCCGTTCGTTGCGCCAGTGGGACACGCCGGAAAAAGTCGCCGCCAACGTGGTGCGCGCGCAATACATCGCAGGTCATGTCGATGGCGTCCCCGTCCCCGGCTACCGCGAAGAAGACCGCGTGAATCCTGAATCAAAAACTGAAGCCTACGTCGCTGTCAGGCTTCTGATAGACACTTGGCGCTGGAGCGGCGTGCCGTTTTACATCCGGATGGGCAAGCGCCTGCCGAAGAAGTCCACCGAGATCTCCATCCACTTCAAGGACGCGCCCTGCGTGCTCTTCAACACTCCCTGCAACGGCATCCCCGGTGGCAACGTGCTCGTCATCCGCATCCAACCGGACGAAGGCATCTCGCTGCGCATGGTTTCAAAAATCCCCGGCAACAGCCTGCGTCTCGAACCCGTGAAGATGGACTTCCACTACGCCACCAGCTTCGGCAAGGCATCGCCAGAAGCCTACGAGCGACTTTTGTTAGACGCGATCTCCGGCGACGCCACCCTCTTCGCCCGCCGCGACGAAGTGGAGGAAGCGTGGAAGTTCATCGACCACATCGAGCATGCCTGGCACCAGTCCGAAACCCCGCCGCCGATGGCCGAATTCGTCGCCGGCTCATGGGGCCCGAAGGAAGCCGACGATCTGCTCATGCAGGACTGCAACCAGTGGCGTAGGCTGTAGGCGCGTTGGTGACAACGCGATCCATTGCAAATAAACAGTGTCCATGAACACAAGCCCCATCCCCTCTGTCAGTCCCGAGCTTGGCCTCGAGGTGGCGGTTTCCTCCATCGACAAGGAGCTGCGCAAACTCTGGGAACAGGACGAGGCGCGCACCAATGCCTCGTTGATGAACCTCGTCGTTTATTCGGAGAAACCCGGCGCACTGTTAGAAAACTCCGCTATCATCCGCAACCTCACCCGCGAGCACGCCTGCCGCGCCATCCTCGTCGAGATCGACCGCATTGAACCCGTGGCAGACATCCGCGCGTGGATCACCGCGCACTGTCACCTCGCCCATGGCCGCAAGTCCGTGTGCTGCGAGCAGATCGCGTTTTATCTAACGGGAATCGTCACCGGGCGTTTCCGTAACACCGTTTTCGCGCACCTCAACTCGGACCTGCCGCTCATCTTCTGGTGGCAGGGTGAGCTTTCCGAAATTCTAACGGAACGCCTCGTCGCCGTGATGGACCGCCTCATCATCGACAGCTCGACGTGGAAGGAGCCTGCTGCGTCCTTCAAGCGCATCGAGCAAGCCGCGCAGATCAACTCCGACCTCATCCTGCAAGACCACGCGTGGACACGCACCTGGCAATTCCGGCTCGGCATCGCCAGCATCTTCGATGATCCGGCGGCCCAGCAGGCTTTGCCTTCGCTCGATACAGTGGAGCTTTGTTATCATCCGGCGCACCGGAATTCTGCGCTACAGCTTCTCGCCTGGCTCGCCGCACAGGCAGGCTGGCGCAAGCGTGCTTCCGGCGGTCGTTTCGCCTTCGAGACCAACGCTGGCAATCCACTTTCCATCCTGCTTCAGGAAAACTCCGCCGGTCCCGCGCTATCCTCATTGGTTCTGCGCGCCGGAAAACTCTCCGCCCGCATCCTCCAGGCCGCAGGCTCCACCTATGTCGAGCGCCGCGTGGAAGCACCGGGTTACAGCGCGTCGTCACTCTCGCCAGCCGATCCCACCTCGCCCGAAGAACTCGTGGCCCTGCAACTCGCGCGCGGCGGCAAGAACTCACTGTTCCAGAAAATTCTGCCACGTTTCAGGCAGATGCTGGAGGAGTGAGGATGAAGATTTTTTCACCGCAAAGAACGCAGAGATCGCAAAGAGGATGCTCAGAAGTTAGTGAATGAAAACAACGCACTCAATCCGCTGAGAAGGAGGCCGCATGTAGTGGACAGGGAAATTTCTCCGGCGGGAGGATTGTCTCTTCGTGCGAATTTGCGGATTTGAAAACGGTAGGAACCGAAATTGATGAGCAATCCGTGCTCAAGGCGCGCGGATTTCAAGTATCCGAGAATCTGGGCCTCATGTTCGGGAGCAAGTGTTTTAGCCGCCTTCAGTTCGACGATCAGAAATCCCTCCACCAACAGGTCCGCGAGGTAGTCCCCGATCTCCGTTCCATCTTCATCAAACACCTTTATTGGAAACTGTTGTTCCACACGCAGCCCCGACTTCCGAAGTCGGTTCACTAGAGCGTTCTCATACACCTACTCCAAATGTCCGTGCCCGTGATAGACATGAATATCGTAAGCGGTCTGCCTCACTTGATCACACAGCGATTTGATGGAGTCCATGATATTGTTTGGTTGCAAGTGCCACCAAACTCAAAACCCCCACTCAATTCAACACAATCGTCCGGCTCATCCTTTGTGCTCTATGCGTTCTTTGCGGTTAATTCAAAAAACCGGACTTTCCAGCCAGGCCATTCCTCTCCAGCATCCCGCCGTCATGCCCGAGCCATTGCTTTACGAGTCCCACTGCCATACGCCGCTGTGCAAGCACGCCTTTGGTGAGCCGGATGAATACGCCGCCGCCGCGCTGGGGCGTGGATTCAAAGGCATCACCTTCACCTGCCATTGTCCGCTGCCAGATGGCTTCTCTGCTCATGTGCGGATGGCTCCCGAGCAATTCGGTGATTATGTGGCAATGATCCACGCCACCCGCGAAAAATTTGCTGGTAAGCTGGATGTGCGGGTTGGTTTGGAAAGCGATTATTATCCGGGCGTCGAGCCATGGTTGGAAAAACTCCATGCCAGCACTCCGCTCAGCCATGTGCTCGGCTCCATTCACTATCAAGTCGGAGATTACCGGAAACTCTTCTATACCGGCGATGTGTTTTCCTATCAGGAACTCTACTTCGATCACCTCGCCCGCTCTGCGGAAAGCGGACTTTTCGACACGCTCGCGCATCCAGATCTCATCAAGAACGAATCTCCGAAGGACTGGGACTTCGAGCGGCTGCGCCCGTTTATCGCACGCGCGCTGGACCGCATCGCTGCCACCGGTGTGGCGATGGAACTCAACACCAGCGGCGTCGAGAAATCCCTGCCGGAAATGAACCCCTCGCCAGCCATGCTCGCCATGATGCACGAGCGCGGCATCCCCGTGGTAATCGGTGCCGATGCCCACGTGCCCGAGCGTGTGGGCGACGGCTACCTGAAGGCGCTCCACCTGCTGCGCTCCATCGGCTACACGGAAGTCAGTTATTTCATTGACCGCCAGCGGCAGACATTGCCGATTCGTGAGGCGATGGATTCACTGGGATCGTAATCACGGACTGAAGTTCGCTGCTACATTTTCACCACCGGCCTGACGGGTACGCCTTTGCTGGCGAAGTGGCGTTTCGCCTCGCCGACGGTATGCATGCCAAAGTGGAAAATGCTGGCTGCCAGAACGGCGTCGGCTTTTCCACGGTCTAGTACGTCCACCATGTGATCGAGGTTACCCGCGCCGCCGCTGGCGATGACGGGGATGCCGACGGCGGTGGAAACGGCGGCGGTCAACTCAATGTCGTAGCCGGCCTGAGTGCCGTCTGCGTCCATGCTTGTTAGAAGAATCTCTCCGGCTCCGCGTCGCCAGACTTCCTTTGCCCACTCGACCACGTCGAGTCCCACGGAAGTGCGCCCGCCGTGGGTGTAGACGCCCCACTTGCCGGGGCCTTCGCGTTTCGCATCGATGGCGACTACGATGCACTGACTGCCGAAGGTTTTCGCGCCATCATCGACGAGGCCGGGATTGTTCACCGCCGAGGTGTTAATGCCGACCTTGTCCGCCCCGGCCAGCAACATCTCACGCATGTTCTCCACGCTGCGGATGCCGCCGCCGACGGTGAGTGGGATGAAACAATGCTCGGCGGTGCGGCGGACCACATCGACCATGGTATTGCGCCTGTCCGAAGACGCGGTGATGTCGAGAAACACGAGTTCGTCGGCCTCCTGCGCGTTGTAGGCCATGGCGGCCTCCACTGGATCTCCGGCGTCTATCAGATCGACGAAGTTGACACCCTTGACCACGCGGCCATCGGTGACATCAAGGCAGGGAATGATTCGTTTCGCGAGCACGCGGCGAGCAAAGCGTCAAATCGGGGAGACGCCAATCATTTCAGAGCCTTCTTGGCATCCTGCACGGTCTTCTTGAACGCGGCGATCGCCTTCTTATCGCTCTGGAGTTCCTTGCGCTCCGCCTCGACGATGATTTTGTTCATCTCGGGATCGAAGACAACGAAGGTGACTGAAGCGCCGGTGGTGAAATGGTTTTTCACACGTGCTTGAAGAGCCGGTGGAAACGCTGTGGCGTCCGCCTTGCCGATAGTTTCCGCACGGGCGAAGACTTTGATGACTCCGGATCCCACCGCCTTAAGGCCGTTTTCCAATGTGGTTACGCAGTTGGGGCAATTGTCGTCCATGCCCTTGACGACGAGCACCACGAGTTTCTTTTCAGCGGCGGCCTCGGTCTGAGCGGTCTTCAATTCCGAAATAGGAGTGAAGCCCCTGGGCACATCGTCCTTGGCGCTCAGGGGAAGGGCGGAAATCAACAAGGCGAGAAGTGTGTGTTTCATGGTTGAAATTATCTACGGCAAAACCATGACATGCAAAGGGCGCTTGGAAACTGAAATGTTTCCCGTTCTCAAACGCAAAACGCCCGGCCGCAGCAAGCGATCGGGCGTTTTGTGAAATCGGGAGAAGCGAAGGACTCAGTCGAGCTTCGGCTTGCCGACGCGGCGCACGGCACCGAAACGCTTCTGGAATTTGTCGATGCGGCCTTCGGTATCCACGAACTGGGCCAGTCCGGTGAAGAAGGGGTGCGAATCGGAAGTGATGCCGATCGAGATGAGGCTGTGTTCCACGCCGTCGATGACTTCCTTTTTCTCGGAGGTCTTGGTCGAGCGGGAGATGAAACGTTTGCCGGTGGTCATATCCACGAAGACGACCGGATTGTATTTCGGATGAAGGTCCTTTTTCATAAGAATCAAATTTTTTACCGCCACGTTTCCGACGCGTCGGGGCGCGGAGAGTGGCGGAATTGTCCGCGCTGTCAAGCTACCATCGACGACCACTTCGGGGAAAATTTGTTCAATATTTAGAAAATAAAGGCTTGCGTAATATTAATTTTTGTACGGAATGTTTCGGCTTTTTTGAGTCGCTTTCGTCACGAAAGGATGTAGCTTGGCGTCGTTATGGCAATCACCACGAAACGTACCCGATTCTCACGCCGCCTCCCAGACCATGTCACCGATGAACTCTGCATCGTCCTCGCCGAAAAGAAAGTGTTCGGCTTCAACGACTTGTTCGAGCGCGTCTTTGCAAACCTCAAGTTGCGCAATGCCGTGAGCGGCGGAGAGGAAATGCTCCGCCTCCGGGCTTACGAGAAACTCCAGAACCTCGTGACCCGTGGCCTGGTTGAGAAGCTCGGCAAGGAATACAAGGGAACTTCCCGCGTGCATGAGGCCTCCAGCGCCTACGCCGCAGCCCAGGAAGCCGCCGCACAGGACTGAACTTGATCGCCCTGTGATTTTTTCCAGAACCCGCGCCTGAAACGGCGCGGGTTTTTTTCTACCCAAACAGGGCGCAGCTTATTAAGACCACGCCCGTCATCCCAAGCAGTCCATGCCAGAGCAATATCTTCCCGTCCTGTTTCAAGTGCTCATCGCGATCGGTTTCGCAGCCTTTGTTTTGGGAGCGAGTGTGGTTTTCGGGCGATCCGCGAGGACGAACGCGACGAAGGACAGCGCCTACGAGTGCGGCATGCTGCCAGTCGGCGAGGGATCGCCGCGTTTTTCGGTGAAATTTTACCTGGTGGCGATGCTGTTCGTGCTCTTCGACATCGAGGTGGTGTTCATGTATCCGTGGGCGGTGCAGTTCCGCGATTTGATGGCGACGAAAGACCCCACGGCACTGGCGAGCATGGCCGGTTTTGCAGGCGTTTTGGTGTTCGCCTACGTGTATGCGCTGAAAAAGGGCGCGTTGAGCTGGAAGTCCTGAAGCGTTGCCCGCTCAACGGCGGCGCGACTGTTCTTCGAGGAAGATTTCCGCGAGGCGGAAACAGCGGCGGGTGAGTTCCTTCGCGTCGCTGTCACTGACGAGCGCCACGCCTTCCTCGCTGACTTCGGCGAGGTAGATTTTCCAAGCGAACTTCGCAAGCAGCTCAGTATCGAGTTTCACGCGGGGCTGCTGGGGACGTTGCGGTTGTGAAACGGCGGGATCTTCCGCATCAGCAGTGGGAGCGGCATCCTGCGGCTTGTTGACGCCTTTGCCCTTCTTGCGACGGCGCTTGCGTTTGGTGTTTTCGGAAGCGGCCGCATTGCCGGACGAAGCAGCCTCGGGTTCAGGCCAATCACCACGCGGGGTGTCGGCGGGTTCCGAAGTTTCGGGAAACTCCGGGAACTTCGCGGCTGGCTCTGCGGTTCCTTCCTCGGCGGACTTCTCCTGCTTCGGGGATTTTGCCTTTTTCTTCGGACGCGGATTGGAAACCCGGCGGGTTGGCGGCGGCACACCGGCACTAGGAGTGGCAGAGATTTCGGGGGATGTTGCGGATTCGTCGCTCATGAGTCACAGCAAGGAAACCTGCGCGATGGCGGGCGTCGAGAACTTTTAGGCGACAAAACCTCCTGAAACCGGAAGGCGGCTGATACCGGATCACGCACACGCGATGGCGGTATTCCGATATGGCCGGAAATGGGATAGCTTCTTCTTGTCGCCGCGAGACAGCTTCCCCCCAAGCTCAACGCGGAGAATCTTCTCCCCCCCGGAAGAAACCAAATACCTGCCCCCCCGACAATAAGCCGGCGGAATCCGAAGCCTCTACCCCCCCATGCGCTTCGGGTTCCGCCGGTTGTCTTTTTAGGAAACGGTCGGATTATGG
>JANMLQ010000068.1:0-14055 GCA_031372635.1 Akkermansiaceae bacterium | reverse complement strand
ACGACAGCAGCGTTTCCTTCACCAACGGAACGAGCGCCTACAACATCGCTAACTCGGCCTCGGGAGCCACGATCAACGTCGATCGCGTCACCGGCACCGGCACCAACACCATCACCGTCGGCAACCTGACAACCACGTCCAACTCGGTCACCTGGCAGTTGAATTTCACCGGTGCCAACGGCGTGAGCCTGAACGCTGGTGCCCTGACAACACCGACCGCCGCTGCCGGTTCCCATACCATCAGCAACAATATTGCCGGCGGCGGCGCACTGACACTGTCCAGTGTGGCAGGTGGCGGCACGGGAGTCGCAGCGACGCTCATTTTCAACGGTTCGGCAAACACCACGGTGTCAGGTGCCATCACCCAAGCCGCCACGGCGCAAGCGCTCACGAAGAATGGCGCTGGTAAACTCACTCTCAACGGCACCAACAGCTACACTGGCCTCACCACCGTTTCCGCAGGCACCCTTGGTGGCACGGGTTCGATCGCTGGCAACGTCACCGTTGCGGCTGCAAGCAGCCTTGCTCCCGGAGCCTCGGTTGGCACACTTAGCATCGGCGGCGTCCTTAACATTTCCGCGCAGGCTGGCGGTGGCGCGGGCAAGCTGAACTTTGAACTCGGCCCCATCGCAGCCAGCGACAAGATCGCCCTCACCGGCAGCGGCAGCCTGACCATTGGCGGCAACTTGTTGGGCTTCTCAGACTTCGTCTTCGACGGCATCACCGGTTTGACGAACGGCACTTACAAATTGATCACTAGCCCTAACGCTATCAGCGGCGGACTTGATCCTGCCAACCTCAGCGGCTTGATCGAGGGCGGCCCCGCCAGCGGCATGCTGCAAATCACCGGCAACGACGTCGAACTCGTTGTCAGCGGAGCCAGCGCTGGCAATCCCTACGACTCCTGGGCCACTTCCAAAGGCCTGACCGGTGCCAACAACGCCCAGGACGCCGACCCGGATAACGACGGTCGCAACAACCTCGGTGAGTTCGCCTTCAACGGCGATCCACTCAGCGGCTCGGACAACGGCAAGATCTTCATGCTGACGGAAGACAGCGACTACGTGGGCGATCCATCCAGCGCCAAGGAGTTGATTCTCACCGTCGCTGTGCGCACGGGCACACTGGCATTCACTGGCACGCCTTCGCCATCCGCGAATCAAGCGGCAGACAGCCTCACCTACAGCATCGAAGGCAGTCTGGATCTGGCAGGCTTCCCCACCACGGTCCACGTGGTGCCTACGCCTATCCTTCCCATCACGCCTCCCGCCGGCGCGGGCTACGAATACCGGAGCTTCAGCCTTGACGGCTCGGACGGCCTCACCGGCAAGGGATTCCTCCGCGCCAAGGTGACATCACCCTGATCGGCCTCACTTGCATCACACCCCATCGTCCGTTCCCGGGCGGTGGGGTGTTTTGCATGGTGGCTGGGACTACCAGTCCTAGCTAAACATCCTACTCAACTCACTTCGCGTGCTTCTTGATGAACTCGACGTTCTCTTTCACCTGCGGCACGCTGTTCATCCAGTCGTTTTCGTGCTCGATGGAAATGTGACCATCGAATTTCTGGCGCTTGAGTTCTTCGAGGCAGGCGGAAACGTCCACCACGCCTTTACCGGCGACAACTACGGGCGAGGGGCCGTATTTTTCCTTGTCCTTGAGATGCACGCTGATGATGCGGCCATCGAGGATGCGCAGGCATTCGACGGGTTTGAGATTGGAAGTACACCAGTGGCCGAGGTCGGCGCAGGCACCCACGCGTTTGTCGCGGCTTTCCACCACGCCGAGGATGTAGAGTGGGTTCCAGACTTTGTATTTCGGCTTGTCCATCGAGCCGCCGTGTTCGTGGAAGGCGACTTTGATGTCGAACTCCTTGGCTCCGGCTTCCCAGGCGACGATCTGCTCGGTGGACTCGCTGCAAACGGAATAGAGTCCCATTTTCTTGGCGAAACTCATGATGGAGCGGACTTCTCCCGGGCTGTTGGCACCGACGACGCCGTAGTTCACCGCGTGGACGCCGAGACGGGCGCACTCGGCCTTGAGTTCCGCCATCGCGGCCTCCGACATGGTGTGGTGGACTTTTTCCTTGGAGCCGGGTTTGAGGATCTGGCCGGGATAGAACTCGATCATGTTACCACCGGCTTCCTTGGTTTTCGCGATGGCTTCAAACGCGGAGAATTCCTTGAAAGTGTAGGCTTGTGCGCCGATGAACCAGCCGTTTTGACGGAGGTTTTCCGGAATCGGGTCGGCATGAAGACTGGTGGCGAGGGCCAGGGCGAGGAGCGTGAGGTGAGGAGCGGATTTCATGATCGGGGAGGATTACGGCGGTGTCCGTGGTTTCGTTCAACCCGAACTCCGAATTCGCAGGGGTATTGGTTGGGTTTTTGACCACGGATTTTACGGATTTAAGAATGCACCAAACAGATTTGGAAAGCCTTCCCTCAACCTCTTCATAATCCGTGTAATCCGTGGCTCAATTTCTGTTTTCGGGCTCAATGCAAATCCCGCGAAATCATGGCTGCGTGCGCACGAAGTCGGCGGCCCAGGCCGGGCGACCGTCGCGGACTTGGTCTTCGAGTATCGTATCGCGGCGGATCGCGGTGCGGCTGTCGAAGAGTTCGATGATCGGCGGGCCTTCCATGCCACTGGATTTCACGATGATCTGACGGCCTTTTTTCACGAAAGCCCAGCGCACGATGTTGGGTTGTGCGGGGCGCACGCGCGAGACGGGTTTGCTGTCTTCGTTGATCTCCAGCCCGCCGGGAATGATGAAGGCTTGGAAGTCGATCTGCGCGGGGTTGCTGGGTGCCCATTCGGCGGCGGCGGGCGGAGGTTTCGGGCCTTCACGGATTTCCGATGGGCCGCAACCGGAAACGATGGCGGCAGCTAACAGAAGCAGGCGTGGATGGAATTTCATGTGCTGAATTTGCAACGATACGAAAAAACTGTCGATGGCGGAGCCGGGCATGGATGCACTTCGCTCACTCCACGTTCTGCACCTGCTCGCGGATCTTTTCCAACTCGGTCTTGGCTTCGACGATGACTTGGGCGATGGCGGCATCGTTGGCTTTGGAGCCGATGGTGTTGAACTCGCGGAAGAGTTCTTGGCAGAGGAAATCCAGCGCACGGCCCGGCGGCTCGGCGGCATCGAGGTATCCGCGGAATTTCGCGAAGTGGGAATCGAGGCGCGTCAGTTCTTCGGAAACGTCGCAGCGGTCTGCGAAGAGGGCGATTTCCTTGAGCACACGCTCGTCGGCGGGATCAAGGGCGAGGCCGGCATCGCGCAGGCGCTTGCCCAGCAGTTCGCGTTGGCGGACTAGGCGGCCCGGGGCGTCTGCGGCGATTTTGCCGGCGTAGGCGGTGAGGGTGCCGAGTCGTGTGAGGAAGTCCGCCTTGAGGTGGGAGCCTTCGGTTTCCCGCATGGTGGCGAGGGCGGCGAGGGCGGCGTGAAGCGCGGGTTCGATGGCGAGCCATGCCTCCTCGGCATCGATTTCACCGCTGCCGGTGTTGATGATGCCCGGCTGGCGGAGGTAGTCGGAGGCGGTGGGCAGCAGCGGGTGTCCGAGGGTTTTGCCGAGCTGGATGAAGGCGTCCTGAAAGGCGTGGGCGAGTGCGGCATCCACCTGAATGGCGGCGGAGGTGCCCTGGGCGCGGTCGAGATTGATGGAAACCTGGACGCGGCCACGCGAAACGGCGGCGAGCACGGCCTTGCGGATGCGGCCATCGGTTTCCGCCAGCTCGCGGGGCGCTTGGACGACGATTTCCGCCTGCTTGCGGTTCACCGAGCTGATTTCCACCGTGGCGCGCCACTTGTCCGTCGCCGCAGAGCCGCGACCGAAGCCTGTCATCGAATGCATGGGCAGAGAATGAACATCGAACGCCGAACTTCCAACATCGAACATCGGATAGGGGAAAAGACTGCCCGTGCTCGCCATTTTTCTGATTTAGCATCCATGTTTTTGAAGCGTTCCGATGATGCCCGGATCTGATGATTTTCGCGCGGATTTTTTCACAGGTTTCTGATTGCGGGGCCGGAATTGCCCGGCATAGCATCCGCCATGCTGAAAACTCAAACTTCGGGAGCTGGTGGTTTCTGGAATCGCTGTGCGTGCTTGTTTCCTATGCTCAAGCCACTGCGGGGCCTTGCGATTGGTGCGGCCTGTCTCGCCACTTTTTCCACAGCGGATGCAAAAGTCGCTTATGTAAATTTTGATGTCGTCACACCGGGCGATGGAACGACGTGGGGTAAGGCTTTCAAATACCTGCGGGACGCGCTCGACACCACAGTAGCGGGTGACCAGATTTACCTAGCGAAGGGGATTTATTACCCGGATGAAGGCAAAACCGGCGCTTTTGGAGATCGCGAGAAGTTTTTTGAACTCGAAGGGCAGTTGATCTACGGCGGATTTGCCGGAACGGAGACGAGCCTCAGCCAGCGTAATCCGGTGCTGAATGAGACGGTGCTTTCCGGGGCGGTCTGGCAACTGGCGGGCGAGGACGTGTATTGGTCCCTTCACGTCACTGTGGCTTACGACAGCTCCACACTGGACGGTGTGACAGTGGAGCAGGGAAATGCCAGCGGTTCGGACTCATGGAACTATCCGGGCGTTCAGTTTTATGATGAGGGCGGTGGTTGCTACGTGAGCAGAGGCAAGACCCTGACTCTGAATAACTGCGTGTTCTTCGACAACCGGGCTCTGTCCTTCGGCGGTGCGATCATGGTGGAGGATGCCACCGGCAGAGTCGTGGCTACGGATTGCATCTTCGAAGACAACCGCATCCCGCTCTATGACATCACGACCACCGTTCCCGCAGGTGGCGCGATCAAAGGCAACGTGACTGCGACGAACTGCGTGTTCGTCGGCAACTCGATTGAGGCAGCACCTGTCGTGGGTAGTGAAAATTCCACTGCGAGTGGCGGCGCAATCGCCGGCGATGTGATCGCCACTTCCAGCGACTTCATCGGCAATACGTTAAGTGCTTCCGGCAATAGTTCAGTGGCGATGGGTGGAGCGATCTTCGGCACGGTCACAGCCCTCAAGTGTACGTTTTCCGCAAACGACGCTACTGCGGCCCGTTCGGCCACATCCCGCTCATCCGGCGGTGCCATCCACGGCAGCGCACTACGCGCAGTGAACTGCGTGTTTGATTCCAACAATAGCGGCACCGGCGTTATTAATAGCGACGGCAAGGGCACTGGCGGCGGCGGTGCTGTTTTCGTCGAAGGCGGAAACACCACGATCACAAACAGCCTGTTTATCGGCAATACCAGCGGCGTGCGTGGAGGAGCGATTCAAGGAGCTTCCGATGGCCACACTGACGATGTGACAGTCACAAACTGCACGTTTTTAAACAACGGAGTGGCCACAGGCTTCAGGGGTTCGGCTTTGTCCTGTGCTGGCATCGTGCGCATCATGAACAACATTTTCTGGCATACCGCTGATGCTGCGGGCGGTTACAATCGGGCGAATCAAATCCACGTCATCAATGACGGCGTCCTTAGGAACAGCGACCTGAAGTATCCAACGCCTGCGACGGTTGCTCAGAACGTAGTCAAAGGTGGTACCATTCCTGGCCCAATCATCACGCTCGGCCCTGGTCTCACTCAAGGTGGCGGATCGGATGTGTTCATCGGAAATGCGTCCGATACGCTGCCTGGGGGCGATCCTTTGTTCGTAAATCTCGCCGATCCAGACGGTGCCGATAACCTCTGGAGAACTGCGGACGATGGATTGCGCATCAGCACAGGCAGCTCCGCGTTAGGCACGGCTAGGGATACGCGCATCACCACCTTCAGGAGCTTCCTGGCCCCGGACATTCTCGACGCGGACGAGGACGCCAACCTCACGGAACTTCTTCCCGCCGACATCGCTAGCTTCGTCCGCGTGCAATCCACTTATCTCGACATGGGAGCCTACGAATTCGGTTCCCTCCTCCACCTGCCTGAAATCTCGGTGGAGCAGCCGCTGAATACGGCTTTAGTCGATGGCACGTCTGTGATCAATTTCGGAACCAATCCGGGTGTCGCGGTGTCGAAAGTCTTCACGATTCGCAATACCGGCCCGGCCAACCTGAACAAGCTCGCGCTCACCATTACCGGAGCACACGTCAGTAACTACACCATCACGCAGCCCGCCAGCACGGTGCTCGTGCCAGGTGCGGTCACCAGTTTCACGGTGGCCTTCAAGGCTGGTTCTGTGGCGGGCACGCGCACGGCCACTGTCCATCTGGTAAGCAACGATGCCGATGAGAATCCCTTCGACATCGACTTGACGGGTGATTCGCTGGTGCCGGAAATCGCCATCGAGCAGCCAGCAGGCACCGGTCTGGTGGATGCGGTCTCCACCGTCAACTATGGCACCGTGTCGGTGCTGGCTTCCTCGACGAAGACCTTCACGATCCGCAACAGCGGCCTTGGCAACCTCAGCATTGCCTCGATCACTTCCACGGGCACGAGCGCTGCGGATTTCAAGATCATCCAGCCCGTGTCCAAGTTGCTGGTGTCGGGTGCAAGCACGACATTCGGCGTCACCTTCGCGCCCACCGCTGGCGGAACCCGGAACGCTGCCATCATCGTCCAGAACAACGATCCGGATGCCGAGTCCTCCTTCCAGATCAATGTGACCGGCAACGGCATGGTGGCTCCTGAAATCGCCGTGTTCCAGCCAGCCAGCACTCCGCTGGTGGATGGTGGATCGAAGTCGTTCGAATCGGTGAAAATCGGGTTGTCCTTCACCAAGACCTTCACCATCAGGAATCAAGGCTCCAGCAGGTTGACGAACATCAACGTCACTCTCTCGGGTGCGAACGCCGCGAGGTTCACCTTGGTCAAGCCATCCGTCACCGGCCTGGACCCCGGCGATAAGACCACCTTCACAGTGGCCTTCAAACCGACCGGAACAGGCCTCAAGACCGCCCTCATCAAGATTGCCAGCAATGACCTGGACGAGAATCCGTTCGAGATCAACATCGACGGTACCGGCTTCTCGGGTTCCTCATCGAAGAAACGCTCCGCACCGCTCGCGGATGCCGGAGCGGCTTCCGGCAGCGGTGGCAGCGTTACCTCTCAGAAGGGCAGTGACGGTTTGGGATACCTCGTGCTGACCGTGAACAAAGATGCTGGCTGGTCGCTCTCCAAACACAGCGTCGAGGTTTCCTCCAATCTTGTCGATTGGTTCAGTGGCGCCAAGCACACCACGATCCTCGCGGATGACGCGAACATCCTGCGCGTGCGTGACAACACGCCCGTCGGCAAGGATGGCAAGCGTTACATCCGCCTCAAGTGATGGCGGTGACCATTTGAAACGATGAAGGGGAAACTTCCGGGTTTCCCCTTTTTCGTTTTTATCCCGGAGGGCCGGTAGTCCAGACTACGCGCATGTCGAAGGTGCTGGTGGGTCTATCAGGTGGCGTGGACAGCGCGGTGGCCGCCGCGTTGCTGGTGGAGCAGGGCCATGAGGTGGCCTCTGGCTACATGAAGAACTGGATCAATGACGAGGGCATTCCCGGCGATTGTCCGTGGGAGCAGGACATCGAGGATGCGCGCGCAGTTGCAAAAACGCTCGGCATCGAGTTCCGCGTGATCGACCTGATCGATTCCTACCGCCAGCGCATCGTGGCCCATCTGATCGAAGGCTATCGCTCGGGCATCACTCCGAATCCCGATGTCTGGTGCAACCGCGAGATGAAGTTCGGCGTGTTTCTCGACTACGCGCTTTCCCAGGGCTTCGAGCATGTGGCGACGGGGCACTACGCACGCCGCCGTACATTGTCGGATGGCAGTGCTGCGATCCTGCGCGGCGCGGACCCTAACAAAGACCAAAGCTACTTCCTTGCCCTGATGACTCCGCCGCAAGTGGCGCACGCGCTTTTCCCGACAGGTGAGATGCTGAAACCCGAAGTGCGCTCGGTGGCGCGGCGCTTCAATCTGCCGGTAGCGGAAAAAAAGGATAGCCAAGGGATCTGCTTCCTCGGTCAGGTGAAAATGAGTGATTTCCTGAGCCATCATGTGCCAGATTCGCCGGGCGAGATCGTCGATGCCACGGGGCGTGTGCTCGGCGAGCACCGCGGACTTCATCTCTACACTCTTGGCCAGCGGAAAGGTCATGGCGTGGCTTCACCGCGAGATGGAATGGCTTATGTCGTGGTCGGCAAGGACTTGGCAAAGAACTGCCTGATCGTGGGTTGGGATGCGCCGGACTCGGAGGGGCTTTACGCGCGGGTCTGCACGGTGGGCACCTTGTCGTCGATCAACGAGCCGATCAGTTCCGTGCGCATGGTGGAAGCGCAGCCGAGGTATCGCGCGAAGGCGGAACCCGCTGTCATCACGCCGTTGGAAAACGGTAGAATTCAGTTAGAGTTCGAGCGTCCGCAGCGGGCCATCGCAGCGGGGCAGATCTGCGGGTTTTATGAAGGTGGTCGTTTGCTCGGCGGCGGAGTGTTTGAGCGCGTTATCATTCCAGCTCCTTGAGCAGCCCGCCATAGAAGCCGGTGTAGAAGCTACAGATCTTCCAGCCGACGTAGATCATGACAAAAAAATACAATGCCTTGGGCAGCACGGTGGAAAGTGTGCGCGCGCCAGCTTCCGCATCTGTTAGGAAGAGACGGCTCCAGTGTTCGAGATCCTTATCGAGTGTTCCCGCGGCTTCGCCGGTGGCATAGGATCTTGCGAAGGCTTTGGGAAACGATGGCTCGGAGAGTATGGCCGGGCCGAGAAGTTGGCCTTGTGTGACGGTTTGTTCCAGATGGTTTCCCGCAGCGATGACCATACCGCTGTGGGATGCGTCCGCCGCCATCCGCACCGTCTGGCGCATCGGGATGGCGGCGAGCAGGCAGATGTGATGGACCTTGCAGAATCCCGCCATGGCGAGATTGCTGCGGGCCTTACCGATCAGCGGGATGCGCCCTAACAAACGGTCGATTTCCGCATGGGTTCTCGCGGCCCGCAGCATGGCGCGGATGCCGAGAAAGAGCACGAACGTGATGGCATAAGCGGCAAGTAGCGTGAGGAAAAATCCAATCGCGATCGAGCCTGAGCTTTTTGTTCCTGCCAGCATCGCGGTGGGTACGGTGCTGATAAAAACTCCGAGATGCAGGACGATGACGGGATGGATAAGACCCTTCCATGTTTCCCGCCGTGCGGAGGCAAGCATGCCAAAGTAATCGGCGAGGTGGCGCATCGCGGCTGGCAGGCGACCGCCGCGTTCGCCAGCACCGAGGATGTTGCGTTCGAGATTGGATACGTGTTCCTGATTTGCGGCGAGGGAATCGGTGATGGATTTCCCCTGATCGAGACCGTGGTGGAGTTCCCGCACCAGCGCGGCTTGCGCGGCGGGCAGGCCGGTTTCCATCATGACCGCCGCCGCTTCACGGATACCGAAGCCCGCTTCCAGAAGCTTCGCCATCTCCGAGTAGAACTGATGCTTCCGGGTTTCCGTGTTTGTCATGATTTCCTATCCGCTAGGCTAGGCCACTCGGCGGCACATGCAAAACCATTCCGCAATACGACTGCGTCAGGATTTTTTCCCCGCGCGGTGAAGACCATCAGCACGTTGCCCAGCATCATGATGCCGAGTGCGCAGGCGCAAGCGTGGGCTCCGAGTTTCCACGTAGCTCGGAAACTTTGGACTGCGGCGCGCATCGCCGCTTTGGCGGTGGAATCTGTTTTTAGGATTACCACTTGTTCCCATACACCAAGACTGCCCGCATCTATGCTTGCGTGAAATGTTCGGGCTGTGGGGAGAACGCGCACGTCGCCCTCAAAGCGGCGATGCTCGCCGCAGTCCAAAGTGTTTCCCTCACTCGATTTTTAGCAGGATGTCATCCGAGTTGCCGCGTAGCTCGGGCGCATACATCGCGGAGGCTTCGGCGGGTAGGGCTTTGTAGGTTCCGGGAGCCTCGGCGCGGAGTTGATAGCGCAGGGTGTGAGTGCCGCGTGGTAGGGCGCGGATGAAGAAGTCCACAGTTTGATCGCGCGGCTCCATGTAAGTGCTGAATCCGCCATCGCCGCTGATGTAGCCACTGAGTGCATCGAGCGCCTCGAAGCCTGCTGCCTTGGCATCCGAGAAGAGCAGGTATTCGTAATCGTTTTTGCTTTCGAGGATGAGTTCTACCTCGATGCGATCACCGGATTTTAATGAAGCTCCATCACTCAGTGGCTCGCGGCGGAAACGTTCGACTTGTTGTTTCACGATGAGGCCGCTGGCATCCGGGACTTCGGTTTCTTTTTCGAGAGCGATGAGTTTGGAAACCTTGCGTTGCACTTTCACTTCGAGACCTGCAGCGCGGAGCTTGTCTTCGAGAGTGAAGACTTCGAGGTAGGCGTTGGCGTAGAGCGTGCCCTTGCTTCCGGCTTTGTCGAAAATCAATGTGTGCTTGCCGACTGTAACGGCCTCGCCGGAAAGAACAACCGTGCCGTTGAAATCAAAAAGATTCTCCTTCGTGATCTTGATGGCGCGCAGTTCCTCACCGTCCATAATGATACGCACATCCATGTCCGGTGCGTCCTCGCCGCTGGCTTTGAAGTAGGCGGCGATGGCTTCGATGGCGTAGGCGGTATCGCGGGTGGATTCCCAGTAGGTGGAGTTCTTGCGGTTGTTCACCAGATACTTCACGAGTCCGCGGGTGTCGGCGTCGTTGGGCTTCACGGCGGCGAGAAGTTTGAGATACCACGCGTGGGCTTCCACTTCGCTGCCATACCAGAACCACCAGTAGTTGGAGGCTTTGAGATCGAGGTAAGCGGTTTGATTTTCGGAGTCGCGCTTGAGGTGCTGGGAAATGAGTTTCATCACTTCATCACGGCGTGTTTCGTCGTTCTTGCGGTGGTGCTCCAGGCCGAGCAGGCACTTGGCATAGACGGGCAGGGAAATGCGGTCGCGGTGGAGGAAGGCGAGCATCGGTTCGGAGTCGCACTTGGCCTCGCCAAGGATCATGCGGATGAAGGCGTCCGTGGCATCGCAGGTGGATTTTTCATAACGATTGTCATCACGGACTTTACCGCCTGCATCGCGGATGGCCTGTCGCTCGACGTAGAGTTGCAGCGCGGCGGCTTGTTTCCGTTCGTAGGCGGTGAGCCATGCGATGCCGGACTTGAGCATTTCATCGGGAACACTCGCGCCGTTTTGTTTTGCGATGAGCAGGCCATGCACGACAACGGCAGTGGTGTGCGGATAAGACGACTCGCCGTGGCCGGAGAACCAGCCCCAGCCGCCATCGGAGTTTTGCATGGACATGAGTTTGTCCACGCCTGCGGCAGCTATCTTCTCCATTTCATCGACATCGAAGACCGGGTTCTCTTTCCACTGTTTCCACTGCGCGGCGCGTTGTGCGGAATCGCCGAGTTCCTGCGGGTTGAGGTTGGCGCGTTTGGCTTTGACCTCGCCGAGGTTGATCTTGAGATCCTTCAACATCCGCTGCGCGATCACGGCGGGCACGAAGCGATTGAGTGTTTGCTCGGTGCAACCATGCGGATAGCTGGCGAGGTAGGGAATCGCATCGACTACCGCGCCGGCGATGGTGGGGGAAAAACGAACTGTCAGCTTCGATTGATCCGGGCGGCGTTGCTCCGGCACTTCGATGGCGATGGTGGCGGAGTCTTGCTCCGGCGCGACGGCGCGGCTCCATGCGTCTTGGCGGGACATGCCGTGAACGAGGATGGGCAGCTTGCGCTCCACGGCATCGCCATCGTCACCGGCATCCGCCTTCATGCGTAGCGTGGCCTCGCCTTCCTTGAGGGCTTTCACGCGCCAATCAACGCGGGCTTCCGAGCGGGCGGCGATTTCAACGGTCTTCTCCGCGCCGTTGATTGCTTCGAGATTCTTGCCATCGAGTTCGAGTGAAACTTTGACGGACTTCGGTGCATCGTGGTCGTTGTGAACCACGGCGCTGAGCACGGCTTCATCGCGCTCGACAAGGAAACGCGGTGCTTGCAAGCGGACTAACAGATCCTTGGAGGTGATGATTTCCGTGCTGCCTTCACCGACCGTGCTGCCTGCGCCAAGGGTCCAAACACGGGCCTTCCAAGTCGTGAGGTTGTCGGGGAATTCGAGTGGAATTTCCGCGTGGCCTTCGGCGTCGGTTTGGATCGCGCCGGACCATTTCAAGAGGTCTGCGAAGTCCTTGCGGACGAGGATGGGGGTGCCTGCTTGCTCTGCGGCTTCTCCTCCTGCCACGCGATTCGGGTTGTTAAGGATGGCGTCGATGCTGTTGCGGTTGATGGCGGCATCGCCGCTACGCAAGCCACTTCTAGTTGCGTCGTATGCAGCCGTCGCAACGCCGTCACCCGTGCTCCAGGCATTGTCCACTTCCATCAGCATGTCAGCCCTAGTGTGATCATACGCAGCCCGGTAGTAGTCACGACTTCTTCCACCAAATCCAACTCCACCCCATCCATGCATGCCACCACCAACCCGACCGAGCTGCTGCATGCCGGTGACCTTCGGTCGCAGTAAGTTGCCGGGGGAGCTTGGCAGTGAGTTGGCACCGCCGTAGCCGTTGTATCCGTTGCGCCATTTCCAGAAGTTTTCATGGATGGGTCCGACGTTGGAGCCGCCGGTGATGGCTTCGAGTGATTTGTCATAAATCGCAAGCACGGTGGTGCCGGTGACGGGTTTGCCATCGGCGTCTTTCAAGGTGACGCGCAGTGAGGATTTTTCCTGCGGCTTCAGTTTGGTTTTTGCGGGCTCCAGTGTGACCTCGATCATCTTGCTGACGGGTGGCATTAGGATTTGTTTCACGGCGCTGTGGACTTGTGCGCCATGCACGGTGACGCCTTCGATAAACATGTTCGGCATGTCCTTGAGGGTGAGTGGCACTTCGACTTCGGTGCTCTTGCCGGTGAGTTGGATGCGGCGTGCCTCGCTGCCGGATGAACCGGCGATGTGGAGGAAGAGCCAGACATGGGCGTTCTCGCGGTCGCTGTTGACGCGGAGTTTTACCGACTCGTTGGCTTGGTATTCGGTCTTGTCGGAAACGAGTTCGAGCGGTCCGAATTTCCACGCCTTGGGATCATCGCGGCCGGGGCTGTGGATGTTGAGGATGGTGGCTCCTTCGGTGGCTTCGCCGCCGTTGAACGAGAGGCTGGCAGCGAGACGATACTGGCCGGTGGCAGGTGCTGCGAATTTCTGTTTCACGATGCCTTCGGCATTCGTTTCCGCAGGCCATGATTGGATTTCCTTTTCGTCGATGCGGTCGTTCGCGTCCATGACGAGTTGGTAGAGTTTGAGTGTGCCCTTCGCGCCAACGACGGGTTTCCCTGCGAGCGTGGCGGAGGAAATGGTGGCTTCGATTTCCTCACCGGACTTGGCATGGCCGCGATCTGTCCAGAGCACGATCTCGAAGGGCTTGCGCGCAGCGATGACGGTGCCATTGCCGCACTCTTCACGGCGTGATGCATCCACGACGCGAGCCTCGATGGAATAACGCGCGTCTATGTCGCCATGGATTTGTTTGGCGGGTGCGGTGTCGATTTCCACTTTCGCAGTGCCGTCGTCACCGATGGCGATGTTTTGCTTGAGCACGAGTTCGTCCGGCGTCCAACGGTTGCCGTGCCACCAAGGAGGATTGGGCGGGATGCAGCCCCAACGTTTCCAAGTGGGATGCCATGTGGCTTGCGAGCCATTCCACCACGCGCCGGAGCCGTAGAGCCAATCCCAGCGGTATGCGGGGAACCAACGCTCGCCGAGGGTGGAGCGTTTCACGATGATCTCGACCTTGGCATTTCTAACAGGTGCGCCGTGGAAGTAGCTCGCCTTGATGGTGGCGGTGAATTTGTCGCCGAGTTTGACGGGCTCGGATGGAGCCTCGACTTTCACTTCGTATTCCGGCTTGCGGTATTCTTCGACTTGGAAGGAAACGCCGGCGCTGATCTTGTTTTTGATTTCAAACGTGGCGCTCCAGTTTCCGAGCGGCGCGTCTTTCGGGATGATGACTTCGGTTTCCACGGAGCCGAGTGCGTCGGTCTTGAGGTTCTCGATCTTCATCGCTTCTTCGCCGCGACCGTTGGTGAGAGTGAGCCTGCCGGTCTTGTTCGCCCACTTCGTTTCGTCTGGCTCGAAG
>JANMLQ010000013.1:0-2398 GCA_031372635.1 Akkermansiaceae bacterium | reverse complement strand
GGCGGAGCCAGTCGCGGGTGTAGAGCGCGTGGCGGCGGGAGCAGCAGAAGACGAGCGTGCGGGCCTCGGGATCGGCCTGCCATGCCGTCCACAGGCGTTTCATCCGGTCGCTGTTTTCGAGTTTTTCCTCAAGCACGGTGGGATCGAAGCGGCCGTTGCGCCACGGGATTTGCTCGAAGTCCACATCGTCCTTGAGCCCCAGATAGTGGAAGGGAACCAGCGAGCCTTCCGCAATCCCGTCGCCAACCGTGGCCTGCCACGCCAGCACGTCATCAAAGAGGGAAGCCACGTCCACGCCATCGGTGCGCTCCGGGGTGGCGGTGAGGCCGAGGGTGAAGGTGGCATTCAGCCGGGCCATGACGCGCCGGTAGCTGGGGGCTTGGGCGTGATGGACTTCGTCGATGACGGCGTAGTCGAAGTGCTGGCCATCCAGAGCTGTTAGCCCCTCGGGACGCGTGAGTTTCTGAACGGACGCGACGACGAGGTCGCCGCTCATATCGCTGTTCGCGCCGAGATACCAAGTGACACGGGTTTCATCCCATTCAGACTGCATGGCCGTGCGAACGGTGGCTTCAGCCTGGACCAGGATCTCGGCGCGGTGGGCAATGATCAGAACGCGGGGCGGGCGGTTGAGTGATTTACCTACGGCCAGCACATCGAATGCGGCCAGCCAGGTTTTCCCGAGACCGGTGGCGACGGCAACGAGGGCGCGGCGGTATGCATCAGCCCGGATTCTATCGAGTGATTCCAAGGCTCCGCTCTGCCATGGACGCGGCAGGTAGAGGATCGCGGGCAAATCAACGGACTCCGGCGGGATCAACTTCCGGTGCGCTTCTTTGGCATTCTCGGCGTAACGGGCGACGAGCGCGTCATCGAGCGGCGTGGCCTGCTGCCAAAGATCGGTGAATGCGCAGGCGAGTTCCTGATCGATGGGCTCGGAGCCGGTAGTCTGGCCGATCAGGTTCCATTCAACTCCGGTTTCGAGAGCTGCTTTGGAGAGATTGCTGCTGCCGACGACAAGCAGCCCGCCGGATGAATCAACGATGCGCCATGCCTTGGGGTGGAAGGAATCCGGCTTGGACGGGAGTTTCGAGATTTCTGCCAAGCGGACTTCAAAAGAGCAGCCTCCCCCAATGTCATCGGCCAGTGACATCCAGCCTACCAAACGCCGCAGCGCCTCCGCCGAAGTGATGTAAAGGTAATCGCCGACGAGGATCCGAATGCGCGCCTCGGCCCGGAGCGCGGCGAAAATCGATTGTTGGACGAGGTCGAGGCCAGATGGCTGGATGAAGGACGCGAGAAGATTCACCTCGACTGCGGAGGACACCCGCTGGCCGATGCTTTTCCACAGTGGCGTGTGCGGCTTGCCGGTGGTGAGGGTGAGTGCCGGGGGCTTGCCGGATTTTGTGCTCTTGCCCGTGAGGTAGTTTCCCTTGTCCGGGATGACATGTCGGACGCCGCCGCGTGGGTCGGGCATGTCGCCGAGATAGCGCGAGATCACATGGATGTGGACATGGGGCACTGTCTGGCCTGCGGCTACGCTTCCAGCCCTTGCGGTCGAAGAGCGATAGCTTGGACCACGCGGGGTTGGACTTCGGTGATCCCAAAGCTTGAGGGGAAGCGGTCATGATTTGGCGAGGGTTTCCAGATCAGTGATGACGAAGGCGAGCATCTGCTCCGCCGTCGCGCGGAGGGTTTGCTCGTTCACGGGTTTGCTCGCGAGCAGGCCGCGGTTGGCGATTTCCGCTGCCTGTTGCAGATCCTGTGGACTGGCGAGAAGGGCGCGGATGCCGTCACCTGCATGAAGCGCCAGTTCCATCCACTGATGGGGGAAACGGTCCTTCAATGCCGCGAGCCAGCGCGTTGCCCATGTGTCGACGTTCGCTTCCGGGCTGAGGCGGGCGATGGCAAGGGCGCGGCCGAGGTCCTTGTTGCTGCGCTTGTCCCGGGTGCCTTCGATTGGGTCGGGCTTGATGCTGGGATGTTCGAGCAGGTTGGCTAGAGCCATCATGAGCGGGAGCGCGCAGCGGATTCCGGACTCGCTGGCTGTGGCTTCAAACGTCGCGATGCCGGTGAAGCGAAAGCTGGGCAGCGCGTAGTAATCGCCGGAAGTCAATGGCAGGGGTGTCCAGACGCGGGTGGTTTGGTTTTCAGAAGCCGGCTCGGTGAGCAATTCGATGAACCATTCGCCTCCATGAGGCGGGTAGAGGCGCACGGCGGGCAGTTTGTCGGGTGAGGTGTCGCTGGTGCCGGGTTTGCCAAATTCGCCCTCGGTTTTGGGCTTCCATCCTGCGGCGAGTAGTTGTTCGGCGACGGCCCTGCCTTTTTCGACGGCGGACAAGTGCGGGGAAAGGACGCAGTCGATGTCCTTGGTGCGAACCCCGAAGTCGTCATCGCC
>JANMLQ010000297.1:0-18190 GCA_031372635.1 Akkermansiaceae bacterium | reverse complement strand
GGTCTGGACCTCACCAGCGCTTTGCACACTTACGAAAAACCCGGCCGCTACACTGTGCCGTGAAGGTCATCGACATCTTCGGCAACGACACCATGGCGCTCATCCCGGTGAGCGTGGGATGAGATACCCTCACAGCCCCCGATACTCCACCGCCAGCTTCTTCGCGGTGGCGATGGTGTTGCGGTGGAGCTTGGCGGTGAACTGGGGCTCGCGGTTGTAGCCGCCGCCGTAGAGCACGGCCACCGGGATGCGGTTGCGGATGAAGGCCCCTAACAGAACTTCGTCGCGGCGTTGGATGTCTTTCAACGAAAGATGCATCTGCCCGAAGCGGTCGTTGCGGTGGTTGTCCGCGCCGGAGATCCAGATGACGAGGTCCGGCGCGAAGGCATCGAGCGCGCCGGCGAGGCTGGTGAAGAGCTGATGGAGGTACATGCCGCCCTCCACGTAGCGCACGGTCTCGATGTCGAGCGTGCTGTCGGTTTTCTTCGTCGGGTAGTTGCGGCCAACGTGGATGGAGTAGGTGAAAACGCGCGGATCACCGGCAAGCAGCGCGGCGGTGCCGTTGCCTTGATGCGCGTCGGTGTCCACGACCATGATTTTGATGTTGGGCTGTTTGTCCTGCAGATCGCGGATGGCGATGGCGACATCGTTGAAAACACAATAACCCTCACCATGTTCACGGAAGGCGTGATGTGTGCCGCCCGCGAGGCAGACGCCGACGCCCTCGGCAAGCGCGGCATGGCAAGCGAGCCGGGTGGCTTCCACCTCGGTGGCGCTGCGGCTGAAGAGCTGCGGCGTGGCGGGCAGACCTAACAGAATCTGCTCCTTGCGCCCGAGCAGACCGGACTCGATTTTCCTGATGTATTCCGGCTCATGGACGCGCTGGAGCAGATGGTTGTCTGCAGTTTTCACCTCGATGATTTCATCGGGACGGAGGATGCCGCCGTCCAGCAGCATGTCCTTGGAAACACGGAACTTCTCCATCGGGAACGGATGGCCCGACGGCAGCTCAAGCTCAAGTTTCTCCGAGTAAAAACAGCGCATTTTCTCCGCCACCAGCCAACAGCGGAATGCATGAGCTGGAAAGGGGAAATTGAAACACCGATCCCGACCCCAATTCGTCCTGCGAATCAAACTGAGGAAAACCACCGAATGCAACACTCCGAAAAATAACAGCGGGAGTAGTTGTAAAATTCCAGTGGATCAAAGCCAGGAATAGGAGCGGTTTCGGGTTTATGGATTTTGAGCAGGGCTTTGCCGGTGCGGGCTTGTAGTTCTTTCCACTGGGCGCAGTTGTCGTCCTTGCCCATGTGCGCCTGCACGCCGCCGCGCAGTCGAGTGACTTCGATGACGTATTGGATGGCTTTGGCGGCGATCCTCGCCAGCAGGTAGTAGAACGAAGGGCACCCTTGGTGAGATCGGGAATTTTATCAGGACGGTTCTGGGTTTCATCCGCATATTCGTCGCCACCATTGATGACGGCAGCGTGTTGTTCGGGCGTGACCTCGCGTTTATCCGCAGCGGCAGGCACGGCCATGGAAGCCGCGATCAATAAGTTGAGAGGGAAACGATGAGTGGTTTCATGGGATTCTGCGGGTAGAGGGTTTCAAACTCTCAGCCATGGAGACGGCTTCACCATTGGTAGAGCCAAGAATAGACGGTGTAATTGGTCTTTGGAGGATCGAGATAGCCTTTCTTTCCCTCGGTCTGACCATGCTCGGTCTCGCCGCAGCGGCAAGTGAGCCTCAGGCCATTCTGAAAGAAGATCGGGTCTTCGTCATGGAATCGGTAAGCGGAGAAACTACTGGCCTTCTCGTCGAAATGAGTGAGTCCCGCCATGTCGCCGTGGAATTTTCCCGTGTCGAAATAGTAGGTGCCGAGAAAGTAATCCTCCAGACCTGACGAGAGCATCAGCGGCTTCGGGTTTTCCGCGAGGTAAGCGCGCATACAGGCTTCAAGGTAAGTCAAACTGCTACCTTTCGCGGCAATCGCCACCTGATACAGCGCGCCCTTTCCGGCGACCTTGCACAAATCAAACTCCTCTAGTGGCGCTGCATCATGGTTCTCAAGGCGGACCAGTTTCAACCTCGCGCTTGCTGGCAATTCAACACCGCCAAGGCTGACACGACCGTTCTCCACACCGCGGATGATCCACCAAATCTGCGGATCGTCCTCCGCATCCGCGCTGCGTTGCGCGGTGACACGAACGCTCTTCCCGAAAGGAATCCGGTAGTTGTTGTAGATGCCGTTCTGCTTGCCGACTTTGCCGATGTGCTTAGTCGTCCACGGTGCATGGTTGTCATTGAAACCAATGCCGTGGCCCATGTAGAGATCCATGTCGATGGACGCCACCTTTTCGCCATCCACGTAGTAACGGATGCGGGTGTCTTCGACGCCCTTGAAGTTTCCACCAAACCAGAAGTGATTGAGGCAACCCGCTCCTTGATGCTCGAAGAGCACGGCTTCCTTTCCACCCTTCAGAACCCGCTCGCCTTTTCCCATCGTGCTGATCGGGCTGAGGTTTGTAGTTTCGGCGGCGAATGAATTCATCGTGGCCATTGCCAGTGTGATCAAGACAGACAGGAGACGTTGGTTTGTGTTCATGGTGTTAATGAAATTTTTTGACAGAATCATTTTTGAAGAGACCTAGGTGCGAAGACTTCATCGTCCGGGTCTTCATGATTCTGTCGCAAAATGATTCTGTAAAAAACTCTTCGGCGAAGAGGGATGACAGAATCATGGACAGCAGAATCATTTTTGAAGAATCCACTTTGCGTCCCTTTGCGGTGAATCCAAATTCCAGGCTCAAGGAAACCGGCGCATCAAGGGATCTCCCACTTGTAAGGTGCGCTGGAGATTTTCTCTCCACCATCCGCAGTCACATGCATCACGTCCTCGATGCGGCAGCCGCCGAGGCCACGGTAGTAGAGGCCGGGTTCGATAGTGATGACCATGCCCTTCTTGAGCTTCTGCTTCGAGTTCGGGCGGACGGACGGACCTTCGTGGACTTCCAGGCCGATGCCGTGGCCGATGGCATGGAAGAACCCTTCCGGCTCGCGGCTGTTCTTGATGGTCTTGTATCCCTCCTTCGCGAAAAAGTCTTCTACCGCCTGCTGGATCTTGCCTCCGGTGACGCCGGGCTTGACCATTTTCATGCCGAGCTCATGGCTGCGTTTCACGGTGCGGACCAGTTTTCTCTGAGCGTCGCTCGCCGTGCCTTTGAGAAAGGTCCGCGTCATGTCGCCCCAATAGCCGTCGTCCATGCGGCGGGGGAAAATGTCACAGACGATCAGCTCACCGGCGCGGATCGGGCCAGTGCCGGCCTCGTGGCAGTTGCAAGCCTGATCGCCGCCAGCGGCGATGGTGTCGAGTGCCACGGCTCCCTCGCTGAGAGTCGCCTGGCTGATGATTTCGCGCAGCCGCTCCGAAGTGAGGACGCGTCCTTGGTGGACCACGAGTCCGTTGCGGATTTTTGACTCCTCCAGGGACTTCGTCACCGCGCGGAATGCAGCGGCGCTGGCGCGGTTGCCTTTGCGCAGGGCATCCACTTCATCGGCGGTCTTGCACAGGCGCTGTGGCAGGAAATCGCCATTCGCCGCCACGGAAATTTTCAACCCGGCATCCTTGAGTTTGAACGCCAACCCGGCAGGAAATCGCGAGCCGACTTTGAATTCACTGATCCCATAGACCTTCGCAATATGCTGCATGATCTGGCTGTCATCCGGCTGGGCGCCCTTTGCCAGCTTGAAGCGGCGCACCGTCTGCTCGCGGATTTCGGGCAGGAGCAGCACCTCATCGAAGGCCGATTCCTTCTCCATGCGCGAGCATTCCATGGGCACCGCCAGGGCGATTTTGCGCTTGCCCACGGTGAAGGCCAAATACGGATCGCTGGCATGGAAACGGCTGAAATATAACATATCCGGATCTCCGGAATCGGCATGAAACAGCAGAGAGGAATTCGTGTTTCCGTTGGCTTTGGGAGATGTTGAAGAGCGGCGATTCACCATGACAAAGGGGATTCAGCAGAACCCGGCGCGGATTTGCACGGGAAAAAACGAAACTCACTCGCGGCATCTGTCACCGATCCCTGACTAAACTCGAAAACAGCATTCCAGAGAGGCGACAAGCACATTTTTCCCCAGTATGGAGAAAAATCTCAGTGGCAGGCGCAGGTGCCGCAGCCTTTGCTTTTTAGGGAGGCCAGCTTGCGCTCTATTTCAAGCGAGGTGGGCGTGATGGCGAGGCCACCGAGCGAGGTGCAGCGGTGTTCGCGCGGCATCATGGTGGAGACGTGCTTGGCGGCATCAATGACCTCATCGAGCGGAATGAGCGGATCGAAGTCCGCGAGCGCCATGTTTGCGCAGGAGAGGGCGTTGCTGGCGGCCATGACGTTCTTGCCAAGGCAGGGGGCTTCGACGCGGTTTGCGATCGGATCGCAGATCAGGCCGAGCATCGACTGGAAGGCCAACGAGGCCGCCGAGATGGCCTGATCTCGCGAGCCGCCTGCGAGTGTGATGAGCGCCGCCGCCGCCATGCTGGCTGCGGAGCCGCCTTCCGCCTGGCAGCCGCCGACTTCCGCCGCAAAGGTCCAGCGGGTGGCGATGAACACGCCGATGAGTCCCGCCGCGAGCATGGCTTTTGCCATTTCCTCTTCGTCCCGGTCCATCACTTCGGCCATGGCGATCACCGCGCCGGGCAGGGCGGCGCAAGCTCCGGCGGTCGGCGCGGCGACGATCACGCCCATCGAGCTTTTTACCTCCATCAGAGCAGTGACGTAGAGCACGATGCGGTTCAGAGCGCCGCCATCGAGCAGGCGTCCCGCGTTCATCAATTCCTGAAAACGCCCGCTCTGATGGCCGAGCACGCGGTCCTCGTAGCTCGTGCCCGCGATGCCACTGGCGATGGAACGCCGCAGGATGCGGACGATGGCCGTCATTTTCTCGATGACTTCGCGTTCGGAGAAATTGCCACGCGCCATTTCATACTCGGCTGCGAGACGCCACAGCGGCGTGTGTTTGCCGCCATCATGCAGCAGCATGTCCGCGCAGCTCGTGAATGGCACTAACAGATCCTTACGCGATGGCACGGGCAGCACCGGCGAGAGTTTTTTCACGGCGATGGCATCAAGCCCATCGGTGGAAACGAAAGCCGCGGCTTTCACCTGCAAGAGCTGGTGATCGCCCGCCGCGTGAACGATGACTTCATCGGCCTCGAAGCGGCATTGCGCGCCTTTCGGCAGCCATATCAGCGTCTCATGATAGCCGCCGTCCATGTGGAGCGGAATGCCGTCGATGGATAGGACTTCCATCATGCCGCCGCCGGTGGAAATGGCGATGATCGAGTGTTTTTCCCGCTTGTTGCTGAGGGTGAGTCGGTAGGTGTTAGGATGCTCATCGCCGACATCGACAGTGACGATTTCCAGAGCGATGCCCGCATCTGCAAGCGCCTGTGCGGAATCCGGCAAGCGTTCGTCATCCGCCTCCCAACCTAACAACCCGCCGAATAGCCCCATGTCGGAACCTTGGCTGTCATGCGTCGTCGGCAGCGAGCCTTCGCGGTCGAATTCAACGAGCACCTCATCGATTTCCCCATCCATCAGATCCCGCGCGAGCCTGCCGATGCGAAGCGCCGCAGCGCAGTGGGAACTCGATGGCCCGCGCATGACGGGGCCGATGACGTCGTTGAAAATGGAGACTGCGTTCATGTTTCCCGCTGGATAGCGCGTGAAACGCCAACCCGCAAGCTCACTGAGCGGATGGGCCTCGCGCGGCGATCAAGCTAGGGAGCAACGACGGATATCCGATGTGTTTTAACCGCGAATGGACGCGAATGGACGCGAATGTTCAGAACTGAATTCTCAGAATCATGTATTTCATTCAAAAAACCTCTTCATTCGCGTCCATTCACGTCCATTCGCGGTTGAAAAATCCCTAGCTTGGTTGCCCTGATGGACTTCGCGATGACGCCCGGGTTTCCGGCCTATTCGCTCTGGATATGGGCGGGCAGTCACTCCAGACTAGCGCACACCACCATGACCACGGCCCCCAGTTTCACCCGAACCCATCCGTTCCTGCGTGTGGCCTGTTTCATGCTCGCGGTCACCGCGCAGGCATCGTGCCGCGAGCCCCAGATCGCGGCCAAGTCCACTGCTCCATCCGCCATCAGCGTGCGGGTGGATACCAACGGCATGACACGCAGCGGCAAGCCCTACTTCGTCAAAGGCGCAGGTGGCAGCGGCAGCCCGGAACAACTCGCCGCACGCGGTGCCAACTCGATCCGCACCTGGACCACCGGCGGACTTCAGGAAATCCTCGATCAGTCGGAAAAACTCGGCCTCACCGTCAGCGCCGGCATTTGGTTGGAATCCGAGTGCTCGTGGTTTTCCTATCAGAATCCCGAACACTGCAAAAAACAGACCGAGCGCGTCCGCAAGGAAGTTATGGCATTCCGCCACCACCCCGCGCTGCTCGCCTGGGGCCTCGGCAATGAAATCGAAGGCGACGGCAGCAACTTCGCGCTTTGGAAACAACTCGATCGCCTCGCCGTGATGTTGAAGGAAATCGATCCCGCACATCCCACCTACACCGCCGTGGCGGGTGCGAACGAAGCGAAAGTGAAAGGCATGATGGACCACGCACCGCATCTCGATTTCCTCGGCATCAACACCTACGGCGGCATCGTCAGTCTGCGCAAGCATCTGGGAAAAATCGGCTGGAAACGACCGTGGATGCTCACCGAGTGGGGACCGCGTGGTTTCTGGGAAAGCAGCAAAACCTCCTTCAACGCGCCTCTCGAACAAACGAGTTCCGAAAAGGCCGCCATGATCCGCAGCGCCTATCAGAAAGTCATCACACCCAACGGCGGCTGCCTCGGCAGTTATGTATTTGTCTGGGGCTGGAAGTTTGAAGCCACTGCTACTTGGTTCGGCATCTTCACCCACGAAGGCGAGACCACCGCCGTCGCCGACACCTTGCAGGAAGTCTGGGGCGGCGGCAAACCCGCCAACAGCGCTCCCGCCATCCAGCCCATGGACGGCGTCCCGAAAGCATTCCTCAAAGCAGGCACCACCTTCCACGCCATCGCAAAAGCCACCGATCCCGATGGCGACAAACTCACTTGGAACTGGTCCGTGCTGCCCGAACCCAAAAGCCACAACGGCCACAATTCCCCACCCATGCCCAAGCCGCTCGCAGGTGCTGTCGTTTCGTCGATGTTTGAGCGCGCAACCATCAACGCCCCCTCAAAACCCGGCATCTATCGCCTGCACGTCTGGGTGAAGGACGGCAAAGGCCACGCCGCCACTGCGAACGTTCCGTTCCAGGTGAAGTGAGGGCTATGGAGAAGGGGTTTGAAACCCCTTTCACTTGCAAGGAAATCCCGGCAATGCGCTAAAGAAAGGGGTTTCAAACCCCTTCTCCATATTGAAGCACGGCAGCACATGTGGAGCCGGAAATGCCATTGACCCTGCCATTTTTCCTGCCATTTGTTCTGCCATGACCGCCACCTTGACCATGGACGCCGCCGGACGAGTCGTTCTGCCAAAGAAAATCCGCGACAAACTCCACCTCCTCCCCGGCGCGAAGCTGCGGGCAGACATCGTGGGCGACAAACTCGAACTCGAAGTCGAGCCGCCGGAAACGAAGATCGTCCGCAATAAAGCGGGGCGGCGCGTCGTGGTCGGCTGGGAGGGATTCAACGCAGTCGAGGCCATCAAGGCGGACCGCGCTGCGCGGGATGCGAAGCTGATCGGAATTCGTAGGAAGTCCGCAAAATGATCGTGTGTATGGACAGCTCAGTGCTCGTGGCGGCGATGCTCACGGGCGAGGAATTCCACGCGGAATGCAATCGCGTGCTCGATGTCGAAACGCCTGTCATTTACACACACGGAATCGCAGAAGCGTTCAGCACCGTCACCGGTGGGCGCCGGGGAATGAAACTGTCCTCCGCAATCGCCGCTGATGTGCTGGAAAATGACTACCTGCCGGGCCTGGCCATCACCACCCTCACCCCCGGCGAGATGCTGCGCGCGATGAACGAATGCGAAAAGCGCGGCGTGCGCGGCGGGGCGATCTACGATTACCTGCACCTCGTCGCCGCGCGAAAGGCGAAGGCGAAGAAGTTGTTCACTTTGAACGTACGGGACTTCCGCCACTTCCACCGCGAGGGCGATCCGGAGATCGCGCATCCGTAGGGGAGCCTTTGGACTGCGGCAGCTATCAACGTGACGCTGCGGTCAATTGGTGGCGGATTTAGGAGGCTTGACGCTGAATAGCCTTTCCTTAATCGGCAGGCTGAGAATTTCCACATGGCCGTCAAGGAAGACGCCTGACAACTCAGAACTTTTCGACAACTACTTTAAGTTTCGCTCGGAAATCGGAACGGTAAGTGTTTCCACATGACCATCAACAAAGGAAGCCAGCACTTTGCGATCAGGCATGTAATAAATTGGATTCGGATTCTTAGTCCCATTGGTCACCATGGGTTCGTATTTTTCAGCGTGAGTCAACTTGAAGTGGCCATACCCAATTACAGCGTACAGAATCTGCGATGGGTCTCTGACGCTGCTTGTTTTTTTCCATTCGTTGAATGGATAAAGTTCTTGATTGAACGAGAAGGGCATTGGCACCCCCGAAGTGTCTGCAAACGTGCGTGGACCCGCGAAAGCCGTGCCTTTGTAGGTTTTATTTGAAGTATCGGCCTGAAACAGCGACTCAACACTTTTTGTCATATTCTTACCGAAATTTGAATCAGAAGATGAGAGGTTTGTAAAAATATAAGGCTGCAATCGCCCCCAGAATGTATTCTTAATCCAGCTAGGTGTTCCTTCGAATTTATCAGTCGGCCAACGGTATGTATTAATGTTTCCGTTTTCCTCTGTAGAGTAAGCAACACTGAAGACTGCAACTTGTCGCAGCGAGGAAAGCGCATTAGTCTGTAAAGCCTTCTGTTTGATCTTACGCGTCATGGCAACCACCACGAGCGCGAGTACTGCGATGATGGAAATGACGACCATCACCTCGACAAGGGTGAAGCCTAGGTGGCGGCTGGGGTTTCTGAGCGGGAGGGTTTTCGTGGAGGGCTTGGGTTTCATGGGTTTGGAGGATTTCTGGAGGGGCGGCTTGCGCTTCCGCAATTCCAATACGGCGAAACGGGCCTCCGTCAAGGTCGGGGATAGGGTGCCAAGCGCGAAATGACGACTTACTATGGAGCGGATAGGCCGCCAAGCGGCCTATCTCACGGGAAAACTGCGGATTTTGCACATTCTGAGCAATCTCTGTCACTTCCCGACCACGCTCGCCGCCTTGCCATGCTTGAGGAAGAACTCCAGCAGTTTTTCGGACTCAAAGAACTCCGCGATTTCCTCGTGTCCTTTGCCGGGCACGATGACGAGTTCGCCGGGGCCGCCGAGGGCTTGGTAACGCTTGATGAGTTCGCTGCTGTTTTCTTCCAAGGGCACCACTTTGTCGTTGTCTCCATGCAAGTGCATGACGGGCACCTTCGATTTCGCGAGTGGTGCGAGGCGTTCGATGGGGTTGTGCTCTTTGATTTTGACGGTCAGCTCTTCGTCGGTGATGCCATAGGCTTTGGCGGTAGCAGCGAGGCCGGGGTAGCTGGTGAAATCACAGACTGTGTAAATCCCGCCAATGCACTGCACTTTTTCCGGGTTCTCGACGGCCCAGTTATACCACATCAGGCCGCCGCGGCTTTGTGGGAGCAGGCAGACTTTGGGCGAGAGTCCGTGTTCTTTCACGACGTGTTCGTAGAACTTGCTGTAGGTCGCGCGGCTTTGCGGACTGCCGAAGGAGTCGCCGACATCCGTGCCGCAGATGTGGAAGCCGTTTTTCAAGAGGCGCGAGAACATCCATTCCATCCGCTTGCCCGGATAGCCGTTCCAATAGGATGGCGCATACCAAAGCCATGGCTTGGAACCGTCCGCAACGGGCTCTGTGGGCTGGACGATGAAGCCCTTCACATCGCCGATCTGCAATTCCAGACACTTGGAATCAAAGCGCTTCGATTCCGTGACTTCTGGGGCGGCCAGGGAGATAGCGACGGGCACCAACAGTGCGGTGATGAATGAAAATATGGTTTTCATGGTTTGGGTGCTCCGGCTTCTTTCGCCGGACGGCCGATGCTGTGAAACTGGAACCTCCGGCAGAAGGAAAAAACCGGATTTTCCAAGCGCAAACAAAGACCACCGGACCGCGCCATCCCATGACACGGCAGATTTTTGCACGGGTCATTTGCGGGGTGAGGTGATGGTGGCGAAGGCGTGGCGGTTGCTGACGCGGCGCATGTCGTGGTGGAAGTCCTTCAATGTCGATTGGCGCTTGTTTTTTGCGCCCACGACGCCAGCCGTAGTAGATCCCCATGGCTCCGCGACGCAGGATACTCAGCACCAGAAGTCCATTGCGGTTTCGTGCCCGACAGGCATCTTCCGCCGCTTTCAATCTCCCAGTAGCTGCGGATACGCCCGAGCATTTCCTCACCCCGCGCGTCATCCGGCTCTAGCGTGTAGAGATGTGGGATGACTTCCGGGGTGTTTTGCCCTTTCTGTTTGCCGAGCTAAAATCCAAGTTTTTACTAACTTTGAAAAATCCGCCGTGGCTTTGCTCTGAAGCTCGGCTTTAGCATTCAATACGGCATCCATGATTGCCCCTCTACCGTAGGAAATTCGCGACCTTTTCCGCCAGCCATCCCTCTGTCTCCCACGGCACGCGGTGGCTTGACTGAGGAGCGATAGCGAGCGTGGCATGCGGGATAAGGGAAACGGCACGTTCGGCGAGCGCGCGGAATTTCATATCGTTTTCTCCCACGACCCACAGCACGGGGATGGTGATTTTATGAAGCCTTTCCCACAGCGATTCCTGAGCTCCGAGTGACCAATCGACATAACTCCGCGCGATCTCGCGGCGGCGCATGATGAGGCTGCCGGATGCTTGCGGATCGCGCATCGCACCGCCGAGCAGCGGCTGGGCGTTCCATTCAGTTAGAAACTCCTGCCAGTTTCCTGTCAGCGCTCTGGTGGCCCATGCGGCGTCTGATGCGCGGCGGGCATCGCGCGCGGCTTCGGATTCCAGCCCCGGATGTGCGGAAACGATGACCGCCGCCTGCCACGGATGGTTATTTTCCAACAGCGCATGCAACGCAAGCCGCCCACCCATTGAGTAACCTAACAAGGCCCGCCCGCAGCCACGGGATACTTCGCCGCCTGCTTCGGCGTTGAGCGTCTTTCCGAAGTCTGCCAGCGGCAGTGGCTGGCATTCGAGAAAACGCCACAAGTCCACCGCGCGGCTGCCGGTTTTCTCTGCGGCCAGTCGTTTCGCGAAGCCGCGCCAGTCCGCCGCCATGCCGACGGCACCGTGCAATAGCCAGCACTCCATCGCGCCCGCCTCGCGGCGCTCGTCCGCTACTTTGGAATACCGGATCACGGCTTGGCGGCTCTTTGTTGAGCTGCTTGCATCATCTCACGGAATTGCTGCTGCATCTCGGGATCGCCGATGGCATTGAACATCAGCGCCACACCGGCGGCGACGGCTAGCAGCGCCAGTAACAACAGCAGCCAGTAAAAAACCGCCAGCGCCTTGCCGATGCCATCCAGCTTTTTGTGATAAGCATAACCTGCCGGGCAAACGAAGCAGCGATAGCCGACCCATAGATTGATGAGCGGCACGAAATTCCCCAGAAACCACCAGCGGCTCATGCCCAGATTCATCAGCCGCATCAGGCTATACCACACCGCGACCACCAGCGGCACGAAGACCGCCACCATGTTGATAACGTCCGAGATGTGCGGCCCTAACTGCTGCGCCAAAATCGGGCCGCCGAATGCAAACGCTACATTCCACACGATGGGAAACAGAAACGCTGCCGCCAAGAACGTGCGCCGCCGCGAGCCGGCCCAGCCACCCTCGCGGCTCATCTTGTCCGCCACTGATTCCTGCTTGGGCGGCGCATACGGATCGGCGGGTGGCGCGAGTGATTCCTGCGGCTCTGTAGCGCCGCGTTTATCGAACAAGCCCTCGATTTCGCCCGAAGGTTTCCACTCCGCCATGCCCTGCGTCCAGACCATGTCCAGCCGTGGATTCAATGTCGCCTCCTGCGCCTTCACCCGCAAATCGGAAAGCGTCACCGGCCCGATGCGCTCACCTTCCTTTGTGTAAAACCACGCGTCCTGCCCCGCTTCGTTCATGGCCTTGAGTATCCAATGCCCATTTGTGTGTCAAACATGCCATCGTCACATTGGCGACGCGTTGACAGGCGGCCCGCCACGGATTTAAGTAACGCGCATGATCCGCCTCCACTGGTCCATTGCTCTCGGCATGACGTTGCTATCGTCCGGCTGCATCGATATGGGAGTGCGCCAGCAGCCATGGCAGTTGGCCGTGCACAACCAGGCGGCACAACTCGGCTATCGCAACTGGATCGTCATCGCCGAGGCCTCGTTTCCCGCACACAGCAGGCCCGGCGTGCGCCAAGTGAACGCCGCCGTCGATGTGCCGGAGGCGCTCGACTACGTGCTCAACGCCCTGGAGCAGACGGAAAACGTCCGCCCGCAGCTCTTCCTCACCCGCGAGATCAGATCGGTGGAAAACGATTTCGCTCCCGGCATCGACGAGCTTCGCAAGCGCATCAAGACCTCGCTCCACGGCCATGAGACGCATGAGCTGGACCAGCAATCGCTGCTTACACTGCTGGAAGACGCGAACCGCAGTTTCGATGTGCTCGTCGTCCGCACGCAGACCGCCTTGCCCTACTCGTCCGTGTTTCTGGAACTCAAGCCGGGCTACTGGGACTCGGAATCCGAGACCCGCCTGCGTGACAAGATCGAACGCGAACGCATGCAAAAACTTGTGCGACCGTTCTGATGCCGTTCATGCTCTGCCGCGTGAGCAGAAAAGACGATGATCTCCGCAGCGAACGCGAACAAGCATGGGTGGGCGATGCCGTGCTGGCCCTGTTCGCAAGGCAGTTCGTGCTGCGCGAGCGCAACGCGATGGACGGCGAGTGGTTCACCCGCCTGACTTCGAATGATTTCCTCAGCGCCTTCGGAAATCCGACGCGCGTGGAAGCCTCGATCGGGCGTCTCTATCAGCAAGGCGGACTGGACGCCGCGTTCGCATGGATGGATGAGAACCTGATCCCGCTGTTCAGGAAACAGATCAGCAACAAGCGATAAGGAGGGCGGACGTCTCGTCCGCCCAGTGCCAACGCATCTAAGAAAATTTGAACCGCAAAGCCGCAGAGGCCGCAAAGGGGCGCAAAGAATTTTGAAACATGAGGAATGAAATCAGAAGATCATCCGAGAAAAGCTGTCATTAAGCCTATCCAGTCTTCTCTGCGTCCCTTTGCGACTTTTGCGGCTTTGCGGTAGATCCAGTGTTTATTGATGCATCAACCCTGCTCGTCCGCCTTGTCATCCCGAGTGGAACCCGCTGGAATCCGCGCGATGGCAAAACACGCGGGCCGCTGGACGCTGGAGCAGCTGATCGACTTCGAGTGCGAAGTCGCCGCCGCCACGCGCACCGCATCGGAGCTGCGGGATGAAGTTCTAACAGCGGCGCGCGGACTGGAAGGTGCGGCGGCACGGCGGGTGGGATTCCGCATCTGGCTGGCTGGCGTCCGCACAACGGCGGATGGCGGCAAGTTTATTTCCGCACTCGGGATGGTTGGCTCCGGGTTGGTGTTGCTGATGTTTCTCGCAGGAATCTTCGGCGTGCTCGGCATGGTGGATCGGGAAAAGGCGGGCGTGCATGTAGTGATGTTTCTCGCCCTGCTGTTAGGCGGTCAATGGCTCGTTCTCATGCTCGCCGGACTTGCGTGGATCCTGCGTGGCCGCGCGGCGGATGGCTTCAGCGCGGTGCAGTCATTGCTCGCAAAGCTGGTGCGGCGGCTCGCCGGCGGGCGTGATGCGCCATGGTGGGGAAACCTCATGCACGAAGGCGGCGCGGCGCGCGAAACATTGCTCTGGCGCATCGCCCGCATCGCGCAAGCGGCGGGGATTTCATTTAACCTCGGACTGATCAGCGGCCTCGCGGGACTCGTGATGCTGCGCCACGTCGGGTTCTTCTGGGAAACGACCACCGAGCTGGCGATGCATTCGTTGTTAGAAAACCTGTGTCGCTACCTCTCGCTGCCTTGGGCGGCGTGGTGGCCGTCCGCCGTGCCAGATGCCGCAGTGATCGCGGATTCACGCTGGCTCCCCGAACGCGGACTACCGCCCGGACCTGCCGAGTGGTGGCGTTTCCTGTTGATGGCCACGCTGGTCTGGGGATTGCTGCCGCGATTGCTGCTTTGGTTTCTCGCTGTGAATGCAGGCCGCCGCGCACTTGGCAGCTTGGATTTCCAGGCGCGATCCCACCGCGCACTGTGGCGCGATCTAACAGGAGCCGGCCGCGCGGAGACCGATGACAAGCCGCTCGATGGAGTGCTGGTGCTGGATGTCGGCGGCAGCGGTCTGAAACAGGAAACACTGCGGCCATTCCTGCTGCGCCGTCTGCGTGTGCATCCGTCCGCATGGCTGCCGGTGGCAGTGCTCGATTCCGGTGCTGAGGCCGAGGCGTCCCGTGCGCTTGCCGCAGCTCCGGCGGGCGTAGTTCTGTTAGCCGAGGGCTGGTCGCTTTCGCCCGCCCGGATGACCGCACTCCATGCGAAAATCCGTGCAGTCGCCGGGCCTGCGGCACCGATCAGTTTCCTCATCGCGAACTGCAGCCCTGATCGAACACCGGAGCCTCCATCAACCGACGAACAACGCGAGTGGGAGCGCTTCGTGGATTCCCTGCGCGATCCGGAGGCGGAGGTTTTCCCCTTCGCGCATCCTCAGACCGCCGCGTGAAGCTCCGCGAAGACCATCACACCTCCTGCCGTCTGCAGCGTGCTTACCACGATCACATCCGAGGTCGTTCCGATTTTGGCCACCGCGTGGTTCACCACGATCATCGTGCCATCCGGTAGATAACCCACCGCCTGATGATCTTCTTTGCCGCTGCGCACCAGTGCCAGACGAATGCGCTGCCCCACGACCACGGCGGGTTTCAGAGCCTCGTCGAGTTCGTGGATGTTCAGCACGTCCAGCCCCTGGAGTTTTGCCACTTTCGTTAGATTGTCATCTAAAGTCAGCAGACGCGCACCGAGCAGGCGGGCGACTTCTATCAGCCGCGCATTCATCGTTTGCCCCTCCTGAGCGCTCCACGCATCATGGATGGAAACTTGGACATCCGTCGCTTTCTGCATGCGATCCAGTGTATCGAGGCCGCGTTGGCCACGCTGGCGCACGGCGTTGGATTCGGAGTCCGCCATGGCTTGCAGTTCATCGAGCACAAAGCGCGGGATGATCAAGCGCCCGTGCAGAAAGCCAGAGTTCAGGATGCCGGGCACCCGGCCGTCGATCACCGCATCCGCATCCAGCACCACCGGCTGTCCGGAGGCAGTGTCCTGGCGGAAGCGCACGTAAGGAATGATGAACGCGAAGTCATCACGACTGCCGCGCAAGGAGAGCACAGCACCGAGAAAGCCGAGGCTTGCGAACAAAGTCACGTCCAGCGCCAGCCGCAGCGAGTTGACGACCACCTCGCTGTTCTCCTTGGACTCGAGCTGGTCGCGAAATGCCAGCTCCAGCAGGCTTGAAATCTGCACCCTCGTGAGCAGCCACGCACACAGCAATCCCACCGCGAGTCCGAAGGTGGCCGTCGAGAATCCACGCAGCGTGAAGCCTTTCATCAACGACTCGATCCAGATGAAAAGCAGCGCCACACCCATCCCCGCAAGGATGCCGGTGGACATAGGCACCTCAAACATTGTGCCCTTCGTACTCAGCGAGATCGCCACGCCCGCTGCCTCACAGACTAGCAGGTAAGTGAGACGCGCGACATTGACGGATGGAGGTGAGCGCATGGTTTGATTACGCCGTATTCTTCCCCATCTTCCAGAGCCATCGCAAGGCGAAACCCTGCGGCTGCATTCCCGCGCCGCGCAGTTAGATCGGTGTCATTCCTGATCGTCCGCCGTCACCTTGATGTCGGTCAGCGCAGCGATGAAGTCGCCGAGGATTTCCGCAGGCACCATGATGGTGTCGCGATTACCGCCCACATCCTCGGTGATCTTCACGACCATGCCGCGGGCGTTTTGCTTGAGATCGAGAAAGAACACCTTTCGATCAGCCAGAATTTTTTCGGTATGCAACAAATCGCTTTCCACATTTACCTCCGTTGTTGTTTAACCTCACCAAACAACCGCCGAGGACATTCATTGTCAACGGAATTTCTGTGGCGGTAATGTGCGCTCAATCCATGCGAGACCTGATTCCAGACAAGCGCCCGGCGCTGGTGCTCGCGCCGATGCAGGACGTGACGGACCTGCCCTTCATGCGGGTGATCGCGCGGCGCGGCGCACCGGATTGGTTCGTGACGGAGTATTTCCGCGTGCACCCGGATTCGTGCCTGCATCCATACATCGTCAGATCCATCACGGAAAACGAAACGGGCAGACCAGTCTTCGCGCAGATGATCGGGCGCGATCTTCCCAGCCTCGTGCGCTCTGCGAAACAACTCGCAGATATGCCGGTGGCGGGTATCGATCTCAATCTCGGCTGCCCCGCGCCGATCGTCTGCCGCAAGAACGCCGGCGGCGGATTGCTGCGTGAGCCGGATGAAGTGAACCGGCTGTTAGGAACGCTGCGCGAGTCGATCACGGGACGTTTCACTGTGAAGACACGCGTCGGCTACGCGGATGAGCGCGAGTTTCCCACACTGCTGGAAGTTTTCCGCCGCCATGGCATCGACGGCCTAACAGTCCACGGTCGCACGGTCGGCGAACGCTACCAGACGCCGGTGCATACCGACTGCGTGAGCATGGCGGTGGAAACGATGGACTGCCCCGTGATCGCGAACGGCAACATCGTGGACACCAGCACCGGGCTGGTCTATCAGGAGTTGACTGCGGCGGCCGGCCTGATGATCGGACGCGGCGCGATCCGCAATCCATGGATCTTCGCGCAGATGCGCGCGGCTTTTGAAGGAACTCCTCCACCAGAACCCAGCCACCGCGATCTGCTGGCATACGTTTCCGAACTCTATGACGAGCTGGCCCGTGAAACCCGCAGGTTCATTCCGAACGCGCACGTCCAGCGTATGAAGAAAACGCTAGCCTACATCTGCCACGGGCTTGAGGGAACCTTCGAATATGAAATGCGCCGCGCCATCACGCCGGAGGATTTTTTCCGCATCTGCACCAGCCATCTCGATCACGACACGCCGCTGCCCGCGCGCCCACCCATCGGCTCGAAACTGTTCTGCGGCTTCGAGGCGCTCGTCGGCGTGGTGCCCTGAGCACGAGTCCGCATTTCCTGCGGTAGTTTGCTTGTCGGCGCTCGCGGATTTTGCAAGGCTGCGGCCATGAAGCTCGGCTACACGATTCTCTACGTGAAGGATGTCCCGCGTTCCGTGGCGTTTTACGAGGACGCCTTCGGACTCAGCCGCCGCTTCGTGCACGAGGCCGGCATGTATGCGGAGATGGACACCGGGGCCACCACGCTTTCCTTCGCAGCCAACGGCCTCGCGAAGTCCAATCTGCCCGGCGGTTTCACCGAGAACTCCCCATCCGCTCCGCCCGCTGGATTCGAGATCGCATTCATCTCGGAAAACGTGCAGGCCGCATACGAACGCGCGCTCAAGGCCGGCGCCATCGCCGTCGCTCCACCCGCCACCAAACCATGGGGCCAGACCGTCGCCTTCGTGCGCGACAAGGACGGCATCGTCGTGGAAATCTGCTCGCCCGCGACGCAGTCCTGAAACGTGGCGTCGCTCTTGAACCGCCGCCACATGCCAAGCGCAGCCGATCCCTCGACCTTCTTCCGCGACTCCCGCTGGAGGGCGCGTTTCGATGACGAGATCCTCGCTGCCGCGCAATCGCTCGTTCCGAAGACTAAAGATCTGAAACTCGAAGAGCCTGCGGAGGGATCGTTCAGCCTGTTAGGAAACGTAGCGCAGGAGGAAACGGAAGCCAGCTTCTGGAAATCCGGCGACGGCTGGGACATGGAAACCTTCTGCTCCTGCGAACTCGGAGGCTTCTGCCATCACGCGGCGGCGCTGCTGATGAAAGCGGAGAAGGATCCGGCGCGGCTGGGAGGCCGCAGCGTGAGTGCCGCCGTTGCAGCCGCACTTCCTCAGAAAACCGTTAGCCCGCCTCCACC
>JANMLQ010000135.1:0-15762 GCA_031372635.1 Akkermansiaceae bacterium | reverse complement strand
CGCAGCGTGTCGCGCCTGGAATTGACCATCCAGACGACTTCATCCATCGCTCCCGAGACGGCGCGGGCTTTTTCGCAAAGCGCTTCGAGCCTTGGCTTGACGGATGAACCGGCAGGTAGCTCGGTTTGCACGACCTCACCTTCGAGCGCGAGTTCGGTGAGCCTTGCACCGAGTTCGTCATGGATGTCACGGGCGATCCGGGCGCGCTCGATATTCAGCAGTGTTTGTGCCTTGGACTGCACGGCCAGCCGCGCCATCAAACGCAGGCAGTAAAGCGCAGTGACGATGGTAATGCCCCACAACAGCGCTTGAAACCATCCGCTCTTCCAGAAATGACGATCCACCGGACGCAGCAGCGGCACCTTGACGAGCATGGTGGGTTTTCGCTCCTGCCAGGAAGCGGGACGAGGCAGAATCGCGCTGACCACCACGGTCTTGCGCCAATGCGCGGGTGCCGATTCCCTGCGCTCCCAGCCTTGCTCCGCGGCGGAAGCGACTCGCCAGTTATCATCGGAAGGAATCTCGATCAGCCTGCCATCCGCCAGTAGGATCTTCAGCCCGAAGAGCATGCCGGCTTCGCGGTTGTCATTGAAGGCCTCCACCGCCAGCACATGCCGCCCCGGCTCCAGCAAGAGGCTCACGTCGTATTCGGTGATGCTGCGCCAGTCGCTGCCGGTTCCCAACTCCCGACCGTCGAGCATCAGCCGGTAGCCGTTGTCCACGCCGATGTGCAGCAGTGCCGAGTCCACCTTCGCACCCTGCGGGATGTCAAACGATCGCCACAAGCGGCAGGTCTGCTTGTCATAGGTGTCCGCAGCCCAGACCCAGCCGCCGACGCCCCATGCGGGATCGAGCACTTGCGGCGGTATGACAAATGGCTCCGGGCCAGCTTGTGCTTGAGCTGACATAAGTGCCGCAGCCACCAGAGGTGCGATGAAATGAACGATTGCGACCCGCATCTTCCCGGTTAGGTTTCACGGTGATTCCACAGTGCGCAAGCGATTTGAAAACCCAATTCTCACCCGATTGGGGGATGATAATTCAAGATCCGGTCTGCTAGCTTTTTGACCCGCCTTCATCGTCAGAAGCGAGAGCGACTTTCCTCCAAGTCCGGAAGCATGATCCGATCATGCTCGGGCTTCTGCCAAACCATCCAAACCCAGAAACGATCAGCACCCAATTTCCAACTCCACCGTGCCGAAACGCAGGCAATCCCCTTCACGCAGTGTCACATCGGATGACAGACAACTTGCGGCGAGTCTGGGGCATCATCATTTTTGCTTTAGCGGTCTTCATCCCGTTTGCCGCACACGCCGCCACTATCCAGGGCGAGACCAGCGACACCGACGTAAGATCGGACGGAACGCTATCCGCAACGAGCAACACCACCCTAGTTTCCGCAGCTTCTGGCAGCCCTGTGTTTGACCGCTCTTCGGTCCTCGTTTTCCAACTACCCAACCTCGGCGCGATCCCCAATCCCTTCACCTCCGCCTCACTGCGTTTCAATCTTTCCGCCAAAACCGGCACTCCCCCGAACATCGACATCTACGGCCTCGGTCGCCGCGTTTCATCCGCCGTCCTCGCCAGCGACTACTACGGTGCCACCTCCACCGCGGACCCTTCCGACGCCACCCTCATCCAAAACAACATCCTCATCTCCACCACCGCCAACGGCCCCATCTACACCAGCTCCGCCGCCGCCACCGCTCTCAAAAACTACCTCAACACCCAATACGCCAGCGGCACCGGCGCAGGCCAATACGTCTTCATCCGCCTCAGCAGCGACACCGCATCCACCACTGCGAAAAGCTACACCATCACCGCCGCCAACGCCGCCACCAACGGCCCGCGCATCATCTACAACATCCCCTCCGGCTTCACCCGCCCCTTCATCTGGGTGCGCGATTCGGAAAAAGCCGACATCCTCGCCAAGATAGCCAACAACGCCTGGGCCACCACCCTCTACAACGGCATCGTTTCGCGCGTCGCATCAGACGTCACCAGCCACCAAGCCAACCGCGACACCTTCCTCCGAGCACTCCCCATCGTCAATTGGGCCGCCGCCACACCCGTATTCAAAACCATCCCCGCTTATTCGGAAAGCTCCGTGCGTTATGTGGCAGAGCAAAAATTCAACGACGCCCAGGACTGCGCCATCCTCTTCTACCTCACAGGCGATGCCAAATACGCCCGTTGCGCCGGAGACATCCTCCACAACGCAATCAAAACCATGCTGCCAGTGGCGGCATCCACCAGCACCGGCAATGGCGGCTGGATTTTCCAAGACGACCTCCTCAAGGAAGCCCGCGTCACCGGCCCGCAACTCGCCATCGCCTATGACTTCCTCCACACTTGGCTCCTGACCAACCAAGTCTATGACGTGAAAACCGCAGCCATGGTGAACTTCAATTTCACCAACGCCCAAAGCTACTTCCGCAGATACTATCAACTCACCCGCGATCACGGCCAAAAGGAGTCAAACTGGTCCGCACTCATGGCCACCACCATGCTTAACAATCTCCTCGCACTCGACGACTCCACCGAGCGCAACGCCGCCATCCAAGTCTATCTCAACACCGGCAGCTCACGCCAAGCCTCGCTCGATTACGACTACCGCAACTACACGGAAACCGGAAACATCTGGCCCGAGTCGCTCCAATACTCCGGCGAAGTCGGCGATGTCCGCTCCACCCACTTGATACTGATGGAGCGCGTGGACCCCACTCTCAATCTCTTCGATAAATACCCCAACTTCCCTCTCAGCCTACCCCGCATCAGCTACCTCCGCTATCCCAGCAACAACGAACAGATCAGCTTCGGCGACGGCCATCGCAGCGGCGGCAGCCAGCCCTACGGCAGCTACGAACTCGTCTATCAACACGCCAAACAACGCGGCCGCACCGACCTCACCTCCTTCTTCGGCTCCCTTGTCAATGGCGGCGTCGCGGATGGAAAATACAACCGCTCCACCCTCAAATCCTACTCTGCTCTCTCCATGCGCGACGAGCCGCTCCAGCTCCTCTGGCAGACCGATAGCCTCTCCGAACCTTCCGTCTCCCCCACCCTCCCGCGCACCGACAAACTCCCCTTCGCCGGCATCACCCTCCAGCGCAACCTCCCCGCATCTAACAGCTCCACCTACGGCCTCATGTGCTTCGTCGGCGGCGCGGGCCACGTCCATAGCCACGCCAGCGGCATGAGTATGGAAATCTTTGGCCTCGGAGAAGTTATGGGTGCGAAATCCGGTGCCGAAAGTTATGGCACCGCGCTCCATGAAAACCACTACCGCCTCTTCGCCGCCAACAACACCGTCATCGTCAACGGCGCATCCCAAGGCGATGGCGACTGGTCAAACATCGCCATCAACAAGGTGCAAACCGTTTCCATGGAACCCCAGGCCGCCGCCACCGCCGTCTCGCCGAATTACTCATTCACCTGCAGCTCCTTCGTCGATGACAAAGGCACTGCCGCCGAAGGCACCCAGCAGCGCACCATGGCCATCGTCCGCACCTCCCCCACCACCGGCTACTACGTGGACGTCTTCCGCTCCAAGTCCACCGTCAGCGGACAGTTTCACGACTACATCTACCGCAATATCGGCGAGACCGCCGTCGATCTCAGCGCCGATGGCATCACGCTCCCGCTCACCAGCCAGCCCAATCGTTTTCAAACCGACATAGGCGACACCTACGATCAACCCGGTTGGCGCTACTTCACCAGCACGATGGTCTCCGCCGCCACCAGCCAATCCGTGAAGGCGAAATTCCTCGCCACCCTCTCCGGCACCGATCGCTACATGTCCATGCACATGCCCGCCGTCGCCAGCCGCGAGTATGCAAAAGTCAATAGCCCCGCCATCGTCGATGCGCCCAGCCCCTACAATTCCAAAGTCGCACCCACACTCGTCGTCCGCCAGACCGGCGAAGCATGGAACAAAGCCTTCGCCACCATTTACGAACCCCACTTCAGCTCTGCGGACACCGTCCAAAACGTCACCCAACTCATCCGCAGCGGAGTTGTCGTCGGCGTCAAAGTCGAATCCACCGTCGCCGGAAAAAACCTCGTCCAATACATCCTCTCCAATCCCGCCTCCACAGAAACCTACACCGATTCCGCCATCGGCCTCACCTTCAAAGGCCGCTTCGGCATCGCCTCTAACAACGGCGATGGCACCACCACCCTCTACCTCGGCGAAGGCTCATCCCTCGCCTATCGTGGAAACTCCATTTCAACTAACAGCGGATCAAACTCCCAAGCCGAAGCCCGCTTCACACCCGGCCTACCCGCCGTCGTCACCGCCAACACCGCCGTCACTACCGTCGTTGCCCCGCCACCACCTAACAGCACCTGGATCCCCATCGCCGCCGGCTCCTACGACTGGAACACCACCACCAACTGGAACCCCGCCACCATCCCTAACAGCACCGGCTACCTCGCCAATCAAAACACCAACCTCACCGGCAACCAAACCGTCAGCCTCAACGCCCCCGCCACCCTTGGCGAACTTGTCGTCGGAGACAGCTCCGGCAGTGAAACCACCACCCTCCAAAAAGGCAGCGCAGGCTCACTCATCTTCGACCAATCCGAAAGCGCCAACGCCTACCTCACCCGCACCGCGGGTGGCACCGGCACCGTCACCTTTGCCAGCGACCTCGGCATCTCCCTCACCGATAACCTCACCGTCCGTCAAACCAGCGGCACCTCCACCATCCTCATCGCCGGAACCATCTCCGGCACCGCCAAAGGTCTCACCAAAGACAGCAGCGGCCTCACCCTCACCCTGTCCGGCGCTAACACCTACACGGGTGAAACCATCATCACCGCTGGCATCCTCAACCTCGCCAACACCCTCGCTCTCCAAAGCAGCGCCATCAACACCACTAGCAGCATCACCGGCGACGCCACCAACGGCCTCAAAACAGCCCTCACCACCCTCACCTTCGGCGGACTCACCGGAAACAAAAACCTCTCATCCCTCTTCACCACCACCGGCGGATACTCGTCCCTCACCAACCTCACCCTCAATCCATCCACTGCGGAAAACCCCAGCTACTCCGGCATCATCGCCAACGGAGCCGCTGGCATGACTCTCACCAAAACCGGCCTTGGCACCCAAACCCTCACCGGTTCCAACACCTACACCGGCTCCACCATCCTCCCCGCAAGCTCCGGCACCCTCATCATCGGCAATTCAGGCGAACTCGGCAACGGCACCTACGCCGCAGCCATCTCCATCGGCACCGGCTCCACCTTCGACTACGCCAGTTCATCCGCCCAGCAACTCAACGGCATCATCAGCGGCACCGGCCTGCTTCGCAAAAGCGTCTCCACCAGCGCCCTCACACTCGGCGCAGCAAACACCTCCTTCACCGGCACCATCGCCCTCAGCAATGGCACCCTCATTCTCGCCCACACCAACGCCATCTCCGCCGCCACCACACTCACTCTCTCCAGCGGCACCGAACTGAAAACCTCCGTCCAAAACGCCACCATCAACGCCGCCACTTCTGTCAGTGGCACCGCCACCATCCACGCTCCGGATTTCGGCTCCGGCAGCACCACCTCCACCCTCACGATGAACGGTGTCATCTCCGGCTCGGGAAACATCACCTTCAGCTCTGAATCCAACGTCGCCAGCAACTCCAACCAAACCATCCGCCTCAACGCTTCTAACACCTACACTGGCACCACCACCATTCACCCTGCTCAAGCTGACACCAACCTCATCCTCAAGCTCGGCACCTCCAACGCCCTGCCCGCCACCACCGTCCTCTCCATCAACGGCGTCGCCGGTGGCGGCACCGGTCGCGAAGCCGACTTCGATCTCAACGGCTTCAGCCAAACCATCGCCGGCCTTCAAAACACCGCCGCCTCACTCAGAAGCCAACGAATCACCAACAGCCTCGGCACCACCGCCACCCTCACCTTCAACAACACCACTGCCCGCAACTTCACCGGCACCATCTCAGGCACCAATCTCAGCCTCGTCAAAAACGGCACCGGCACCCAAACACTCGCCGCTTCTAACACCTACAACGGCACCACCACCCTCAACGCCGGAAAACTCCAAGGCGTCGGCGGCGGCCACTGCTCCAGCTCCGCTTTCACCCTTGCCAACGCAGCCGCCACCCTCGGCGTCTCCACCACCGACAACACCAAGACCTGGACCTGCGCAGCCCTCACCACCACCGCCGCCGGAACCATCGAGTTCGACTACGGCACCATCCTCCCCGGCTCTGTGAAATCCCTCACTGTCACTGGCCTAGCTGCCTTCACCGCCACACCCACCATTCGCGTCGTCGTCAACAGCAGCCCCGCCGCAGGCACCTATCCACTCATGTCCTGGGGTTCCACCTCTAGCAGCCCGCCCACCAACCTCACCGTAGTCAAATCCAACGGCTCCGGCGGCCTCGCCGATGGCACCAGCGCCACACTCAGCGTTTCAGGAAACACCCTCAACTTCATCGTCACAGTCATCCCCTCCTTCGTCAAAGCCAACAACGCGAGCGCCCTCAACACCACCACCAGTTGGACCGGCGGCATCGTTCCCAACGCCACCTCCACCACCAAGTGGAACAACACCGTCACCGCCGCCAACACCACCGCCCTCGGAGCCAACGCCACCTGGGGCGGCATCACCATCGATAACCCCGGCGGCGCAGTCACCATCAGCAACACCGGCGGCCACACCCTCACCCTCGGAGCAAATGCCATCGACATCGGCATGAGCGCCGCCAACAACAATCTAACACTCAACTGCCCCCTCATCCTCGGCGATGAAAACGACTGGTTCATCACCACCAGTCGCACCCTCACCCTCGGCGGCGTCGTTTCCGGCGCATTCCCCATCACCAAACAAGGCGCAGGCACCGCACTACTCTCCGCCATCAACACCTTCACCGGAGACATCACCCTGTTAGACAACTCCGGCATCCTCGAAATCAGCGGCTCCGGCAAACTCGGCTCCGGCACCTTCGCCTCAACCATCAACATCGGCACCGGCTCCACCTTCAAATACAACAGCAGCGCCGCCCAAACACTCAGCGCTCTCATCAATGGCGCTGGCACCTTCAACAAAAGTGGCTCCGGAAACCTCACCCTCAGTGCGGCCAATCCCGCATTCACCGGCAATCTCACCCACAGCTCCGGCATCATCATACTCGCCAATACCGACGCCCTGAGCGCCGCCACTTCCTTTAACCTATCAGGCTCCAGCATCCTCCAAACCTTCTTGAAAGACGTCACCATCAATGCCGCCATCACCCTCAGCGGCACCCCAGTCATTCACGCCCCGGATTTCGGCACCGGTAGCACCACTTCCACAGTCGTTCTCAACGGTGCCATGTCCGGCAGCGGCAACATCGTCTTCAGTTCCGCTGCCACCACTGGCTCGAACGCCCAGCAAAATATCCGGCTCAACGCGCCCAGCACCTACACCGGCAGCACTACTCTCAGTCCTTCCGACAACGACTGCAATCTCATCGTCAAGCTCGGCATCGACAACGCCCTGCCCGCCACCACCGTTCTCTCCATCAACGGTGTCGCAGGCGGTGGCTCCGGTCGCTTCAGCCGCTTTGACTTGAATAGCTTCAGCCAAACCATCGCCGGCCTGCAAAACACCGCCGCCTCAGGTAGATCCCAGCAAATCCAAAACAGCGGCAACGAATCCGTCACCCTCGGCATCAATAACAGCGCCAACTTCACCTACTCAGGCAGCCTCAACGGCACCAACCTCAGCCTCGACAAGGCAGGCACCGGCACCCAGACCCTCTCCGGCTCTAACGCCTACACCGGCATCACCACCGTCATCGAGGGCATCCTCTCCCTCGGCAACACCCTTGCCATGCAAAACAGCGCCTTGGAAACATCCGCCAGCATCACTGGCGATGCCACCAACGGACTCAAAACCACCGTCACTACCCTCACCCTCGGCGGACTCATCGGTGATAAAAACCTCGCTTCCATTTTCACCACCACCTCAGGTGGCTACACTGGCCTCACCGCCCTCACCCTCAATACACCCAGCGGCTCTAACATCGACTACTCCGGCATCATCGCCAACGGAGCCGCCAGCATGACTCTCACCAAATCCGGTGCCGGCACCCAAATCCTTTCCGGTTCTAACACCTACACCGGCGCGACCACCCTCACCGCAGGCACCCTGACCTTGGGCGCGAACAACGTCCTTCCAACTACCGCCGTCACCATCGGCAGCGCCATCCTTGATGCCGCCTCCTTCACAGACACCCTCGGAACTCTCGACCTCACCTCCACTGCCACCATCCACCTCGGCGAGGATGCTGCACTCGCCTTCGCTAATAGCAGCGCCATCGACTGGACCAGCGGCACGCTCAATATCACCGGCACCTTCGTTTCCGGTAGCTCACTACGCTTCGGCACCAGCAACACCGGCCTCACATCCACCCAGCTCGCCAGCATCATCGCCACCGGCTACAACAGCTTCGCACTCAATGCCAGCGGCTTTCTAACAGCCAACGTCATCAACGGCTATCAAACATGGTCCACTGCCAACACCGGAGGTCAGAATGCGAATCTCGACTTCGATAACGACGGAGTCGCCAACGGCATCGAATACATCCTCGGCGGCACCTCCACCACCCGCGACCTCGCCATGCTCCCCACCGTCACCACCACCGGCGGTGACTTCCTCTTCACCTTCATCCGCGATCAGTCCTCCATCGACGGCACCACCACCCTCATCATCGAGACCGGCGAAAACCTCACCACTTGGCCCGTCATCCACACCGTCCCCGACAACGCCGCCTCTAACAACCCCGGAGTCACAGTCCTCAAAGACACCCCCGTATCAGGCAAGGACACCGTCACCCTCGCCATCCCGCTCACATCCTCCGCCACCAAGTTCGCACGCCTCAAGATCCTCCCCTGAACCTCCACTCACATTCACTCCCTCAAAAAAACACCCGTTCTGGAGATGGCAGGACCGGTTGCGAGTCGATAGTTTCACTCTGATCGAAGCGACATTCAGCCGCCATACCTTGACCTACTGATCGGCGAACTTGCCTGAATACCATTCAGGAAAACCCGAACGCGGGAACCACATCGGCGATCAAACTAACAGCCACTCCGCCACGGCTTTCGCCCCGCGTTCGTGCGCACCGAGGCCGCCGAGTTTGGAGCAGGTCTCGGCCAGCTTTTGCTGAAGGACAGCGCAGCGCTCTGGGGAGTCGATGAATTCTAACAGCGAATCCGCGATGGCGGCGGGTTCACAGCTGCCTTGCACGAGTTCTTCAATGACATCCTCACCGGCCAAGATGTTGACGATGCCGATGCGCTTGATTTTTACCAGCACCTTGGCGGCGGCATAAGTGAGCGGCGCGACGCGATAGACGAGGCAGTAGGGCAGCCCGTAATACGCGGCCTCAAGCGTGGCGGTGCCACTGGCGATCACCGCACAGCCTGCGCGCTGCATCAGCGAGTGGCTTTCGCATTGATTGACGGTGATGAGGTCAGCGGCTCCGGCCTCCGCGATGAGTTCGCGGATTTGCGCCGCGAGTTTCGCGGAGGCGGCGGGCACTTCAAAGGCGAGATCGGCGCGGGCGGATTTGAGGCGCTTCGCGGCATCAATCATGGTGGGAAAAAGCCGCGCCACTTCGCGCTCGCGGCTGCCGGGGAAAAGACCGACGAGTTTCACGTCCCGCAACACGCCGGGGATTCGTTTTTCCTCCAGCTCATCGACGAGTGGATGGCCGACGAAGGTGGTTTTCAATCCGGCGTCTTGGAAGATCGGCTGCTCGAAGGGAAACAGGCAGAGCATTTCATCGAGCAAATTCACCATTTTCGGGATGCGGCCCTTGTTCCATGCCCAGACTTGCGGGCTGATGTAATAAACGATGCGCGTCTCCGGGGAGGCCTTCTTGACGGCTGCGGCGAAGCGGAGATTGAAACCAGGGTAATCAATGAGTAGCAGCGCGTCGGGCCGGAATTCCTCCAGCTCGGCGAGCATGCGGGTGAAGCGTTCCTTGAACCAGCCGTAGCGTTTCAAAACCTCCCACACGCCCATCACGGCGGCGTCCTCCACCCAATCAACCAGCCCCGGCCCGGCAACCGCAGCCATTTCCGGACCACCGACTCCATGAATCTCCACGGCGGGCACCATCGTCTTGAGTGCGCGCAAAAGCCCCGCGCCATGCGCGTCCCCGCTCAACTCACCCGCGACCACATACAAGCGTTTCGACATGCCGCAGCAGGCTAGCCCCCCCGCCCCGCTCTGACCATGAAAAACACCCTCACCGCCGATGCCGTGGGAAAATCGTCGCCCTTCCAGAGTTCCGCATTGATTTCGCCACGCCCGCCGCTTTGATCGGGCTTCCGCAGCTTTGCAATCTTCCGTCATGCCCGCCGACCCCAAAGAAACCTCCGCGCCTCTCGCAGAAATCTCCCAAGGCCCCAGCGCCTTCGAGTTATTCCTCGATCGCAATCAGAAAAATCTCGTCATCCTCTCCATCGTGCTGGCGCTCGGCGCGGCCGTGCTGGTGGTCTATCGAGGCATCGAGGACAGCCGCCAGAAAACCGCCGGTGAAGCGCTCAGCAAAGCCGCAGACCTCGCAGCACTGCAATCCGTCGTCGGCGATCATGCCGGCACCCACTCATCACAAAGCGCCATGATCCTGCTGGCCGACAGCCAATGGACCGCAGGCCAACAGGACGCCGCCATTGAAACGCTGCGCAAGTTCATCGCCGCCAGCCCGGACCATCCCGCAGCGCCGACCGCAAAAGGCAGCCTCGGTTCCAAGCTCATGACCCAAGGCAAATCCGCCGACGCCACCAAGGTCTTCGAGGAAATCGTGGACAGCCCCAGCGCCCGCTACATGGCTCCCTACGCACTCATTTCCATGGGCGACATCGCGAAAGCCGCTGGCGATCTCGAAAAGGCCGAAGCCACTTACAAGCGCGTGAAAACCGACTTCTCCGAGAGCAGCTTCTCAAATGAAGCCACCAAGCGCATCGCCAACCTCAAGGCCAAGCCGCCCGTGGAAATCGCGCCGCCGCCCAAGCCCGCCGCACCACCGGTAGATCCCTCCGCCGCGATCAAAGCCGCATTACCACCCGGTGCCACCATCACCCCAGCCGCTGCCGATCCCGCTGCCACAAACCCCGGCATCACCATCACTCCCGCTCCTCCCGCTGCTGAAACCCCGGCTCCCGCGCCTCCGCAAGATGCGCCCGCCGCCGGTGGTATCGAATTAAAACCAGAAGAAAAACCTGCGGCTCCAGAACAATAAGCCGCACCCGCCCATCCCTAACAACCAACCATCCCTATCAACGTGTTCAAGAAAGTCATCGGCCAAGATCACAGCGAGCCTATCCGCCCCGCACCACCGCTCCCGGAAGTTCGCAATCCCGAGCAGCACGCCATCCCGGTCACCTCCTACGGCGGAAGTCCGGCACCCGCACCCGTGCGCAGCTCCCCTGCCGCCACCCGCAACGTCCTTTCCTCCGATGTCGAAATCAAAGGCACCGTCAAGTTCTCCAACGACCTCGTCGTGGACGGCAAAATCGAAGGCGAAATCAACTCCGACGGAAATCTAACCGTCGGTGAGAACGCCCGCATCAAGGCGGAAATCAAGACCGCTACCGTCGTCGTCTATGGCAAAGTCCATGGTAACCTCACCGCCACCGACCGCGTAGAACTCAAAGCCAGCGCCGAAGTCATCGGCGACATCAAGGCCAAGACCCTCTCCATCGAAGCCGGTGCCATCTTCGTCGGCAAATCCACCGTCGGCACCCCCGCTAGCGCTCCGGCCCAGGCCGCACCCACGCAAGCCGCCAAACCCGCCGCAGCTCCTGCTCCCGCAGCAGCCGCCACCACATCCGAAGCGCCCAAACAAGGAACCCTTCTCGCGGGAACCAATCCCTGATCTTGACGCTCCGAGACCCGAACCCCGCCTCACCGAATCATGGCCGATGAGCCCCAGCGCCATCGCATCGAGGTGGCATGCCCAGAATGTGGGCATTCGCAGATCGAGCCCGCGCTCGTCGTTTCCACCCAATGTCGCGCCTGCCGTGCGAACTTCCAGGTGCGCGATGGCAAGGGCGTGATCCGCACCCGCCCCGTCACCCGTCTCGCGAAACCCCGCAAGGACGGAGACCCGGAGCCTGCGCCCGCAGTGGTCGCGGTGAAAACCCAGCCTCTCCTGAAAAAGGAGCCTGCCCAGCCGCCTCCGCGCACGTTTCTCATGCGGCTGCTACACCGCCAGAAGCCACCCCGCGAAGTCTGCTGCTTCGGATGCAGCCACACCTTCAGCGCCATCGCCGAAGCCCAGTCCAGCCAGTGCCCCAAGTGCGGCCGCTACGTCAGCCTGTTAGACTACGAAATCACCGAAGCATGGAACCGCCGCATCCAAACGCGCGGCAACGTCATCATCCAGAAAAACGGCACCGTTTCCGGCGTCACAGTGAAATGCCACCACCTCACCGTCATCGGCGAACTCGCCGGTTCCGTCGAGTGCTCCGGCGATCTCATCATCCGCAGCAGCGGCAGGATCCTCGGCACCGTGCAATGCCGTAATCTGCGCGTGGAAAAAGGTGCCCGCGTCGAGTTCCTCAATCCCGTCACCGCCACCACCGCCAACATCGACGGCCAGGTGCGCGGCCAGATTTCCTGCACCGGCACCGTCACCCTCGAAAAGCGCGCCCAACTCCACGGCCTCGTCATCACCTCATCACTCATCGTCAAACAAGGAGCCAATCACACCGGCACCGTCGAGATGGTCGCGAACTCTCCTATCTGAAATTCCAAATCTCTAATTTCAAATCGAAGCAATGCCAGCCGCACTCGATCTCAAGGAGGAAATCCTCGCCCTCAAGAAACAGCGCAACGCCGTCATCCTCGCGCACAACTATCAGACCGGCGACATCCAAGACGTCGCGGACCACGTCGGCGACTCACTCGGACTCGCCTATCACGCGAAGGAAACCAACGCCGATGTCATCGTCTTCTGCGGCGTCCACTTCATGGCAGAGACCGCCAAGATCGTGAACCCTAACAAGATCGTGGTTCTTCCCGATGCCGATGCAGGCTGCTCCCTGGAGCAATCCTGCCCTGCGGAACAGCTGGAAGCGTTTCTCCAACAGAACGCGGAGAAAAACTACTACGTCATCGCCTACATCAACTGTTCCGGCGCGGTGAAGGCGCTCTGCGATGTCATCTGCACCTCCGGCAACGCCGTGAAGATCGTCAATCTCGCCCCAGCCGACCGTCCCATCCTCTTCGTGCCCGATGAAAACCTCGGCGCATGGGTCATGGAACAGACCGGCCGCAAAATGGATTTGTGGAAAGGCAGCTGCTACGTCCACGTCGAGTTCACGCGCGACTCCATCAGCAAAATCAAAGCCGAGTTTCCCGATGCACTCGTAGTCGCCCACCCGGAATGCACGCAAGCCGTCCGTCTGCTAGCCGACGAGGTCTGCTCCACCGAGAAGATGGTTTCCTACTGCAAAAACGCTCCGGTAAAGGACATCATCGTCGTCACCGAGAGCGGCATGCTCCATCGCCTGCGCAAGGAGTGCCCGGACAAGAACCTCATCGCCGGCCCCACCGACCGCTGCGCCTGCGCGGACTGCCGCTACATGAAGATGAACACACTTCAAAAACTCCGCGACTGCCTCGCCAACCTCGCGCCACGCGTCGAGATGGAGGAGAGCCTCCGCGCTCGCGCCGAAGCCCCGCTGCTGCGCATGCTCGAACAGTCGCGTTGAGCCAATGGCATTCCTCTTCGTCCCATCGGGACGGCTCATACCAGCCCGGCACAAAGTACCGGGTATCATGTTCGCATAGGGACTGCGTCCTGAAGGGACGCCTCATGCTGGCTGCGGGTTGTCTATCCACATGAGGTGTCCTGTCAGGACACGGAATCGCGGACGCCGCTGATCCCGGCACTTCGTGCCGGGCTGAAATGAATCGTCCCGTTGGGACGAAGAGCGCAGATGCGCATGCTCTAACAGACGCGTTGAGCCGATAGCGTTCCTCTTCGTCCCAACGGGATGGCTCATCTCTTCGTCCCATCGGGACGGCTCATACCAGCCCGGCACAAGGTGCCGGGTATCATGTTCGCATAGGGACTGCGTCCTGAAGGGACGCCTCATGCTGGCTGCGGGTTGTCTATCCACATGAGGTGTCCTGTCAGGACACGGAATCGCTTTTTTTCGACGTGGGCGTTGAAAACGAGACGCGAGGGCGCTTGTAATCCCCAGAGGTTTCTCCATTCATTCACTCTCAAAGTAGAAATAGCGGATCTGAAGTTTGCCCTTGGTGCGTTCACGCATGGAGATGATGAAAAAAGGAGCCGCTATCCGGTAGTCACACTCCAAGGCGAGTTCCATGGAATCAATGATTTCATCGGTCAGTTCGTCATCACTGGCAAGGTATTGCAGGCGGAATGTTTACCGATAGCCGCGCCGTCCGTGCCATCCAGGCACGAAAAAGCCCGGCCCTCATGAGGAGGACCGGGCTTTTCGAGATCAGTGATTACTTGGAGGATTTCATGGTGCAAGGTGCCGGTGCCGGAGAGCTGCTCGGGCAGCAGGAAGCGGCGAGAAGGGCGACGGCGGCGGCAGCGATAGCAAGTTTGGCGATTTTCATAGTGTTGATCTAAGTGTGGTTGTTGTCGTTGAGGTAGGCCAGGACCCATTTGTCACTGACCACGACGAGGAAATTAGCAGTCGCGAAATTCGTTGCAAGCCCGGAATCCGCATTGTGTCGGGGAGCCCAGAGCGGTTGGCGAGCAGCCGAGTAAGCATTGATGGCGAGGGATTTCGCAACTTTGGATAAACAAGGCCGCTCATTTTGCCATGCTAGAGAGGACATGATCGCCACCACACCTCAACAAGCATCGCCGCCCCAATCTCGCCAGCCAGTGCTTCGGCTTCGCCCTGCGCGAACTCCCCGTCGGCTAAGCACTCCTCTAACATGCCGCCGCAGTCCTAGCCCACGCCATCGTCAGCACCGACGCATCAAAACTGGATCTACCGCCGCTGAGGTCGCAAGGGACGCAAAGAAGACTGAACAGAATCATTTGGGACGCCTCGCATTGTTTGGCGGAGTCGAAGACGACGATATCCTTGCGCTTGGGTGCTTCGGTCAGTTCGCAGGTGATGGTGATTTCTTTCTCTTCCGCCAGTGGCTCAGTCAAGGGAGTGGTCATGGCACCCGCCACTGCCGTGAAAATCCCGAAGACGGATGCGAGGATCGTGACGTGTTTCATGAGGCGTATTGTTTGCCCTGACCTAACATAAACCCGAAAACAGAAATCGAACCACGGATTGACACGGATTATGAAGAGGTTGTGGAAACGATTTTCAGATCTGTTTGGTGTATTCTGAAATCGGTAAAATCCGTGTAATCCGTGGTCAAATTCCCAATAAATCACCCATGCAACTTCGGAGTTCGGGATAAATAGAGTCTGCCATCGACAGGGGCGGCCCGGCTAACAAAAAAATTGCTCATGAGTAGGCAATTCTTCGCGTTCCCATCCGCCCTCGATTGCCAGCCCTTCCGGGCGTTTCTATCACTACTCATTTGCTTTTCGCGCTTTCACCAGCGCCACGTAGGGTGATTCGTGAAGCTGCGCTTTTTTTGCACCGGAGAGGATGCGCCACCATTCCCATGCGCAGCCGAGGATGATGGCTGTCACGAAGGTGAGGAAGACCGACACGACCACGATGTCGAGGCGGGCATTGAAGAGCGCAGTTTCCACGGACTTGAGTTTTTCCACAGGCACT
>JANMLQ010000249.1:0-15517 GCA_031372635.1 Akkermansiaceae bacterium | reverse complement strand
CCAGCCTTCACGATCACGAGTTCGTATGCGCCGAAGCGCGAGAGCCGTTTCAGATACTCGTCCACGCCCGCTTTGGCATAGGCGAGCGCGGGTTTTCCGGCGACGATGAGGCGGACGTGCATGCGATGCTTCCGAGCTTGCCCGGTCCGGTGGAATGCGCCAGCGTCAATCACGCATGAAGCACCACATCCTCTTCCTCGCCGCGGTTTCCATCTCCTGCACGACGCAGGATAACCTCGGGCCGGTGGTTCCGAAAACTAAGATCGAGCGCCAGATGATCGGGTTGTTAGAAAAGTTCGACCGCTGGGACGATGATGGCGATGGTCAGCTCGACGCAGCGGAGTTGAACCACGGCATCGCAAGCCTGCGCGGCAAGCCACAGCAAGTGGACTACACGTCGAAGCAGGTCATTGATTTTTACGATGTGAACAACGACGGCAAGATCTCGATGCGGGAAGCGCAGGCGGGCTATCAGCGTTCGAGTGAAGCGGAGAAACGGCTGAAGCAATGAGTGCTATCTACGAATCGGACAAGCTGCTCGCGGAGTATCTGCTGTTTCACTTCGGTGGGCCGGATGAAATTTTGCCACCCGAGTGCGCGTGGCCCGCTGGCATGCATGCGGCGCTGGGATTTACGAAACGCACTGTGTCACACTTCGGAGTAGAGCGTGCCGCACGCGGGCTGGATCTTGGCTGCGCGGTGGGCGGCTCGACGTTCGAGATGGCCCGCGACTGCGATGAAGTGACGGGCATTGATTTCTCGCACTCCTTCATTCGCGCCGCTGAAGCGCTGCGTGATGGCGGTTCGCTCGATTACGAGCGGCTGGAAGAAGCGTCGCGGAAAACCAAACTCCGCGCCCACGCACCCGCCGGGATTTCCGAGCGGGGCATTCGTTTCCTGCAAGGCGATGCGATGAACTTGCCGGATGATCTCGGCTCGTTTGAGCGTGTGCATGCCGCGAATCTTCTCTGCCGCTTGCCGCAACCGCAGCGTCTGTTAGAGCGGCTGCCTTCACTCGTGAAACCCGGTGGCGAACTCGTGCTGGCCACGCCCTGCACCTGGCTGGAGGAATTCACGCCACATGAAAACTGGCCGCCCGAGGGAACGCTGGCTTGGCTGAAATCATCGCTCTCTCCGGACTTCACGCTCGTAAAGGAAACGGATGAACCGTTCCTGATCCGCGAGACTGCGCGCAAGTTCCAGTGGACGAGTTCATTGGTCACCGTCTGGCGGCGCACGGTCTAACAAGGCTTCACCAGCCAAGGCCGCTTGGCCGGAGTGATGTGCGGCGGTTTCAGATAGAGCGGCTGCGGAATCTCTGCGCTCCACCTGCGGCGCGTTTCCTCATCCGCGCCCTGCCATGCATGCCAGAGTCGCTCGGCATCGGGAAACTCCAGCCGCACAATGGTCGCAAGCTCCGCAGGCAGCGTGAAGCGTGATGGGTCTTCAAAGGAAACCACCGGCACGTCATTCGCAGCGGCGGTTGCGATGGCTTCGGCAAGTTTCTCCGCATCGCAGAGCTGCGGCGCGCTACCGAGGCAGAAGTTTTCCATTGTCACCGTCCAGTAGCTGCCGCGTCTCGCATCGCCGATGGCAAGACAGGTGTTGCCGTTTTTCGAGGAAGGAACCGCGAGTACCGAGGGCACGGCGACTGCCGGACATCCCAGCGCAATCGCCACTCCCTGCGCGGCAGCGATGCCCACGCGCGTGCCGCTGTAACTTCCCGGGCCGCTGCCCACCAGCACTAGGCTGATGCCATCTGCGCTTTGGATAACTTCCTGTAGCGGCGCAAAGAGAAGAGCATTGTGATTTCTATCGCTGTGGAAGGAGCGTTGCTGATAGATGCCGTGCGACCCCGCGAGAGCGATCGACGCATGGGGCGTGGAGGTTTCCAGAATAAGGCAATGCTCGGTGGCCATGGCGGGATGTTAGAGAGCGCGCATTTCGCTCACGGCTTGATCTGCTGGATCTCGATCTTGCGGAACTCGGCGGAATGGCTTTCCGATTGGATGCAGAGGTAGCCTTCGGAAATCATCTTGTCGCCCGCCACTTTGGCGAGTGCTTCGGCGTGTGCGTCGCCACCGTATTGAGGTTTGCTGTAGGTCATCACTTCCTCGCCGTTGATGAGATGGCGGATGAGTTGATTGCCTCGGACTTCGATTTCGAGCTTCACCCATTGGTCGCCGTTGAAGGTTTTGGATTTCGAGGTGATGCAGTGGGCGGTTTCGAGTTTGCCGGTCATTTCCACATGGGTTCCGGGCGTGCAGAGATTGCCGGTAGTGCGCTCGCCCTGGCCGGTGCCGCCGAGGAGCTGCACCTCCAGTGAGGTGGGGAAATCCTGTTCGAGTTCCATCGTTTCCGGGGCCTCGCTATGGATCATCAATCCACTGTTGCGGAAGGCCCAGCCGGGTCCGCCTTTGAGCTGCTCTCCGGTGAAGTGGTATTCAAGACGCAGCCGGTAGTTGGAATATTTTTTGGCATAAAACAAGTGGCCGAAGCGGTTGTCCCACTGCGCGTAGTCCGAGTAGTCGATCTTTAGCACGCCGTCCTTCACACGATAAGTGTTCTGAAAATTTTCGCCCACTTTGCAGCCGCGGATTTTTGGCGTCCAGCCGGTGAGATCCTTGCCGTTGAAGATGGATTCCCAGCCCGCTTCGTCAGCGTGGGCGAGACTGGTAAGGGCGGCGGCGAAGGCGGAAACGATCAGTAATTTCATGCAGGGGCGGAGGCCCGAAGATACGGCGTGGCCGGGCACGTTCTTCAAGGTTTTTGTAGCTCCGGATTTCCATCGCCAATCCCGCTGCGTTCTCCGAATCTCCGCCCGTGCATTCGACGCAGGCCACGCTGATCCGCCTCACTCGGCTGACGGATACCAGCTTGATCGTGCATTGGTTCAGCGAAGATCACGGACTGGTGAAAACCGTGGCCCGCGCCGCACTCCGCCCGAAGAGCGTGTTTGCGGGTAGGCTGGATCTTTTTTTCAGCGGCGAGATCAGTTTTCAACAATCCAGAAAGGGTGAACTGCACGCCTTGCGCGAGGTTTCCATCCGCCACTGGCGCGAGGGGCTGCGGAAAAACTACACCGCCACCTTGCTTGCCGGATACTGCTGCCAACTGCTCGAATCCGCCGTGGAACCCGAACACCCGGAACCCGAACTCCACGGCCTGCTCGACCGCGCCCTCGATCACATCGAGAGCGCCGGCCCCAGCATGCGCGCGCTCCGCCACTTCGAGCGCGAACTCGCCCGCCTGCTCGGAATTTCCCACCACCAGCACGAGGCGGACCTTTCCCTGCGCGACGTGCTCGGCACTCTCCCCGCCTCGCGAGCGGACTTGCTGGAAAGACTTCTCCCGACCGGAGATTTCAGCTAGTCAGGGGCTGGAAATCATCCATAGTAAATACAAATCAAGCTATCCCAACCCACCATGGACTCCCCGACCGCTACCCTAATTGGCATTTTACAAGACCGCGTGGAAACTCTCCGCGCCGCTGGTGATCTCGACGAAGCCTTGCACGCAGCAAACGCTGCCATCGAAAAATCCCAGCAAACTCTGGGCACAAACCTCGATAGCATCGACGCCTTCGCCACCACTCTCGAAATCCGCGGCGACGTCCACCGCGAGCTCGGCAACTACGAACTCGCCCGTGACGACTACCGCCAGGCCATCGACCAACTCGATAGCCGCCCCGATCGTTTCGCCCAGATCGGCCGCCTCCATGCTGGCCTCGGCGCAGCCCACGACGGCCTTGGCCGCGAAGATAAAGCCGGCGAGCAATGGCACAAAGCCATCGAATTTTTCGAGAAAAACGAGCCGCCTCTCATGCTCGACATCGCCGCCATGGCCAACAACCTCGGCTTCCTCTACAAAGCCGGTGGCGATCTCGACGCCGCAGAAACCCACTTCCTCCGCGCCTTGGAAATCACCCACTCCCAACTCGGCCAAGACCACGAGCAAACCGCCACCGTTTCCAGCAATCTCGGCGCACTCTACCAAGCCGCCGGTTTCCACGAACAATCGCGGGAAATGCACATGATCGCCCTAGAAACCCGCCGCAACCTGCTCGGCGAGGAACACCCGGACACCGCGCAATCCCACAACAACCTCGCCCTCGCCCTTCTCAATACCGGCGACCGTTCATGGGCGCGCCGCCATTTTGAAAAAGCCCTCGCAGGCTTCGAAGCACTCGGCCCGGAATACTACGAAGACCTCGAGGCCGTCGCCTCCAACTACTGCGACTTCCTCCGCGACGAAGGCGAATCCCAACTCGCCGATGTCATCGCCGGCCGCGTCAACGAAGTCGTCGGCGCACAGCCAGCCGCCTGTTAGACTTGGACTGCGTGCATGGCCATTCGCACACCAATCATTGCACCGCTACTGACTATGGGACTACTCAGCTTCCTCTTCGGCTGTTCTAAGCAAGATGCAGCACCAGCACAGCCAGCCGCGCCGAGGTTCGCCGAGCTTTCACGAGAGGACACCGCACGATTGGAGAAGCAGCGAGGGGTCGTCGCAGCAGCAGCCAAGCAGCGATACGGCACAGCGGCACTGACCAAGACCAAGGCCGATTTGGCAGTTCTTCAGCGGTTGCTCGATGACCGGGCATTCACGAAGACACAGACCTACGAGTTGCAGTGTCTAGGCATCGCCTTCGGCGATGTGCTGGCATCCGATTTGCCGTTGCGATGGATGATGGTCACTGACGAGTATGGCACTGACCCCACACTGCGCTACAAGGACACAACCATTCAGATCAACGCGCTCACGATGCTTTCCAAGCGCGTGGAGAGAGACGAGGAGGTCGATGTTCAGACGATGCGCCGCATGACCGGGGAGCAGGTTGCCCAGCTTGAGAGGGAGTTTCAGAAATGACCGTGCCGCCTAACATGCGCTGCAGCGAACCCGGCCATCGCGTCGCGGTTGCAATCCAACGCCCTCGTGGGCCGGGTCGCTGAGCTTGGGTCGTTAGGTTTGGACTGCGTGCAGCCTGCTGCCGCTTTTCCGCCGCCAGCCTGCTGGCACGGCGCTACCCAAGTCTTCATTATTGTCTGTCGTCCTTTCACATTGCGGACGGGAAACCATAGCGCAATCCTGCCGCCGTCATGGCTGCCAAAAAGACCGCGAAAAAGAAATCAACTGACATCCCACTCCCCCCCGCCACTGACTGGCGCACCACGGATCAGGACGAAATCCTCCGCCGCATCCAACGCGCCCGCGAAGAAAAACACTCGATCATCCCCCTCGGTGACGCACACCCAATCTACTCCACCTTCGCCGTTCAGTCCCCCAGCGGCATGAACTACCAAGTGGAAATCCGCGACCTCACCGATCGCGCGTTTTCCTGCACCTGCCCCGACTTCCGCACCGCCGGCCTCGGCACCTGCAAGCACATCGAAGCCACGCTCATCTGGCTCAAGCGCCGCCAAAACGGCCACTACCGCCTCGCCGAAAAACTCGGATCATCCCAGATCGACATCGTCCCTTCCAGCGACACGCTCCGCATCGAACGAAACTTCTCCAAACTCCCCACTTCACTCAAGCCACTCTTCGATACCACCGGCACCCTCATCGCCGACCCCGAAGAAGCCCTGCCGAAACTCCAGCGCTCTTCAAAACTCCGCATCTCCCAGGACATCGCCCCCTTCCTCGAATCCCGCCGCCACGCCACTGAACGCCGCGCCCTCCGCCGTGAATACGAAACCGGCGTCGTCTCCGGCCGCCACCCCGAGCACGTCACCCTCCACCCGCTCTACCCCTATCAACGCGAAGGAATGCTCCACCTCGCATTCGGCGAACGCGCCCTGCTCGCCGATGAAATGGGCCTCGGCAAAACCATCCAAGCCGTCGCCGCCTGCGCCCTACTCCATCATCTCGGAAAAGCCACGCGCGTCCTCGTCGTCACCCCCGCCTCACTCAAAGCCGAGTGGGAGGAACAAATCCAAAAATTCACCACCCATAGTCATCAACTCGTCTTCGGCCCGCGCTCGGCCCGCATGAGATACTACGCCGACAGTAGCCCGCCGCTTTTCACCATCGTCAACTACGAGCAAGTCGTCAGCGACACCCTCGACATCAACGAACATCTCCGCCCCGACATCGTCGTGCTCGACGAAGCACAACGCATCAAAAACTGGGCCACCAAAACCGCCCAGTCCATCAAACGCCTCAACTCCCGCTACGCCTTCGTCCTCACCGGCACACCCATCGAAAACCGCATCGACGAACTCTACTCCATCGTCGATTTCCTCGACCCCTCGCTGTTAGGTCCGCTATTCCGCTTCAACCGCGAGTTCTATCACTTCGATAACAAAGGCCGCCCGGAAAACTACAAAAACCTCCACGCCCTGCGCGAGCGCGTGAAACCCGTGCTCCTCCGCCGCCGCAAACGCGATGTCGAAACCGAACTCCCAGACCGCTCCGACCGCAACCACTTCATCCAACTCACCACCGCCATGCGCGGCGAGTATGACGAATACAAAAAATCCGTTTCAGAACTCGTCCAGATCGCCCTCAAGCGCCCGCTCACCAAGAAGCAGCAAGACCTCCTCATGATCCTCCTCGGCATCATGCGCATGATCTGCGACTCCCCCTCCATCATCAAAGGCCACGATTGCCAAGACTGCCCCAAGCTCGATGAAATCGCCAAAATCCTCGACGAAGTCCTCGCCGATCCCGACGTGAAAATCATCATCTTCTCCGAGTGGGAAGGCATGCTCAAAAAAATCCGCGCCTGGGCTGATAGGAGCAACACCGGCTACGCATGGCACACCGGCAGCGTCCCTCAACAAAAACGCCGCGCCGAAATCCTCGCCTTCCGCAACGATCCCAACTGCCGCCTCTTCCTCAGTACCGACTCCGGCGGCGTCGGCCTCAACCTCCAGAACGCAAGCGTCGTCATCAACTGCGACCTCCCTTGGAACCCCGCTAAACTCGAACAACGCATCGCCCGCGCCTGGCGCAAACACCAGACACGCCCCGTCACCGTCATCAACCTCGTCGCCGAAAACACCATAGAGCACGCCATGCTCGAAACCCTCGCCAACAAAATGCACCTCGCCGAAGGCGTGTTAGACAGCTCCGACGAATCCCTCGCCCAAACCAAACTCAAACGCGGAGCCGATGCCAACCTCGCCCGCCTCCAACAATTCCTCGGCACCACCCCCACCGGCAAACCCGCCGAAAATCCCCCCGCCGATCCCGCCCTCCACTTCGCCCAGCGCGCCCAACAAACCCTCGGCCCCGCCCTCATCCACTGCCAGGAAGCCATCCTCCCCGGAGATGCCACGCCCGTCCTTCTAACAGTCCTGCGCGATCCCACCCGCGCCGCCGCCATCTCCGCCCTATTCCACGAAACCAACTGGCGCGGCAACGCCCCCAAACTCCAAGTCATCGACGAGTCCACCTGGCACGCCCTCCAACAACTCGCCGCCACCGGACTCCTCACCCTCAACACCCGCGCCACCCGCCACCTCACCGGCGAAGCACCGCCCCCAAAACCCACCCTCACCCTCGAACAACTCCAACGCATCACCGACCTAAAAACCTTCGCCGCCAAAAAACAAAAAGTCGCCCAACTCCTCATCCAATCCGACCTCCCCGAAGAAGCCGAAGCGCATCAAAAAGCGGCGGAAAAAGCCCTGGCGGAGGCGGAGGGGATCGAGATGGGAAAACTACCAACGTCCAAATAATCAGTCCACCCAAAAGTAGCGGCCGGTCTTTTGCCAGGGCAAGTAATCGCCAATTGACGGATTATGCCGGAATTGTTTAAATAACAGCGTCGTAAGGGTATGCGTATCGCAGCATGCTCTCATGCTTCCCAAGACTCCCTATAACTGGTATGGACCTCGTCTCCGCAATTGCGAATTACCCCGCTGTCCAGCTTGGGGACGTGGAAAGAGTCTTGAGCATGCTTACCATAAGGGAGCAGAACGCCATCCGGGCGGAATCCAGATTAGTAGAGGTTCATTGGCACCGGATACTCGATGAACTGGTTTTATTGATACCAAAAGCATCTGCGGCGGCGAATGAAGTCCGACGCGCCATTTCAAACGCCCTTGAAAGCGTGATATTTGCCGGGCCAGAACCTGTGCCTCTTGCATCCCATTGCGAACGGGCCGTGTCTTACGAGAAAGCCGTAATATTTTACTCAAGGGAGTTGGGGGTTTCTCTCGAAAACATGCATGACCATTTCGACAAATGGGCCGATCCATCAAATGCCCGCGCCCTCCAAGCCTGTCGGAACCTGCTGGGGGTTTTTCTTACCGGCATGAAACCAACATGGGCCATTCCTTACGAACCGGGAACCTCTCGTCCATTGGACGGCTGCACGGCGGAGTCTTGCCACTGCCGGCTCGCCCTCCACCCGTTGGTAGATACCACTGAGAAAGTGGTTATGACATACCTGTTACCTCTTGGTGTCGTTCAGAAGATTCCCACCCTAGGAGATGCTTTCCGTTGGTGCGATCCCCAGCCCCACTGGAGATCATTTTTCCTGCCCGCCGCAACCGGGCATACGGTGGGATGGACGGCACCCATGTTTCCAGGAATCGATGGGTTGCCGGAGATCGTCCATGAACCCGTGCCTCTTGTGCATTTGACCCATCCTTTAGAGAAACGATATTGAGCCATGAATGAAGTTCCAACCAATGAATTGTTTGAATGGCTGAACGCCGCGTCCGAAGAGGAAATCCGGGCGTGGATCCATGGACGCTTGCACGGCCAGGACATGCGATGGCCGGATAACGATGATGGATTAGCGGTTCCCGGGCATCTGATTGGAGTCGTGGCGCGCCACCGGCAGAGCACGGCACACACGCAGGCGGCCATCGTGAAAGCCGTCCACGAATTTCTCCAAGATGCTCTCACTGCATGGGGCAAATTGCCTGAACGTGTCGCCGAAAACACTGTGGCGGGCGATTGGAAAGGCTTGGCATTGGTGGAACTCCTTTATCTTGCGCCGATGGTCATTGGTGACGACGGGCGGCGGTCAGAAATCCGCCATCATCTGATTCGCACCACACCCGGACTGCCTCTTTGGGTTGGCTCGATTCCCCTGCGGGCCAAAGCACTGGCAATCCTGAATGATTTCGGCGGACATGCGGACAAAGGTTTCTGGGAAACCTTCGTTTCCGAAGACTACACCGCCGCGCTTCCCATCGCCTTTCTAGGAATGGCCAAGCAAGACCTCACGGAAGCCCTTGTTTCGCTTGGAAAACGGACGCTGGAAGAACAGGCAGGTGCTGTCAGAAAGCTGCGGCCAACACTCGTCAAACTGGCAGGCGGCGAGTTCCAGTTCATGGTCTTGGGAAGAAGGCACTTGTTCCAGTCAAGCAACGCCGAGGCGGTAGAATTGAGACAGGAGCTTTTACCATTGGACGAACGGGTTCTATTCCTGCCAAGCGACAAGACTTTGCAGATTCAAAATGCACTTGGATATGGTGGTGAGATTGTGCCATCCTTTAAGGAAGATGGCTTCATAAACGTTACTTTGGTGGCGTATGCCGAAGAAACTAAGTTGGGTAAAGCGGCAGAAGAAATTGCCAAGCGCCTTGCTTCAGAGGAATTTCATCAGCCTATCAACTCCCCGATGGTCGACACTTGCTATCCAAAATATGTAAGGTCTATAAGCAACATTGGGCGAAGCGACAAATTAAGGCTGCCTAGGCGAATAACCGTTCCAACGGAAAGTGAGATAGCTTACGCGTGAATCACGCTATTAATCGCTTTAAGCAGCCCGCCATTTTCCGGCTGTTTCTCAAGAACGTAAGTTTGTCCTGATGGTTCCACTCCGTGCCCATCCGTATTGAGGATGCTGTAAATCCAGACCGGGACATCAGCGCCGTGTTGTTTGCGCAACTTTTCAAGACTGCGTTTTCCAGCATAACGAATGCCATCCCGTTGCACATCCATTGGCGGAACCGGCATTCTTTCTGCGGGTTCGCACCATGGGACCATTGCGTCAAGCACCGCGAAGAAAAGTCCGCCTTCGGGAATTTCATCCAGCGCCATGTAAAACTCCGATTCCGTCTCACAAACCCGCATATCGCAAATCGGGAATGCCTGGCTCAACAGATTAGCGATCATTTCCGATTGATCCGGATCGTCTTCAAGCAAAAGAATTTCTGTTTTCATATAAGTGATTTTGCACCCTTACGAGGCTGGGACACAGGAAATTGGGTGTAATTTCTCGCCATTAACTTTTCGTAAAGTGACTATTTCAAGTCAGTTTCTCAAGGGCTATTCATTCGTAATTTCTACAACTCCTGTCGCATGCATGGTTTCGTCATTTTTGAGGGCACACATTGTCTTTTCTAAGCGTTTCCCTAGCCAGTCCGGTGAGGCGGTGGATTTCACGTTGGCCGAGGCCGAGGCGTTTCATGGCGGTGCCGAGGGATTTTCTTTCGGGCAGGGGCATGGCGGCGGCGACGCTGGCGAGATGGGTTTCCAGACTTTCCTTGAGGGTGCGGATGCCGAGGATTTGGTCGCGAAGCGCGCGTTGAGCGATCAAGGTCAGTTCCGCTTGGCTGAGGTGGCCGGAGATCACGCCGATGGCACGGCGGCTTTTCGCCTCGATGCCGTTCCAAGAGTCGCCGAGGTGTTGTTGGAGGAGTTTGAGTTGATCGGTTTCACCTGGAAGAGGGAACACGATCCTGCGTTCGAAGCGACGCCATACCGCAGGGTCGATTAGTTGTTCGTGGTTGGTCGTTGCGATCAGAAGTCCTGAGCCGGGCCAAAGATCGATTTCTTGCAAGAGGACTGTGACGAGGCGTTTGAGTTCGCCGATGTCGCTCGGATCGTCGCGGCGTTTAGCAATGGCATCGAGTTCATCGAGAAGAAAGACGCAGGGGCGGCTCCGGGTAAAGTCCATGACCTGTCGGATATTGGCGCCGGTGCGGCCGAGGAAGCTGCTCATCACTGCGCCGAGGTTGAGAGTGGCAAGTGGCAGATTCAATTCGCGGGCAAGCCATCTTGCAGCGAGCGTCTTTCCCACTCCGGGTGGACCGGTGAAGACGACGGTGCGAGTGGGTTGTAATCCGGCTTTCGCTAAGTGTTCGATCATCCGCCTTTCGCGCAGCAATTCATCAAGTGAAGCATGAATGTCGGTAGGCCAGATTGGTTCGGTAGCAAGCGTGACCGGCATTTCGATTCGCAGAAAATCGGCGGCGGGAGATGATGCTGCTGCGCCTGCGAATTCGGCATCCGATGCATCGGAAATCGTTCCCTTTGCCGGAGGCATCACGCGCCGAGCGACACCTCCTGCGGCGCGAGGTTCCAAGAGTTGAGCAAGACGCCCGGCAAGACCCGGCATTTCCGGCTCCCATTTTGGCAAGACCCGTCTGACGTAACGCTCCAGATCGTCCTGCCTGCCGTCCAAGCCCATCCAGATCATGCGGGTAAAGTCGTCAACGAGCTTGTCTGGAAATGCGAGAGGGGTTGGGGCGGCGCGAGGCATGAACGACAAGTAGTGGAAGATTTTTTTAGAATCAAGAAAAAGTCTTCCACCACCCCCGTGAACTATTGAATTGAGCGAATAAAAATCTCCGAGTTGAACTAAACCAGACGTGGTCGGCATTCGCTCTCAGGCAATAAAATTATTGCGCAAAATTTTCATTGCGCTCGCCTACTAATTGGATGCTGGCAGCCCGGCGTTTTAGCCCGCAGAAACTTTGATCCCTCACCCCTTCACCATCTCATCCGCTGCGATGATGAAATCAAAGTAGTCTGACGCCTCAACCGCAGGTTCCAGCTCGCCGGAGTGGATGAGGACGGTGCGTAGAGCACGCCGCGTTGGGCATTCGAGATCAGTTCCACTTGGCTAAGGTGGCAGACGAACACGCCGATTGCAGAGACCGCCGTCATCGAAGGATCGACAGCTTGACGGGAAACCATATTTCCGTATGGTTTCCCTATGAAAACGACCATTGATATCCCGGAAGCCATCTACAAAAAGGCCAAGATCCGTGCTATCGAACGCGGCCAAACCCTCAAGGACATCGTTCTCACTTCATTGATCAAGGAACTGGAACCGCCTTCCTCAATCCCAGCAACCGGCCAATCATTCATGGAAAGGCGCAAACTTCTGCCCGAGTTCGCCCGATTTGAAGAGGATGGTGCATTCACCCCAAGCCCCGCCGACCGCGGCATCACACGGTTGATTTCCGACGACCGCGATGGCCTCTGAACTGCCCTATTTCGACACCTCGTATCTGGCTCGCATCTACTTGCGCGATGATGGATATGAAGCCGTCCGGGAACTCGCGGGTTTCGGCAAGGCCATTGCCAGCGCCTGGCACGCCCAAGCGGAAATCGTAGCCGCATTTCATCGCGCCTTCCGGGAAGGTCGCCTCCAGAAAGGCCCCTACCTTTCTGTTTTGGACCAATTCATTCAAGACTCCCGGGATGGCTTCTATCACTGGCTCCCCCTCACCGATTCCATCCAACAACGGCTGGAACAATTCTTCTGGAATGCCGCCGACACTCATTTCCTCCGCGCCGCCGACGCCCTGCACCTCGCCTGCGCCGCCGAGCACGGCTTCTCCGAAGTGTATTCCAACGACCGCCATTTTCTAGCAGCCGCCCCGCTCTTCGGCCTGCGCGGAGTGAATGTGATTTCAAGTGTCTGACTCACACAAAGCCCTTCACTCCCCAAACTTGTAGTTTGCTTTCCCAGAATGCATTCAATGAATCGCCTGCGGTAGATCGACGAAGAACTCAGAACTCTCGACACGCGGCGAGCTGAGTTGCTTCTCGAGAGGGAGCAGCTATTGGACGCAGCGAAGTCCAAGGAAACTCCCGCAGTTGCAATTTCTCCCGACGAGAAGATCGCTCTCTTCCTTTCCCTCTTCCGCTGTCGGGAGGATGTTTATCCGAGGCTTTGGGAAAATGCGAAGACCGGGATGAAGGGGTACTCGCCGGTGTGTAGGAACGAATGGTTTCGCGGTGTCTGTGAAAAGCCACGAGTGAAATGTTCCGAGTGTGTGCATCAGGCGTTTCCGCCGCTGGATGAAGCGGCGGCGAGGGATCATCTCATGGGCAAGAGCGTGATTGGCACCTATGCGATCCGAAGCGACAATACCTGCGTATTTCTCGCGGCGGACTTCGATGGCAAGGGCTGGAATGAGGATGTGCTCGCCTACAGCAAAGCGGCGCGGGAACTTGGAGTCGATGTCGCCATCGAGCGTTCGCGTTGAGGTAACGGCGGTCATGCTTGGATCTTCTTCAGCGAGCCGGTGTCCGCGTTGATGGCGCGTCGGCTTGGAACTTTGATTGTGGCGAAAGCGTCGTCGTTTCACGCGGCGATGTCGCTTGCCTCGTATGACCGGTTTTTTCCGAACCAGGACATTCTGCCTGCGGGTGGCTTCGGTAACTTGATCGCTCTGCCTTTGCAGGCGAAAGCGCGGGAGCATGGAAACTCCGTGCTTCTCGATGAACACCTCGAACCTTTTCCCGATCAATGGGAGCATCTATCAGCTTTGCCCCGGATCACGGCGGAACGTCTTGCGGAGTTGCTGGATCAAGTGCTCCCGGTCGCGCCGGAACAGAATGAGTCATCCGAATTTATTTCTCGATTCGAAGACCGTGTGCTCGATGTGATTCCTTCCGCAGTGACGAAGGGCGTCTTCACCGGCGGCGTTGCGGCGATCCGTCATGCCCAGATTGAAATCCGCACCACGGGGCTTCCCTCCTGTCTGGTTGCCGCACTCAAACGTCTCGCCACACTGGCGAATCCCGTGTTCTTCGAGAAGCAGCGCTTGCGTTTCGGAACCTATAACATTCCACGCTTCATCTTCTGTGGGGAGATCCTTCCGGATCGGCTCATCCTGCCGCGCGGGGTGCTTCCAGCGGTGGAAAGCCTAGTTCGCAAGGCGGGTGGAAAGATCGAGATCGAAGACAAGCGGCCGATCACGAATGACTGCGAATTCGACTTTCACGGCGAACTCTCCGCCGGGCAGAAGATCGCCGTCGATGCCATGTTGGAGCATGATGATGGCGTATTGCTGGCACCTCCTGGTGCCGGAAAAACCGTGATGGGCTGTGCGGTGATCGCGCGACGAAATGTTTCCACGCTCATCCTCGTGCATCGCAAGCCACTGAGGGAACAATGGCGCTCACGGTTGCAACAGTTTCTGGGATTGGAGAAAGATGAAATCGGCGTTCTGGGAGACGAATCCAAAGGCGTCGTGATCGGGATGGTGCAAACACTCGCAAAGTCTCCGTGCCCGGAGGCTTTGTTCGCGCCATTCAGTCAGGTCATCATCGACGAGTGCCATCATGTTCCTGCGGCCTCATTTGAAGCTGTGATGAAAACATGCTCCGCGCGGTTTTTCCTCGGCCTGACCGCGACTCCGAATCGGAAGGATGGTTTGCAGAAAATTCTTTTCCTCCAGTGCGGGCCGATCCGCCACCGGATGGATGTGGCGGTGGATCCTGACATCGAACGGAGACTCATCATCCGCGACATTCATCTCGGGCTTCCTCCCGAGAATCTTCGCATGCCTGTCCATCAAGTGTGGGACATGCTTGCCAATCACGAGGAGCGGAACCGTCTGATTACCGGTGACATCGCGGGTGCGCTGGGGGAAAACCGGAACAGCGTTGTTCTCAGTGATCGAAAGGAGCATCTGGTAACGCTGGAGAAGTTAATCAAAGAGACCTTGCCTGAAAGTGTTGGTCGGGTTCTTCGGATCGATGGCGGCATGGGAAAGAAAGCGCGCGCTGCCATTCTCCAGCAGGTGGTCAACCATGCGGAGGCACGTCAGGGTTTCGTATTGTTCGCGACGTCATCGTTGATCGGGGAGGGATTTGATTTGCCGGAACTTGATACGCTTTTCCTCACGCTGCCCATTTCCTTCAAGGGCAGGATCATTCAGTATGCAGGCCGCCTCCACCGCAAGAATGAGGGGAAATCCGAGGTGCGGATTTACGATTACGTGGAACCCGAACACCCGCTCACTTCACACATGCATCGCAAGCGGATGTCGGCATTCCGCAGCATGGGGTATGAGGTTGCGGATTCTCAGACTCTGCCTTGAAATCACGCCGATAGCACGGCGGCTTTTCCCTAATCTGCCATTTTCAGAACCGGAGAATCAGAACGCCTTGCCTGAAAGATGCCAACTGGGCAAGTTCCTGCCCGATGAAAGTCAAATGCACCAAATGCGGAACCGGCAAGGCCCGGAGGCTCTGCCACAGACAGGGAAATGTCGAAGTCTGTAGCGAATGTTGCGCCAACATCCGGGATGAGGATTGCGGCGATTGTGTTCACTATGCCTCTGCGCTCCAGCATCAAGAGAGCCGCCTCATATCGTCTTCCGGTATCCCTGCCGGACATTTCATGATGGAAGTCAACGATGAGGTTAGCGATGCCGTCAATGGAGCCTTGGAAGCCGCGCAACGTGGTAGATTCCAATACGCCATGGACATGCTGACCGACTTGCTGCCCGAGCATCCGCAGCATCACGATGTGGCCTATGGCATTGGCGTGATCCACGCGCTCAAGAGGGAGTATGAAGAATCC
>JANMLQ010000121.1:0-11144 GCA_031372635.1 Akkermansiaceae bacterium | reverse complement strand
ATGAAGAAGGCTGCGTTTCCCTCACTTCAGCGTAACGGTGACTTCCTTCTTGGTCTCCACTTTCACACCCTTGATGTTCTTGAACGCTTCCATGGCGGCGTTCGGATCCTTTTGGTCCACAGCACCGAGTTTCTTGAAGGTCTCCGGGTTTTCCATGAGCTTGCTCATGTCCATCTCGAAGAGGGTGATGGTGTTGCCTTCCTTGTTAGAGGCGGTGGTTTCGGAGATGCCGGAATCGCAGACGATTTTCAGGCTCATCTTCATGTCGCCCATCATCTGCTTCATCATGGCTTGGGCCTCGGGGCTGTTCATGTCCGGCTTGGGCTGGCCTTCGGCGGCGGGCGCTTCCGGGGCGGCGGGTTTTTTAGGCTCGGGCATCTTGATGGTGAGCTTGCCATCGGCGAATGCGAAGCCGATGGGTTCCTGTTTTTTGGCGGCGGCGGCTTCCGGGGCTTCGCCCATGGGGCTCATCTTGGACATGCTATCCATGGCGTCACCGGTGGAAACCTTGAGCTTGTTGATGTCCTTGAAGGCATAGGTGGTGCGGGCTCCTTTGGCTCCGTTTTTATCCAGCGGCTCGGATTTCACGTAGGTGACGCCTTCACCGAGTTCGGCGGCACGTTTCTTGGCCTTGTCCTCGGAGAACATCTGCTTAGTGGGATCGTCCTTGGGTTTTTCCGCGCCACCGCCACCGAAGCCGGCGGCCATCTGCTCGATCATGGCGAGCATTTGCGCACCGAGCAGGGTTTCATCGACGAGGGTGCCGCTGCCATCCTTGTTGAGGTGGATGGTGGTTTCGTTTTGCAGGCATCCGGGGAGGGCGAGCGCGATCAGCGCAGAGGTGGCGGCAAGGAGTAGTTTTTTCATGGTTGTCATCGCTTCATCAGCGTGAGGCCACGATGCAGTCATGGAAACCGGGAGGCAAGTCCGCAGAAACACGGCGTGAGAAACGAAAAATTGCCCGTTGCCATCCGCTGGAGGGCCGGTTCATGCTTTCACTGCTGATGGCTGAAATCGCACCCGCTGTTGAAATCCGTGACTTGGTGAAGGACTTCAAAACGTCCTTCCGCCGCAAGCCGTTGCGCGCCGTGGATGGCGTCTCGATCCGCATCATGCCGGGCGAGGTCTATGGCCTGATCGGCCCGAATGGCTCGGGGAAATCCACCACCATGAAGGCCTTGCTCGGGCTGGTGGCTCCCAGCTCCGGACAGTGTGCGATATTCGGCAAGGACTCGCTCAAGGTGGACTCGCGAAACGACGTCGGTTTCCTCCCTGAGAACCCGTATTTCTACAAGCACCTGAGCGGCGCGGAAACGCTGCGTTTCTACGGAAAACTCTGCGGCCTCGGCGGCAAGATGCTGGAAGACCGCGTGAACGAACTGCTGGCACTCGTCGATCTAAGCGGCGCGCGCGATCGCAGGATCGGCGGCTACTCGAAGGGCATGCTGCAGCGCATCGGGTTGGCGCAGGCGCTGGTCCAAGAGCCGCGGCTAGTCATTCTCGATGAGCCGACCGCCGGGGTGGACCCGGTGGGTTCGCGCCAGATCCGCGATCTCATTCTCAAGCTGCGCGAGCGTGGCATCACCGTGTTTCTCTGCTCGCATTTGTTAGAGCAGGTGCAAGAGGTCTGCGATCACGTTGGCATTATCTTCCAGGGAAAAATGATCCGCGAGGGGCGGCTTGATGATCTCATCGCCATCGAGGACCAGACGGAGATCGTGCTCAAAGATTCCACGCCGGAGCTGGTGGCCGCCATCGCCGCACTTGTTGAAAAAACTCCCGGTGCCTCCATCGTGCGCACCGGCAAACCCCGCACCACATTGGAGCGCCTATTCCTCCGCGAGATCCGCGAAGAAGAACCATGAGCACCGCCGCCGCCACTTCTATCAAGGGTTCGCACCTGAGCCGCATCCTCACCATCGCGACGCATGCCTTCACGCAGCTCGCGCGGATGAAGGTGTTCTATTTCCTCGCGGTCTTCGCGGTGATCGCCATCGCTAGCAATTTCTTCGATCTGCCGCAGCACGAAGGCCCGGAGGCCGTCGGCGCGAACGTGCTGAGTTCCATCAAGAGCTGGTCGCTCGGCTCGATGACTTTGTTTTCCGTGGTGCTCTCCATCGTGGCGACTGCACTGCTGCTGCCGAAGGACGTGGAAGACCGCACGCTTTACACGATCCTCGCCAAGCCGGTGCCGCGTTTTGATTACCTCGCGGGGAAATTGTTAGGAGTGCTGTTGCTCGTCTTTTTCTCGCTGGCGGTGATGGACATACTCATGACCGTGGTGCTGCAAATCCGCACCTCGATGGTCGCGGAGCAGCAAGTGGCGATGGCGACAAACATGGGTTGGCCACCGGACGCCATCGAGTCGTTGAGAAACGAAACGCTCGCCAATGGCCCGAACTGGTCACTGCAAGGCGCGGTGCTCGCGGTGTTCCTGCGCGCGTCGATCATGGCCTCGCTGGCGCTGCTGATCTCCACGTTTTCCACCAGCACGCTGTTCACAACGATCATCAGTTTCCTAATCTACTTCATCGGCCACTTCCAAGCGGACGCGCGCGACGCATTCCTCCAGAGCGGCGAGGCGGGTGAGGGTTTATTCGCGCGGCTGGGCTCGCTGCTATTCTCGCTGGTGCTGCCGGATTTCCAACTCTTCAACGTGATCGACGCGGTGATCGAAGGACAAGCGATGCCCGCCATCGTGCTTGGGAAACTCGTGCTCGTCGCGCTTTACTACGCGATGTTTTTCACCATCGCCTCATGGTTCATCTTCTCGGATAAAGAATTCTGAAGCCGTGAAACTCTGGAAAAAATCCTGCATCCTTGCGCTTGCCCTGCTCGTCTTCGGCGCGGTGCGCATGCCGTATGAAAACGGTCTGAGCAAGCAACTTCAAGACGCCCGCTTGTCCCCGCCAAAGATGCAGATCGGCACCCGCGCGAAGATCGGCCAGACCAGCTCCGCCGTCGCGCTCGGTGGACTGCGCACGTTAGTCGCCACCTTTCTCAACCTCCGCGCTTTCACCTTTTTCACCGAACAACGCTGGTCCGATGTGGCGGATACCTATGACACCATCGTCGATCTCGCGCCGCGCACTCGGTACTATTGGGAAACCGGCTCATGGCATCAGTCATACAACGCCGCTTCGTATTACATGAACGATTCCAAGCTGCCGCCGTTGCGCCGCCGCGAGGCATGGCGCGCCTCCATCGTGCGCGGGCGCAAGTTCCTCGAACGCGGCATCCTCAACAATCCCGACGAGTGGAGCCTCTATGCGGGCCTTGGTTTCCTGCTTTCCGACCCGAACAAATTCCCCGCCTTCCGTGATGAAAACGCCACCTTCACCGCCGCTGCGGACGCCTATCGCAAGGCTGCGGAAACCGGCAATGCGCTGGCCTACGTCCGCCGCTCCGAGTTCTACTCACTTGCCCGCGTGATGGGCCGGGAAAAGGACGCGCTCGCCCTCGCCCGCTCGCTGCACGCGGAAGGCCAGCAGAACCACACCCCCACGCTGCTAGCCCTGCTCTTCGTACTCGAGAGTCACGAAAACCCGGCCACCGATCCTGCCGCGCGCGCGATTAAAATCTTCGGCACTCCGGAAAACGCCTACGAAGTCCTCTCCGGCCACTGGCAGCGGACCCGCGAGCGTTTCCCCGTCCATGGCGTCGCGGAAGCAATCAAGAAACTCGAATCCCTGCTCAAGATCACCGCCGATAAAAGCATCCTCAACCAACCTCTGCGCCCGCCCTTCAATCCCGAGGAAATGTTTGAAAAATAGCCTACAAGGTTTCGCCTCGACAGCACCCGCGCCAGTTCTGAACATCGCCGCCCCTAACCTTTTCCTGTCTTCTCCATGCGGATCGCTCTCTTCGGTGACATTCATGCCAATCTGGAAGCCCTTGAGGCCGTCCTCGAAGATGCCGCGAAACAAGAAGTCACGGACTACGTCTGCATGGGCGACATCGTCGGCTACAACGCAGACCCCGTCGCCTGCCTCGAAAAAGTCCGCGCCATGGACTGCCCCACCATCAAGGGCAATCACGACGAAGACGCCGCAGGCTCCCACTCGCTCGATAGCATGAACCCGGTGGCCGCCTCCGCCCTCGAATGGACGCGCCTTCAGCTCGATGCCGAGCAACGCCAATGGCTCAGCCGCCTGCGCATGGTCCGCCAGGTCTCGGATTTCACCGTCGTCCACAGCACGCTCGATCAGCCCGCGCACTGGAACTACGTGACCAACCGCTTCGATGCGATGTCGAATTTTTCCTATCAGTTCACCCAGATCTGCTTCCACGGCCACACTCACGTGCCGCGCGTCTATGTGAAAACCGACCGCGTCCAGGAAGTGCCTGCCGAGTCCATCATCATCGAAGCCGGTGCCAAGTATTTCATCAACGCAGGCTCCGTCGGCCAGCCGCGCGATGGCGATTGGCGCGCCTGCTACGCGATCTATGATCTCGAGCACAAGCTAGTCGTCTTCCGCCGCATCGAGTACGACATCGCCACCACCCAGAAGAAGATCCTCGCCGCCGGCCTGCCGGAAATGCTCGCCGAGCGCATCGCCGAGGGCAGATAGATTTCACCGCGTCTTCATGCTCCGTTCACGCGGCTCCTTCCTGATACGCCCTGTGGAAATACCAACGGAACTCAATGCATGGCGGACCGCGCTCAAACGCCGGAACCTTCTCGGCCTCATCGCCGCCTGCACCGCCGGATCACTGGCAAACGCCTTCCTGATAGAACCGCGCCGCCTCACCATCACGCGCCGCGATGTTTCCTGCGGCAAACTGCCCACCTCTCTCGACGGCCTGCGCATCGGCCTGCTCGCGGATTTCCACTACAAGCCGGATCGCGATGACGACTTGCTCCACGCGATCGTCGATCAGGTCCGCCACGAAAACCTCGACATCCTCGCTCTCGCCGGAGATTTCATCGACTCCTCGCCGCGCGTACTCGTGCCGCTCATGGACCACCTGCGGAAACTCACAGCCCGTCACGGCGTCTTCGCAGTCATGGGCAATCACGATGGCTGGAACATCTCCAACGCCACCATGCGTGTTAGATTTGAGAAGGAAGGCATCTCCTTCCTCGATAACGAACACAGCCTGCTCACCATCCGTGGCGAATCACTCGCCATCGCAGGCACCGATTACATCTGGGGTGGGAAACCCGATCCCGCCCGCACCCTTCGTGGCATCCACACCGATACGCCGGTGATCGCCCTCGTTCATGAGCCGGACTACTTCGATGTCATGGCCGCACAGCGCGACATCCTGCTCCAGCTCTCCGGCCACACCCATGGCGGCCAGTGCCGCGTGCCACTCATCGGCTACGCGCCCGTCAGCGTCGAACACGGCAGGAAATACATCTACGGCGGCTTCGCGCGTGACGACTCGAAACTCTTCGTCACCCGCGGCGTCGGCACCACCGGCCTGCCCGTGCGCTTCGCCTGCCCGCCGGAACTCGCCGTGCTCACACTGCGCAGCGCGCAACCAGACAGTGCGACAAGCTAGGGATAAATGGGGAGCACACGCGCCCTCGCGTGTCGAATGAGACGCCCTCGTCTCATTCCGGCGGACATGACCTTGAGACTCAGGACGCGTTTGCGATTTGCCCACAGGATAAACCCAAGGATTGGACACGTAAGTTTTCGACGAGGGCGTCGAAAACAACACGTGAGGCGCGTGTGCTCCCCACCGGAATTTCGCGATTCCAACCCGCGCCCTTCCGTGCATGCTCGGCGCGTCATGCTTTCGGAAAAACTGCTGGGTTCACTCCAGACCACTCTCGCGGAAATCGAAGCCGCAGGCCTCTTCAAACACGAGCGTCTCATCGACTCATCGCAAAACGCCACCGTCCGCCTCAGAGACGGGCGCACCGTGATCAACATGTGCGCCAACAACTACCTCGGTCTCGCCGATCATCCCGAGGTCATCGCCTCCGCCCGCGACGCACTCGCGCGCTGGGGTTTCGGCATGGCTTCCGTCCGCTTCATCTGCGGCACCCAGACACTCCACAAGCAGCTTGAGGAAAAAATCTCCGCCTTCCTCGGCACCGAGGACACCATCCTCTATCCATCCTGCTTCGATGCGAACGGCGGCCTCTTCGAGGTCTTGTTAGGCGAACAGGACGCTGTCATTTCCGATGCTCTGAATCACGCCTCCATCATCGACGGCGTGCGCCTCTGCAAAGCCATGCGTTTCCGCTACGCCAACAACGACATGGCCGATCTCGAAACGAAACTCCGCGAAGCCGATGCCGCCGGTGCGCGCTTCAAACTCATCACCACCGACGGCGTCTTCTCCATGGACGGCATCATCGCCCGCCTTGATGAAATCCACACCCTCGCCGCGAAGTACGATGCGCTCGTCCACTTCGACGATTGCCACGCCACCGGCTTCCTCGGCGCGCGCGGCCGCGGCACCCACGAGCATTGCGGACTCTTCGGCAAGATCGACCTCACCACCGGCACGCTCGGCAAGGCCCTCGGCGGCGCGTCCGGCGGCTACACTTCCGGGAAAAAGGAAATCATCGATCTGCTCCGCCAGCGTTCGCGGCCCTACCTTTTTTCTAACACCATCGCGCCACCCATCGTCGCCGCATCGCTCAAGGTCTTCGAGATGCTCGAAGCCGATACCACACTCGCCGACCGCGTGAAGGAAAATACCAGCTACTTCCGCAATGCCATGTCCCATACCGGCTTCACCATCTCCGGCGCGGACCACCCGATCTCACCCGTCATGCTTGGCGATGCCGCGCTCTCTCAGAAATTCTCCGCCGGGCTGCTAGAGCGTGGCGTTTACGCGATGGGATTCTTTTTCCCCGTCGTCCCGCAAGGCAAGGCCCGCATTCGCACCCAGATCAGCGCCGCCCACACCCGCGAGCAGCTCGATCAAGCCATCGAAGCCTTCGTGGATACCGGCAAATCGCTCGGCGTGATCTAACGAGATGGCGGCTATCTCCACCTGAACCGTCACAGATGTTCAGGAGTTCACGCTTCAGCATGGACTCCGACCGTCACTGGATGGATGAACCCGAAATCCGAAGTTGATTCGAGAATACCTGCCGTAAAACCACTGAAGCACTGAGAACCACTGACGATATTGATGAAGCCCGGAAAAGTGCATTGCTCATTCGCCCAAGCAAAATCAGTTCCTTCAGTGGTGCTCAGTGTTTCAGTGGTTAAAAAATGCCCGAACTAGCCCTCCGACTTCGGAGTTCGGGATGAAACGAAAACCCTTAACTGCACTTCATTCTGGCATACGCTCTATGGAGATTTTGCCGAAGGCTCTGGATCAATACTGGCTCTCCCAGGCTGTGTCCGTCGGCGGGATTTCCAGCATCATGGTAATGTGGCGCGCGGTGAGTTCGCCCATGGTCTGGCAGTCGCAGAAATCATTGGTGCCGTGCATGCGATCAAGTTCCTTCGCAAGGGTGACGACGTGCTCGCGCGGGGCGATTTCCTCGCGGCGCATGATTCCTAACAAGGCTCGCAAGCGCCCGCTTTCCACCTTGGCGCGGCGGGCCATCTGGGCGTGCTCTTCGGCCACGTATTGGTCGATGCTCTTACGGTTGAGCACGTCGAAGGCGAGCTTGGTGACGGCGCGGTTCGACTTGAATTTGAAGGCGAGGTAGATGTTTCCTTTTCCCTCGTAAGACTGCTGGTCGAAGTCGATGGCGCGGACGCGGTACTGGACTTCCTCGAAGTCCGGCGTGATGTCCACGACGTAGTTGACGCTGCGCATGTCGCCTAACAAGCGGATGAAGGTGCGCTCGTTGAACTTGGTGAACTCCTTGGCGATGCGGACTTTGTTGAGGCCAGGCTGGTTGAGGTAGTCGCGCAGGAACATGTCGCCCGGGACGCCTGCGATGTGCTCTTCGATGAGGGTGTCGCCGTTGACGAGGTAGTTGATGCGGTTGGGCGAGAGGATGTGTTCCAGTTCGAGGCCGTAGATGCGTGAAGCGTCGGCGTGTTTGACGTAGAAGTAGTCCGAGTTGTCGTTGAAGAGGTTAGTGACGCGTATGCGGTACGGGCGGGAGTTTCCGAAGTCTCCGAAGTCGATGCGGTCCACGACGAGGTGCTCGTGTTGTTGGGCGTCGCGGCCGAGTTTGAGTTCGGTGTAGATGCTGGTGAGGCGCGGGCGAAGCTCGGCAAAAACCTCCGGCGGATACATCACGGTGAGCCAGAGCGTTTCGCGGCCGAGCGGGTCTTCGTAGGGGATCGCGCCGGAGAAACGGCTCAGATCGTTGTACACTCTGGGGATCTCGCGCTGGCGATCGAAGTGGTAGAGATACTGCCGCAACGCTTGGGAAACGGGGTAGCGGATTTTTCGCCGTGCGATCACAGGCGCGAGGCTAGGGGGTGATGAAGCGGGATGCCAGCGCGAACGTGGCGGCGGATTGTATCCGCCAAGCCCAGTCATTGTTTGTTGATGGGCATGGCGGTTTCAAACCGCCGCCACGCTCGCTACCTCTTCATTCGTGAGAAAACGCCACTCTCCGGGTTTGAGTTCATCGGGCAGGCGGATGCCGCCGATGCTTTCGCGGTGCAGTGCGGTGACTTGGTTGCCGATGCGGTGAAACATGCGCTTCACTTGATGGTAGCGGCCTTCATGCAGCGTGAGACGCGCATTGTGTTCTGCGAGGACTTCGAGTTCCGCAGGCAGCGTGGTGATGTCTTCGGTGTGGAAATGAAAACCCTCGGCGAACGTGGTGATCGCATGTAGCGGGATCGGGTCGCGGGTTTCTACCAGATAGACTTTCGGCACCTTGCGTTCGGGAGCCATCAGGGCTTTGGACCAGCGACCGTCGTTGGTGAGGAGAACGAGGCCGGAGGTGCTGCGGTCGAGTCTGCCTGCGAGGTGTAGCGAGTCCTTGTCGGGATCGTCTATCAAGTCGATTACGGTGCGGTGTTGCGGATCGCGGGTGGCGCTGAGTATGCCGACGGGCTTGTGCAGCATGATGTGCAGCAGGCGCTTCGTTTCGCGGATGGGTGCGCCATTGAGTTCCACTTGGCGAAAGCGATCCACATCATGATCGGCGCGGGTTTGAAGCACGCCATCCACGCGGACCCTGCCTTCGATGATGGCCTGGCGCGCGCGGGTGCGGCCCATCGAGTGATGCTTGGCGAGCAGGCGATCGAGTTTCACGGAAAGATCAACGAGCCAGCGCCACGAGGATGGCTTTCTGCGCGTGCAGGCGGTTTTCGGCTTCTTGGAAGATGGTGTCCGAGTGCAGCTCGAGGATTTCTTCGCTGATTTCCTTGCCGCGATAGGCGGGCAGGCAGTGAAGGACGATGTGCCCGGGCGCGGCATTGGCTAACAACGAGGCGTTCACCTCGAAGCCTGCGAATTCGCGTTCCTTGTCCTTCTGATCTTCTTGGCCCATCGAAAGCCAAACGTCGGTGTTGATGACGTGCGCGTCCTTCACAGCGACTTTCGGATCGGCGGTGATGGTGACGTTCGGGGCGTTGAGATTTGTTAGAAACTCCGCAGGTGGCTGGCATGAGGGAGGCGATGCGATGGCAAGCTCGAAGCCGAGACGTTTGGCGGCCCACATCCAAGAGCGCGTCATGTTAGAGAAACCATCGCCGATGAAGGCGATTTTCTTGCCCTCCCAACTGCCGAGTTTTTCCTGCACGGTGAGAAGGTCCGCCAGAATCTGGCAGGGATGTTCATCATCGGTGAGGGCGTTGATGGTGGGGATGCCGGAGTATTCGGAAAACTCGATCACGTCCTGCTGTGCGTAAGTGCGGATGATCGCACCATGGACCATGCGGCCAAGCACGCGGGCGGTGTCTTTGATGAGTTCACCACGGCCAAGCTGGATGTCGTTTTTCGAGAGGAACATCGGAAAGCCGCCGAGTTCGCGGATGCCGACCTCGAACGAGACGCGGGTGCGAGTGGAGGACTTGGTGAAAATGAGCGCCCAAGTCTGGCCTTCGAGTTTTTTGCCGTCCCTGCCGCGCTGGCGTTTCAGATAAGCGGCGGATTCCAGTAGGTCTTGGATTTCCTTGGCGCTGAGTTGTTCGATGGAGAGGAGATGGTTCATGAAGAAAATGATTTAGATTGTCGAAAGCGCCTCACGAACGATGGCAAGCGCCTCGTCGATTTCGGATTCGGTGACATTGAGTGGCGGCAGCAAACGGATCGTGTTCGGCCCGGCGGGCGGGACGAGCAAGCCGCTTTCCATCAGCTTCGTGACGATGACGAGCGCCGGGGTTTTTCCCTCGGGTGTGGGGATCAACGAAGGATCGAGCGCCACGCCTAACAAGAGGCCGCTGCCGCGGACTTCGGTGATGACGGGGAGTTTCCACGAGCGGATGGTTTCGCGGATGCGGACTTCCATGAGCAGGGCGTGGGCGGCGAGTTCCTTCTCGCGAATTTCCTGAAGCACGGCGAGCGAGGCGGCGCAGACGAGCGGATTCCCGCCATAGGTGGAGCCGTGCGAACCCGGGCCCATCAGTGAGGAAAACGCGGTGCCTGCATCGTCGATAGCGCGATCACTGAGCCAGAACGCGCCGATGGGCACGCCGCCGCCCATGCCCTTGGCCCACGAGATGCCATCGGGCTTGATCTCCGGCGCGATCATGCGCCAGGCCATCGAGTCACCACAACGGCCGAAGCCTGCCTGGACTTCGTCGAACATGAGGAGGAGGTCGTGTTTCCTGCAAACGGCGGCGACTGCACGCAGGAACTCCGGCGTGGCCATGTTCACGCCGCCTTCGCCTTGAACCGGCTCTAACAAAATGGCGGCAGTCTCGGGACGGATGCCAGCTTCGAGCGCGGCGATGTCGTTGAAGGGCAGATGACGGAAGCCGGGCAGCAGCGGATCGAAGCCTTCTTTGATCTTCGCCTGGCCAGTGGCGGACATCGAGCCAAGCGTGCGGCCATGGAATGATAGCGTGAAGGTGATGACCTCGAAACGCGGCGAGCCATCCGGCTGCGGGCGCGTGTGGCCGAAGCGGCGCGCGGATTTGATCAGGCCATCGTTGGCCTCCGCGCCGGAATTGGAGAAGAACACCTTGCCCGGCAGGCGGACGTGATGGGTGTTGATTTCCTCGGCAAGCTCCGCCTGTTGCGGGATCTGATAGAGATTCGAGCAATGCAGGAGTTTCCCCGCTTGCTCGCGGATCGCGGCGACGAGGCGT
>JANMLQ010000196.1:0-1539 GCA_031372635.1 Akkermansiaceae bacterium | reverse complement strand
ATTGCAGCCGCAACTTATCAATTGGACTGCCCTGCTTATAGCAACACTCAGTTGATCGCGGACTTGAGCCAATTTGATCCGGTAGTGCGTGATGCCGCGGCCATCGAGCTGGGCAATCGCACTCTTACCACTGGAGAAACGAACACCTTGATTGCGATGGTGGACAGCACCAATGCCAACGAGCGCATGGGTGCCTGCCAAGCAGTGGGAATTCTTCAAATTCCCGCCGCGTTGCCGTTGTTGAGCCAACGGCTATCCGACCCGGATCTCTGGGTCCGTGCCAAAGCGGCCAAAGGACTCCGTAGTTTCAGCCCGACCGCCTCCAGCTCGCAACTCACCCCGATGCTCAATGCGTTCATCGCCAACGCCACCGATCCCGAGGTAATCGTGTGGGACGATCCAATTCAAATCGCCAATAACTTCCTTTCATTCGCGCTCTTTGGCGATTCGGTTTATAACGGCAATAATATCGCATCCTACACCCTCAACGCGCCCAAGAACCTGCTTTATCCCGCAGTCAGGGCTGGCTTGAGGCAACCGGATTCGAATCCTCGACTCGGCGTTTCCAGTTTCACCTACAATCTCACATTGGCGGATGCACAGGCGTTGACGCCGGAGCTTTTCACGGCTGCCACCACCCCCTCTCTAGCAGACACGATGTGGCACGGCGAGGCCCGCGCTGCGGCCATTAGTGCGCTGGCGAACTTCAAGGCGGCTGAAGCCATCCCGCTGGCAGTGGAAATGCAGCAGGTGGTACCATACTTCGGCTGGGGTGCAGACAATCACCAGATTGGCGCTCTGAATGCCCTCAGCACCTTCGGGGATGCTGCCAGAGGGACTCTGCCCGGATTGCGTGCGCAGGCACTCGCTTTAAATACGGACTCCCCCACATTCACGACGCTCACTAATGCGATCGCCAGCATTGAGGCTGCCATCACCTCGCCCGCCGGTATTAATAATTTGATGGCCGTGGCCAACCCACAGGTCGTCGTCACTGGCGGTGCTAAGGCGATCACTCTCACTGGCAGCTCCTGCCGCGATGCGGCGGTGACCTTTTACGATGTGACCGCACCCGCCCACGGCACACTCACCGGCACGGCCCCGAACCTGATTTATACTCCGCCCGCCAATTACATCGGGCCGGACTTCTTCACTTTTAGAACGAGCGATACCCTCACCAACTCCGCACCTGCCACGGTGAGCATCATCGTGGGAGCCGCCGGTAACGGATTGAAGGGTGAATACTTCGATGAAACGAACTTCACTAATTTGAAACTCACCCGCACCGATCCAGAGGTGAATTTTGACTGGGGCACGGGTTCGCCATCGGGCTTGGTCGGGGGAGATACTTTCAGTGCGCGTTGGAGTGGACAGTTGCTCGTTCCGGAAACTGGGAGCTACACGTTCTCGACGCTCAACAGTGACGGCGTCCGCTTGTTCATCAATGGAGTCTCATTGATTGATGACTACGTGGAGCAATCCACGGGTTGGCAAGACAGTGCGCCTATCAGTCTGACGGCGGGTCAGAAGGTTGAGTTG
>JANMLQ010000168.1:0-11043 GCA_031372635.1 Akkermansiaceae bacterium | reverse complement strand
ATTGGCAATCGAAGCGTCCGGAAACTTTGGACTGCGGCGGGCATCGCCGCTTTGGCGGTGGAGTTCGTTTCGCTTAGCGGCCTGTTCCCAATCACAAGAGCCGCCCGCATCATGCCTGCGTTGAATGCTCAAGCTTCCAGGAAAACGCACGCGTTAGCCTCAAAGCGGCGATGCCCGCCGCAGTCCAAAGTTTCGCCCATGACGGGCGCTTGGAACCGCGATCCGTATCCTTAAAGGCATTGCTCTGTAGCCCGGTTTTCCGCACCGATTTAGAAAACCTGCGCAGGAATTCTGATGCGAAGCCTTGCGGGTTGACCGTCCGGCGGAAGTTCCATAGCGTCCGCGCCTCCCGCATCAATCCTATGAAAGCACCAATCACCGTCTCCGTCACCGGGGCCGCAGGCCAAATCGGCTACGCCCTCCTTTTCCGCATCGCATCCGGCTTTGTGTTCGGCCCCGATCAACCGGTCAATCTGCGCTTGATCGAAATCGAGCCCGGCATGGCCGCACTCGAAGGCGTGATGATGGAGCTCGATGACTGCGCTTTCCCGCTGCTCAATGAAGTGGTCGGCACCTCCGATCTCAACGAAGGCTTCAAAGGCACCAACTGGGCATTGCTCGTCGGCTCCGTGCCGCGCAAGGCCGGGATGGAACGCGGCGACCTGCTCGGCATCAACGGCAAGATCTTCACTGGCCAAGGCAAAGCCATCGCCCGCAATGCTGCGAAAGACGTGCGCGTGCTCGTCGTCGGAAACCCCTGCAACACCAACGCGCTGATCGCCATGAACAACGCGGACGGCGTGCCAAACGACCGCTTCTTCGCGATGACCCGCCTCGATGAGAACCGCGCGAAAAGCCAACTCGCCAAGAAGGCCAGCGTCCACGTTTCCCAAGTCACCAACATGTGCATCTGGGGCAATCACTCCGCCACCCAGTATCCCGATTTCACCAACGCGAAAATCCAAGGCCGCCCCGTCACCGATGTCATCTCGCACGTCGAGTGGCTCAAGGGCGACTTCATCAGCACCGTGCAGCAGCGCGGTGCCGCCATCATCAAAGCCCGCGGCGCATCCTCCGCCGCATCTGCTGCGAATGCCGCGATGGATTGCGTGAAAAGCCTCATCACTCCCACTCCCGCCGGTGATTGGACTTCGGTCGCAGTTTGCTCCGATGGTTCCTACGGCATCGAAAAAGGACTCATGGCATCCATGCCCATCCGCGTCACCGAGAACGGCAAGTGGGAAGTCGTGCAAGGTCTGCCCATCGACGCCTTCAGCCAATCCAAGATCGACGCCACCATCAACGAACTCAAAGAAGAGCGTGATGCGGTGAAGAACCTGCTTCCCGGCTGAGCTATACTTCCGGTTGATGAAGAAAACACCGGAAACGAAACATATCCACGGGTAGAGGCTACTCAACTGTAGTCATCTTCATCTCAAGTCAAAACAAGCTTCCGAAGCGCTCATGACATCACGAATTCAACCCGAACTCCGAAGTTGATTCGAGAATACCTGTCGTAAAACCACAGAAGCACTGAGATCACTGACGATATTGATGAAGCCCGGAAAAGTGCGTTGACCATTCGCCAAAGAAAAATCAGTTCCTTCAGTGGTGCCCAGTGTTTCAGTGGTTGAAAATGCCCGAACTTGCCATCCAACTTTGGAGTTCGAATTCAATTCTCCAGATTGCGCAGTCATGCGGCCGGAGAGTTTAAACGCTGATTAAAAATCTTTACGCCGTCACTGCGCCGCGATCATCGTTGAGGCCGGATTTTTCGAGGAAGTAATCATAACCGCCGGTGTAGCGGGTGAGGAGTGCTCCGTTTTCCGGGTTCTTCTCGTTGCGGGTGATGTGCAGCGTCGTTTCCGCGAGGGTGCGGATGAAGTGGACGTCGTGGGAGATGAAGACGAGTGTGCCTTCGTAGCCTTTGAGGGCGTTGACGAGGGAGTCGATGGAGAGGATGTCGAGGTGGGTGGTGGGCTCGTCCATGAGGAGGAGGTTGGGCGGATCGACGAGGAATTTGACGAGGTTGAGGCGGGATTTCTCGCCGCCTGATAGAACGCCGCAGCGTTTCTCCACATCGGCGCGGCGGAAGAGGAAGGTGCCGAGGATGGAGCGGGCGTCTTCATCGCGCAGGGTGGTGCAGCAGCCCATGACTTCTTCGAGAACGGTGTTGTTTTCGTTGAGGGATTCGAGGCGGTGCTGGGAGTAGTAGCCGAGCTTGGTGGCGTAGCCGGGTTCGCGTTTTCCGGAGTCGATGGGAAGGAGTCCGGCCATGATTTTGAGCAGCGTGGATTTGCCCGCGCCGTTGGGACCGACGAGTACGATGCGGTCGCCGCGGTCGATGGTGAGGTCGAGGTCTTTGTAGATGCGTTTGTCGCCGTAGGATTGGCCGGCTTTGATGAGTTCCATGACTTTCTGATTGGAACGCGGCGGTTGGGGGAAGGTGAACTTGAAGGGTTTGCGCGGGGCGCGGGGTTTTTCGACGCGTTCTAACTTTTCGAGGAACTTGATGCGTGACTGGACTTGCGCGGCTTTGGAGCCGACTTGGCGGAAGCGGTCGATGAATTCCTGATGGCCTTCGATTTCCTTGGCTTGGGCGCGGTAGGCGGCGGTTTGTTGATCGAAGCGGGCTTCGCGTTGTTCGAGGAAGGCGCTGTAGTTTCCGGTGTAGGAAAGGAGTTTCGCGGCGTCGGGATCAATCTCGACGACGGTCTCGATGATGGAGTCCATGAAGTCGCGATCGTGGGAGATCATGAGGATGGCACCGGAGTAGTTGAGCAGGTAGCGCTGGAGCCAGAGCAGCGAGAGTAGGTCGAGGTGGTTGGTCGGCTCGTCTAACATGAGCAGGTCCGGCTCCATGACGAGGAGCTGGGCGAGGTGGGCGCGCATGACCCAGCCGCCGGAGAAGGTTTTGGCGGGTTTGTGGAAGTCGTCTTGTTTGAAACCAAGGCCGGCGAGGATTTTCTTGGCCTTGGGTTCGAGCTGGTAGCCGTTGAGATGGGTGAACTGGTCCTGGGCTTTTGCGAAGTCCGGGTGGCCGTGATCGCCCTTGGCCTCGTATTCGCGCATGGTGCGCAGGATCTGGGTCATTTCTGGAGTGATGCCCATGGCGATCTCGATGATCGTTTCATCGGTGGGCTCGCCGGATTCCTGGGCGAGGTAGCCGGTGATGGCGTATTCGTCGCGCTCGATGGTGCCTTCGTCGGGGCTGTCCTCATCGAGGATCATGCGGAAGAGCGTGGACTTGCCAGCGCCGTTGGGGCCGACGAGGGCGACGCGCTCGCCCCAGTTGATGGACATTTCCGCCTCGCGGAGAAGAGTGCGACCGCCGAGGGTCTTGGTGAGCTTTTTGATCGTGAGCACGCGCGGGGTTTAGATGGCCCGGTGGCGGGTGGAAAGCGCGAAGTGAGGGTGGAAATCAGGCGTTCAGCGGCTGTTGCGGGCTTTCTGGATGGTCTTGAGGATGGTGTTGCGTCGCAGTTGGTAGGTGAGTCTCGCGCCCTCGTAACTGCGGGCTGTTTCGGTGCCGTGGATGAGATTGAAAGCGCCGAAAATGATGAAACCGAGCACGAAGATCAATCCCACCGAAGCCCCGTCGCCGTTCCAGTTGAATAGGCAGAGGAGCAGGATGACTCCGGCGATTATCAGGGAGCCGTGGCCGATGACCTGGGCTGCGGCCAGGCTTGGCTCGCTGAGGGAGCCGTCTTTGCCACGGGTCAGGCAGGATTCGCGGTAGCGGTCCCAGTTGCGGTCGAGGAGTTCGAGTTCGTTCTGAAGTTCGATGATATGGATTCTGCCATCCATGTTTTCGGTTTTCCGGTGGATCTCCTCGAGCAAGCGCGTGTGGGTGGTGGTGGGATCGCGAACGACTTCGAGACGTGAGCCGCAGAAGTTGCAGGTCAGGAAACGGATGTCATCGGCGAGTTGGAGATCGGCACCGCAACCTTGGCAGCAGACTTTGACGGCTTTCATGGACATAGGTTGGAGCTTGGTGACTGAAGGAACGTGCGCCAATTGGAAAACGCCGCGCTGTTCCGACTGCGTGAGCGGAGTTTCAGCAAGCAGGATGCCGGGCATGAGTGCTTCGTTTTCATGCGAGGTATCGTGGTGGATTCGGGCCGCCTTGGGTGAAGGGCATTTGTAGGGAAGCTAGCTGGCCGTGACGGGGTGCCAAGGATTTTGGGCGGGCCACGGCGGTTGTAAGGAAATCCTAGTAAATACCCGCTATTGACCTTGACGAAGTGCGGGCCGGGCGGGCTTGATACCCGCATCCTTCATACCCGCATGCGCTTTCCCATCGCTCCCCACACCTACATGCCGCGCGGCATGGGTCAGTTCGCCGCCATTTCATCCATCGCCTTGCTGACGCTCGCAGGCACGCTGCATGGCCAAGATTTCGAGGGGAAAAACATCTCACAAGTGACCATCCGCTATCGTGGTGCGAAGACGGTGAACGAGGAGCTACTGCGCAACCAGATGACCTCCAAGGCCGGCTCCATCTACCGCGCCGAGAATCTCGATAAGGACATCACCGCGCTTTACGAATCCGGCTTGGTGGATGACGTGCGCTTTCTCGCCGAGCCTGTGGGTGAAGGTGTGAATCTCATCGCGGAAGTTTCCACACGCCCGATCATGCCGGCGGTGGGTTTCGTCGGTAACACATTCTTCTCGGACCAAAAGCTGGCGAAGGAGAGCAAGTTGAAATCCGGTGGAGTGCTCAGCGATACGGCGATCCTTGAGGCACGCCGCAACATCGAGAAATACTATCAAGGCTACGGCTACCCCGACATTTCCGTTTCCCACCGCATCCAGCCGACGGGTGAAGAAGGCAAGGCGGACCTTGTGTTCGTGATCGACGAAGGCTCCAAGAACGAGATTCGCAAGATTCGCTTCGAGGGCAACAAGGCCTTCACCGATCCAGAACTGCGCAAGGAAATGAAGACCAAGGAAAAAGGCTGGTTCTCCTGGCTGACCAAGTCCGGGCGCTTTGAATCCAACCAGCTCGATGACGATCTGGACGCCATTCTCGATTACTACCGCAGCAAGGGCTACCTGCGCGTTAGTTGCCCCGGCATCCGCCGCGAGCCCTACAAGGACGGCCGCGTGGACCTCTTCATCCCGATCGTGGAAGGCGAGAAATACACCGTGGCAGGCGTTGGTTTCGGCAAGATGTCCGTGTTCAAACCCGAGGAACTCAACCCTGCGCTCACGCTCAACAGCAACATGGCCTACTCGTCCAAGAAAATGCGCGACGACATCACCATGATCCGCAGCTACTACGGCTCGCGTGGCTATGCCGACGTTGTCGTTGCTCCCGACATCCGCGATGCAGGTCCGAACCGCGTGACCATCATCTATCGCATCACCGAAGGCTCGCGCTACCGAGTCGGTCGCGTGAATATCGCTGGTAACACCAAGACCAAGGACAAGGTCATCCGTCGTGAAATCCCGCTCAAGCCCGGTGATATGTTTAACTCGGTGGAACTCGATACCACCAAAGCCCGCCTCAGTGGTCTGAACTACTTCAGCGACGTGCAGGCCAACGGCAATCCCGGCGGCTCCGGCTATCGCGATGTGAACGTGCTCGTTGAGGAAAAAGCCACCGGCTCCGTCGGCGTCGGCCTTGGATTCAGCTCGATCGACAGCGTCGTGGGCTTCCTCACGCTGGAGCAATCGAACTTCGATTTGTTCAACCCGTGGAATTTCACCGGTGGCGGCCAGCGTTTCGCGATGAACCTGCGTGTCGGCTCCGAGCGTTCCGAAGCTAGTATCTCTCTAACCGAACCTTGGTTCCTCGATCAACAGCTCGCACTCGGCGGCGAGTTGTTCTACAAACAATCGACGTATTTCAGCGACTTCTACGAGCAGACCAACGCAGGTGCCGCGATCTCTCTGCGCAAGCCGCTCGGTAACAAGAGCTCAATCAAGGGCGAATACCGCATTGAAAATGTGGAGATCGACTCCGAGGTCGATGCCAGCGACTACAAGAACAAGAACTTCAAAGGTGACAACGGCGACAACTCCGAACTCTCCGAGAAAAACATCGGCGGCGACTTTTTGCGCAGCGCACTCGCCGTCAATTACATCTATGACAGCCGTGATAGCAGCATCCAGCCACGCTCCGGTCACAAGATCGACATCGGCGCGACTTATGCCGGAGTCGGCGGCGACGTGGACACCTTCACGCTCTCCACGCAGGGCCAGAAATACTGGAACCTGAAGTGGGACTCGATCTTCTCGATCAATGGTGAACTCGCCTTCGTGGACAGCGTTGGAAACGACGAGATCCCAGTCTTCGAGCGCATGTTCCTCGGTGGTGGCCGCACACTCCGTGGCTTCGAGTTCCGTGACATCGGACCGCGCGATTCGAATTACACCAACGAAGTGTTTGGTGGTAACTCGCTCGGCTACGTCTCCTTTGAATACACCGTGCCGATCATCGAGACCGTCCGCGCGGCGGCGTTCTACGATACTGGCTTCGTCAATGCGGACAGTTGGGATCCAAGCCCGAGCGATCTTTACAGCGATGTCGGCATCGGCATCCGCCTGAAGCTGCCGATCAGTCCGCTGCCGCTGGCACTCGACTACGCGATCCCGGTTTCCACACCGGACAGCGAGGCCGACAAGGGCGGCCAGTTCAACTTCTACCTGAACTATCAGTATTGATCGTGGCGGCGGCTTTCAACCGCCATGATTTGGAACGGCGGCTTTCGAGCCGCCGTTTTCATGTTAGAATCTGAGAGTCTTTCCGCCGGCTACTGCGGAGTATCCGTGGCTTTGGCATGCTGCCGTAGTCGAGTTGTGGGGTGCGAGATGCGGATTGCGGGGTGCTAGGCGGGGTGCTAGGGTTTTCGGCATGGCGATCACACTCGATATCCCAGAGGAGGTTCTCCGCGCCATTCCCGGCAGTGGCGAGGATGTGGAGGCGAGGTTGCGCTTGGAACTGGCTTGTTCCCTCTACCGCAGTGAACTGGCTTCGTTCGGCAGCGCTGCTAAGGTCGCCGGATTACATCCGTTTGTTTTCGGTCACGAACTGACACGTCACGGCATCATAAGGCACTACGGCGAGGCGGAAATGGCGGACGATAACTCGTATGTGGCCGGCCATTAGCAATACTTCGCCGCTGACGAATCTCGCGGTGATCGGCAGGCTGGCGCTGGTGCGCGACCAGCTCGGACGCGTGGCGGTACCAGAAGCCGTGTGGCGGGAAATGCTCGAATTACCGCATCCGCAGGGTCGCGAAGCGCTGCTGACGGCACGGGAGTCGGGCTGGTTGACTGTCCTACCGCTCGAGAGTCCGGTGCTTGCGGCGAGTTTGAGTCTTGCAGGGCTGGATGAGGGCGAATCCGAAGCGATCGCCTTGGCAGTAGAAACATCCGCGCCCTTGCTATTGATCGATGAAAAGAAGGGCCGTGCGGCTGCGCGAAGGTTGGGTGTGACGGTGGCGGGAGCACTGGCAATAATCGCCGCAGCACGCAAATCCGGTGCGATCCCTTCGGCCAAAGACTTGATCGACCAACTGCGGATTGAGGCAGGATTTTACATAACAGCCGAGGTGGAGGCGAATACACTTCATCTTGCTGAGGAAGATTAGCGTGGGACGACAGAGCCGGTTGTCCCTACCAATTTTTTCGGGCGAACTAAAGTCAGCGCTGCGTGGCAGCGTCCGCCACTTTCATTCCATCCATCGCTGCGCTGACGATGCCGCCGGCGTAGCCTGCGCCTTCGCCGCAGGGGAAGAGGCCGGTGATCTCGGGGTGCTGGAGGTTGTCGTCGCGGCGGGGGACGCGAACGGGGGAACTGGTGCGCGTTTCAAATCCTAACAACAATGCCTCGGCGGAAGCGTAGCCTTTGATCTGGCGGTCGAAGAGGCGCAGTCCTTCGCGCATGCGGCTGGTGATCCACTGCGGTAGTAGTTCGTGCAGTGGAGCACTGCGCGTGCCGGGGAAATAACTCGTCTCTGGCAGATCGGCGGAGATTTTTCCCGCGAGGAAATCCGGTACGCGTTGGCCTGGGGCGACTTGTCCGCCACCGCCCGCTTGTTTGGCGCAGCGTTCGAGTTCCTTTTGAAATGTTAGACCGGCGAGCACGCCGTGTTCCTTGAGTAGGTGCTTGAGATCTTCCGGCTCGACGGTGGAGACCATGCCGGAGTTTGCGAAGGGCGAGTCGCGGCGCGAGAGGCTCATGCCATTGACGACCACTTCGTCGTTCTCGGTGGATGCCGGGACGATCCAGCCGCCGGGGCACATGCAGAACGAATGCACACCGCGATCCCGGATCTTGGTGGCGAGCCGGTAACGCGCCGCTGGCAAAAGACGCGGCCGTTCCTGGCTGCGATCTAGGTGATACTGCGTGCGGTCGATGAACGGCTGCGGGTGCTCGATGCGGAAGCCAACCGCGAAGGGCTTGGGCTCTAGCAGAATCTTCTTCGCAGCTAACAAACGATAGATGTCCCGCGCGGAATGGCCGGTGGCGAGGATCACGGCATCGGCCAGTATTTCTTCACCGACTGCCGTGATGACGCCGCGGATGTGGCTTTGAGAAATAATGAAATCCGTGACTTTCGTTTGAAACCGCACTTCGCCACCCGCAGCGATGATTGAGGCGCGGATGGCTTTCACTACATTCGGAAGGAGGTTGGAGCCGATGTGCGGATGGGCGTCGGTAAGAATCCGCTCCGGTGCGCCGTGGGCGACGAGGATTTCGTAGATGCGGGCGACCGGGCCGCGTTTGGTGGCACGAGTGTAGAGCTTGCCATCGGAGAATGTGCCTGCGCCGCCTTCGCCGAAGCAGTAGTTGGATTCCTCGATCACGCGGCCTTCGCGCAACAGTGGCGCGAGATCGAAGCGGCGTGCGCTGGCGTCCTTGCCACGTTCTAACAGGATTGGTTTAACGCCGTTTTCCAAACACCGCAGCGCTGCGAACATGCCTGCGGGACCACAGCCCACGATGATGACGCTGCGGTGGGCGGAGCGCAGGGGAGTCGCAGACCAGACAGGCTGGATATCAAGAGGCGCGGGTCCGTCGAGCGCCACGTCTAACCGAAGTTGCACCTTGATGGTCTTCTGGCGCGCGTCGATGGAATGCTTGCGAAGTTTCACGCTGTCGATGCGGGAAACGGGGACGCCGAGTTTCGCGGCGGCGGCCTTGCGTCGTGCGATGTCCTCCTCGGAGGATTCGAGGGGAAGCACGATGTCAACGGTCTCGATGTGCGGTTCCACGGCGGTCTTGTTTCAGGCGCGGATCGGGCGCTTGGTGCCGCTGTCGTCCACGCTGACGAAGGTGACGAGGGTGGAGAAGATCGGATGCGCGCCGGCTTTTTCATCAATCACCCGCACTGAGTAGCAGGCGCTGGTGTTTCCCTCACGCTGGAGCTCGCAGGTGATGCGCAGGATGGTGCCTTCACGCACGCTGTGATGAAACTCCACGGTATCCATCGCCACGGTGACGAATTTGCACTTCGGATAGTCCAGACTGGCGGCGATCCATGATGCTTCGTCGATCCACGCGAGCAGTCTTCCTCCGAACAGGAATCCGTAGTGGTTCAAGTCACCCGGCAGGACGAGACGATGCGTTTCCATGAGTCACCAGCGGCGGCGTTTGGCATCCCGATAGAGCTGCGAGTCTGCGGAAAAAAGACCACCACCGGAGAAGATGATGGCGATCATCGGGATCAAGTAGAGCAAGCCGAGTTCCTTGGCATCGACATAGGTGGGTGGCTTGACGAACCAAGGCGCGTCAGCGTGAAATCCGAACACTGCGACCACCATGCTGAATCCAAGGATGAAGGCTGCTGGGCGGGTGGCGATGCCGAGGATGATGAGGATCGAGGCACCGACCTCCGCGCTGATTGACGCCATCAGACTGAGCGGCGGTGACATGAAGTTGAGCGGGAAAAAATCCGGCACGTAGAAGAGATCCTTGCGTGCGCTGTAGTCCATCAGCTTCGGGATGCCATGGCCGATGAGCATCATCAAGCCGGTGAGCAGTCGTAGCGCAAGGATGCCGAGCGAGGCGGTGGCATCGCGCGTGCCGCAATCAAACAGGAAGCGTTTCATCAGGTGGAGCTTTTCGCAGAGATGGTGATGCGCTTGAGCCGGTCTTCGCCTTCGGGCGAGTGGCATTCGATTTCCGCATCGTCCGCCAGGATGTGATAGACCATGCGGCGGTAGTAGGCGTTGAGCGGGCGCATCTGATAGGGAGTGCCGGTGGACTTGACGCGCGTGGCGATGTCCCGGATTTCTTCGGCCATCTTGTCCTCGCGGATGCTGCGGAAATGCCCGCAATCCACCTTGATGCGTTCCGCTTTGGGAAACTGCCGCCGCAGGATGCGGTTGACGAGGTATTGGATGTCGTCGAGTCGCTCGCCGTCGCGACCGATGATCGCCTTCTCGTCATTCGAGTGAACTTGCAGGCAAGGGCCGTCCAAGGTTTCCTGGATTTCGATTTCCGCCGCCAATCCGAGATGCCCGAGCATGGTGTCGAGGATCTTCGTTGCTGATTCCACCGTGGTCATGGCAGCGAGCTTAATCACATCGCGGGCCGGGTCAATCACCGCAGCCTGCATTGTTCTGGAAAAGTTCCGCGATGTCGCGGGCGTGGGCCTGCAGGCGTGCGATTTCCTCGTCCGAGAAATCGTGGGGCTGACTCATACCGATGCCGAGAGTGCCGAGGATGCAGTCGTTTTCCGCAGAGGAAACCGGAACCGCCAGCGAGCCGGAGACGCCGGTCTGGCGGGCGTCCGGTTTGGCGACTCCGCCGAGATCCTGTTGGAGATTGCAGAGCGTCACGGGTTCGCGGCGTTCCGCAGCCGCTCCGGCGATGCCCTTGCCGAAGGGGATGAGGCTGATCTTGTCCAGCAGCGCATCGGGCACGCCGATCTGGCAGACGAGATCGAGCGTGCTGCCATCCTCCGCAGTCCGGTGAATGGTGCCGGTCTGACAGCCGAAGCCGTCCAGAATGGAGCCTAGCAGATTTTTCCAGTCGATAGAGTTGTTCACGTGGTTTCTTTAAACGCTGGTGAATGGGAAGTCACCATC
>JANMLQ010000157.1:0-20397 GCA_031372635.1 Akkermansiaceae bacterium | reverse complement strand
CTTCTTCCAAGCGCGGGCGCCAATGAAGAGGATCGAGATGAGGGAGAGCAGAACAAGGATGACGACCGTCAATTCGAGGAGGGTCATACCAGCTTTGCGTTTCATGGTCAGGGTGTTGGTCAGTTTCATGGTGTGTGTATTCTATTTTTTGTTTTCAATCGGGTGTGTTGTGTTTTGTCGGATTGAGAAGGCCGGGCTTTGAGGAAGGATTCTGAGTTCTTCCAGTGGGCCAGACAGTCTCGGAGAGTGGTAAAGTCAGTCGTCGTCGTTGCGGTTCATTTTCGCATTCTGGAACATTTCCGGAGTGATGAGTCCCTGGTTGACGAGGCGGCGGAGATTGGAGTCCCACTCGATGTTACCCGCGCGGCGGATGACGTCTTCGAGGGAGCGGGCACCGCCGTCGTAATTGGAAATGGCACTGGCGACGGCATCGTCGTTGTTCTGGAGGAATTCGTAGGTGAGGACGCGGCGTTGGACGCCGTTGAGAAGGCCTTGGGAATGGATGAAGATGAGGATTTCCGAAAGCCGGCTGAGCACGGCGGTGTGCATGTCTTTCGGATAGAGTTCGAGGATCCGGCCGATGGTTTTGACGGCACCGGTGGTGTGCAGAGTGGAGAGGACAAGGTGGCCGGTTTGTGCGGCCTCCATACAGGTTTCCATGGCCTCGCGGTCCCGGATTTCTCCTAACAGAATGATATGCGGGGCTTTCCGCAGCACGTCCTTGAGGCCCTGGCGGTAGGAATGAAGATCGCGGCCGACTTCCTGCTGGGTGACGATGCTGGGAGAGGGAATCCGATGTCCCGGATAGTCGGGGTCATCCATGTCGTCAGGATACTGGTACTCGATGGGATCCTCGACGGTGACGATGTGCTTGGGATGATGGCGGCGGGCCCAGTCGATAAGTGAGGCGAGGGTGGTGGATTTTCCGGAGCCGGTGGGCCCGGTGACGAGGCAGAGGCCGGCGCGCTTGAGGACGCCGTGACGCAAGGTGTCGGTGGTGTCGGGATCGATGCCGAGAGATTCGAGTTCGGGGATGAAATCGTTGAGGATACGGCAGGTGATGCCGAGGCCAGAGGAGCTGAGGTGGGCTTGAATCCGCAGACGTCCGGAACGCTCGCCGTTGTCGCCCATGGGAACACCATCGCAGGAGAAGTCCGCCACGCGGCGCTCGGCGAAGTCGGCGATGGCGAGGCGGATTTTTTCATCCACGCGCTCGTCGAGCGACTTGTCTTGACCGAAGCCGTGGCTGGCACTCTCGCGGTTGGAGATGAGTTCCTTGAGGATCTCGTCCATGTTAGCGGCTGATAGAATCCCGAGGAATTCGAGTTTCTCCATGCCTTTGTTGGTATGAATGTAAACCGGACGCGATGCGCGCATCTGGATGTCTGAAACGCGTAACTCGCGGCAAACTCGGAAGATGATACCTAACAAGACCCGCCCGCTCATGCCGGGGCCGAAGCGCGAAGGACCAGCTTCCGGAGCATGGCCCGGTAGCGGTGGTGGTTCGGCGACTGCAGTGAATACGGACATGCGGAAAATCAGTTGGAAACCTGGGAAGATTGGGGCTTGCCCTCGAAGCGCTCGATGGTGCCGGCGGCGGCCTCACGGAACTTACCGATGAAGTGAAGGCGCTCGTCGCACTCGTTGATGCGCTCGGGAGATAGCAGATCCCAGTTTTTGGATTCGTCCCATTGTTTGGAGATGGAAACGTAGCGATTGATGCAATGATCCAGTAGGCCGAGATACTGGCGCATCTGAGCGGTGGTGAACTTCGGTTCGGCGTTCATGCGATCATTGAACATCAACTCCAAGATGTTGGAGGTGGCCGCTGCGGCAGTGAGCGCGGGGCGTGGATCGTCTTCCTTTGCAAGGCAGTAGTGGATGGTTTCCTCCGCGAGCTTGGCGGCCGAAGGGGTGAGCTCGGGACGGGTGCCGAGCTGCGGTTCGGTGAGGAAGAGGTGGAGCGAGGTGTAATTCGCGTAGTGCGAGGGATCGAGTTTGTAGGCGAAACGCAGCTTATCTTCCACCTGGCGGCGCAGGTAGAGCTTGAAGGCTTCGCTTGAGGATTTCGGATTGGTGCGGACCTGCGTGGCGCGCTCAAGGGTGGTCAGCAGGTTGTGGAAGTTGGTGCGGACGGGAGGCGCGGTTTTTTCGCCCTTGGCGCAGGTTTCACAGGAATCCGCGCCCTGATGGCGGTGACCTGAGCCACTCTTCATGACGCCGTGGAAGGAGCTGTCGATCGATCCCTGCATCGCCATGGCGAAAACTTCGCCATAGGGGCTGCCATTGATGCCGAGAGGATTGAGCGGCACATTGATGTCCGGATTTGAAACTAGGGGGCGTCCGGCAAACGCCCATGCGATCACACCCGCGCCGATGAGGCAGGTGCTGGTAGCTATGGATGGTATGCGTGACATGGCTTTGTAATTAGGCGGAAAGCTTGATGCGGAAGCAGAGGCGGGAAATGCCGGTGTAAACGGCGAGGATACCCGCGAAGTAGAGGATCATCGTCCAGAAGATGCCTGAGGGTAGTGCTCCCATCTTGCAGGAAAGGCGTTGGGTCAGATCCACGAAACTGTAGTGCGGCGAGAAGGTCCACAGGCCGCGAAGCATGGAGTTGGATTGCTGCTTGAGCATCTGGTCGATGTAGCCGACTCCATAGAGCCCATAGAGCGTGATAAGTAGGGTGACCGAGAAACCCGTGATGCCTCCGAAACGCGATGCAAGCGCGGTGGCCAGTGCCAGTAGCGGCGCGATCACTAACAGGAACAGCAAGGCATACTGGACGTTCATTATCCACCACATCGACTGCTCCGCAGGATCGGCCGGTGCGGCTGCAAACTTGCAGATCAGCACTGTCAGAACCGTTAGAGGCACAACGAAGGAGAACACCGCGAGCCAGATTTGGAAGAGCTGTCGGGTCGCCGAGACGCCGGTGGTCAGGAAATACTCACCGATACCGGACTGGGCGTTGTTTTCGCCTTCGCGGGCGGCAGTGAAGAATCCCCAGACCAGCGTGCAAATCCAAAGGGTGTTCCAAGAGGCGAGCACCCTAGCGGGCTGCACCAACAGTGGCTTCTCGGTGGCGCTGGAAATCCATGGCATCACGAAAGGCATGGCGATCACCGCAAAGGCGCAGATCGCCCAGGCTTTCCGCTGGAGAATCGTGGCAAATGTGAGGCGGAACAGTCTCATGGCGGTATCAGTTCAAAAGTTGCTTCAACTGGCTCCAAGTCTGACTCGTGCCGTCCAAATGGCGCGCATTACGGCCTTCGATCATCAGCGCACTGGGCATCTCCATCGAATCGTAGTCCGGATGGCAGCTCACTAGGCGCAGCACTTTGTCCGAGGACTCCTTCCAGATTTCCTCGAAAACCTGACGTGCGAAGGCATCGAGGCCGCTGAATGGCTCGTCTAGCAGTAGGATACTGCCGCCCTCGCGTTTCACCGAGTGCTCGGCCATGATCAAGTTGGTCTTACGGCGGTTTCCCGTGGAAAGCCGACCATAGAGCCTGTTGACGTCGAGCTCGATGCGTTTCGCCAGATCGAGTGCATCGGCGAGCCGATTCGCTGGCAGCATGGTCCGGAAAATCGTCGCCGGTGACAAAAAGGGATCGAAACGCAGATCCTCGGGAAGATACTGGGTGAAGCCTTCCATGCGGAAAGTTCCAGAGACTGGTTTCAGGCTGCGGGCCAAGGTGCGCAGCAGTGTAGTTTTGCCGCGACCGTTGCGCGCTAAAAGGAAATGAGTGCCTCCTGTCAGTGTGACAGGCTGACCAAATCTGGCGATCGGGTTGGCGTAGCCAATCTCCAGACCAGAGTCGAGATGAATGGATGGGCTGTCTTTAAACATCGTTTTAGGATTTGAATTCGTAGCGGTTTCTAGGGGATTTCGCGAAGTAATCAAGAGTTATTAAATATTCGGTTCGCTGATCTTTCAGACATTTAGAAAAATCTGGCTCGGTTGGCAATCTTTTTTTGAACATTTTAAGGATGTGTGTGTCTGGTTTCTAAAAACAAGGGATTCGCCCGTGGGCTGAGATCGCGGAAAATTTGAAATTTGCGATTTGATGAGCTTCGGAATCCCCTGCCTGCCGGGATTTGCCGTCCCATGGTTCCTCCGTGATGAAATCAGAGTTTTTCTGCGTGACGGGGCAGGGGTGGCATGTAGAACCCCCGCAGCGGAATATGGCGGGCAAATTAACTTACCAGCAGGCAGGGGTGGACACGCGCAAAGCGGCTGCACTCGTGGGCGACATCGGCACTCATGTGCGCAGAACCCAGCAAAACCGGAAACTCTTGGGTGCCTTCGGGCTGTTCGCGGCGTGTTACGACCTCAGTTCCTACAAGGAGCCGGTCATCATGACTGGCTGCGACGGCGTGGGAACTAAGCTGGAGCTGTTGCTGGAGCACGATTTACTCGAAACCGCAGGCAAGGATCTGGTGGCCATGAGCGTCAACGACATCCTCACCACCGGCGGGGATGCCCTGCTTTTCCTCGACTACATCGGCATCGCCGCGCTCCACGAAGAGAAAATTACCCGCCTGATCGCTGGCATGGCGGACTACCTGGAAGCCTGCAACTGCATCCTAGCCGGCGGCGAAACCGCCGAAATGCCCGGCATCGTCCCCGCCGACGTCATCGAGCTTTCCGGTTTCTGCATCGGCTGCGCGGAAAAACCTGACCTCATCGACCCCACCACCGTCGCAGTAGGGGACGTGCTTATCGGCTACGCTTCGGACAGCATCCACGCCAACGGCTGGTCGCTCGTGCGCCGCGTGCTCAACGAATTTCCTGGAGAAGTCACCGCTGACGAACTCGCCGCCTGGCTCAAGCCCACCCGCCTCTATCATGACGTGACGGGCGCTCTGAAAAAATCCGGCGTCAAGCCCAAGGCCATGTCCCACATCACCGGCGGCGGCCTACCGGAAAACCTCGAGCGTCTGTTCCGTGGCATGGGCGCGGACCTGGAGATTCCGCGTTGGGAGCTTCCCGGAATCGACAAACTACTTGCCCACGTGGACGCGCAGGATCGTTTCCACACTTTCAACATGGGCATCGGCTGGGTGGCGATCGTCGCCGAGGCGGATGTCGCAGATGCACTCAAAGCGGGGCCCGGCGGCCACGTCATTGGCCGGATGGTTCCCGAAGAGGGTGTCCGGGTTCGCGTTATCGGCGAGTGATGCTAAAATCCAACTGAGCATGAGCGATTTCCTCACACACGAATGCGGGATCGCTGCGGTGCGGCTCCGCAAACCTCTGGCCTATTATTACGACCGCTACGGCACCTGCCTGTGGGGCCTCAACAAGCTCTTCCTGCTGATGGAAAAGCAGCACAACCGGGGCCAGGACGGCACTGGCATCGGCTGTGTGAAGCTCAACATGCCGATGGGCCAACCCTACGTCTATCGCCGCCGCGGCATCGAAAAGGACGCGCTGGCTGAGATTTTCCGCAAAGAGATCAAGAACTTCTACAAACTCTCGCGCAAGGGCGTCCTCGATCACAAGAATCCGGAAAGCGTGAAACGCCACTTCGATTTCGGCGGTGAAATCCTCGTCGGCCACCTGCGTTACGGCACCTCAGGCGAGTTCGACGAAGGCTCGTGCCATCCCTACCTGCGTCGCAGCAACTGGCCCACCCGCACGCTCATGGTCATGGGCAACTTCAACATGACCAACGCCGCCGAACTCAACGAAGTGCTCATCAACCGCGGCCAGCACCCGGTATTCGGAACCGATACCCAGACAGTGTTAGAGGAAATCGGCTACCACCTCGACGAGCACCACACCGATCTCTACCGCCAGCTCCGCGATTCCGGCGTGCCCGGCTCCGAGATGCCGGAGAAAATCTCAGCCGCGCTGGATGTTCCGAGACTCGTCGCCGAGTCCGCCGCAGCGTGGGATGGCGGCTATGCAATCTGCGGAGTTATCGGTAATGGTGACATGTTTGTCATGCGTGATCCACGCGGCATCCGGCCCTGCCACATGCTCGTCACCGATGAGGTGGTGGCCTTCGCATCCGAGCGCGTGCCGCTCATGACCGTGTTCGAGGCCGATGCTTCCGAAGTCAAAGCCGTCGATCCCGGCTCAATGATTACCATCAAGGCGGATGGCACGATGACCGACAGCGCCTTCGCGCCGCCGCAAAAGTTCACGCCCTGTTCGTTTGAGAAAATCTACTTCTCGCGCGGCAACGACCCGCAGATTTATCGGGAACGCAAAGCTATGGGTGCGGCACTCGTCCCGCAGGTGGTGGAGTCGATTGACGGTGCGTTTGAAAAAACCATCTTCTCGTTTATCCCCAACACAGCAGAAACCGCCTATCTCGGACTCATGGACGGACTCCGCCTGTTCCGCCGCCAGCAGGTGCGCTCATCCATCCTGGAGGCTGTGGAGCAGGGAAATCTCACACCGGAGATGGTGGACGACCTCATCCTGCGCAACTGGCCGCAGGGAGAGAAGGTCGCCCACAAGGACATTAAGATGCGGACTTTCATATCCCAAGAGAAAGGCCGCGACCAACTCGTTTCCCACGTTTATGACATCTCATACGGCGTGGTCAGGCCGGGTGAAAACCTTGTCGTGCTGGACGACTCCATCGTGCGCGGCACCACGCTCAAGCAGTCGATTCTCAAGATCCTCGCCCGCACCAATCCTTCCAAGATCGTCGTTTGTTCTACCGCTCCGCAGATTCGCTACCCGGATTGCTATGGCATCGACATGTCGGAACTCGGCAAGTTCATCGCCTTCCAGGCCGCTATCGCACTGCACCGCCGCGCGGGCAGGCAGTCGTTTTTGAATCGCATCTATGACGAGTGCCGCGAAGAGTTGAAACGGCCCGTCGGCGAGCGCCGCAACATCGTTCAGAAAATATACGAAATCTTCACCGAGGAAGAAGTCTCCGCAGAAATCAGCCGCATGGTCTATCCTGAAAACACCGACTGGAACGGCGAGGTGCAAGTCATCTTCCAAACCATCGGCAACTTGCACGCCTCCATCAAGGGCGACTGCGGAGATTGGTACTTCACCGGCAACTATCCCACCGCCGGTGGCTACTCGATGGTGAATCTCGCCTACCTCCGCTGGTTCGAGGGCGTGGGTGGCAGGAGCTACGACCTACCGCTCTAACAGCCATCGTCGGCGCACTTCCTCAAGAAGACCTCCAGCGTGGTCTGCTCCAGAAACGAGCGCCCGTTTTCCTCCAGCCGGATGAAGTCATGGTGCAGCGGACACGGATCACTCGTGCCGCAGAAACCCGTGCCAAAAGGACAGGGAAACTCATCCATGCCGCGCTCAAAGAGACTCACGATCTCGGAAAGCCGAATCTTCTTCGGCGGGCGCGCCAATCGGTAGCCGCCGCCCGGGCCAGTGGTGCCATGCGCCAGCCCCGCCGCCGCCATCTGACTTAGAAGCTTCGCAGCTAGCGCCGGTGGGATTTTCCGCTCCCTGCCCACCTCCGCCGAGGAAATGGCGGGGGCGTCCGGTGTGTATTTGCCCGCCAGATAGCTCATGGCCGAGACCGCCTGGCGCGCCAGTTTTCCATATCGAAACATGGCGTTCACTAACGTCCGCATGCCGCCATAGCCAGTGGAACTTGAAATAAAGGTGCCTTTTTCCCGATCCCCCACCCTGCCGGGTTTGCTGCTTGCCCCCCTGCTTGCCAGCGAGGCATGGTGCCGGGGCGCGATGAAGGAATTGATCGAGGAACTCGAACGCTGGGGAGCGGATGTGATCTTTGGTCGCGCCAGGGGCTTCCGCGCGGCATTGATGCGTTTCCTGATGCGGGCGCTCTCCGGTATTTTCCGGGTTCTGGTGCAGCTCCGCCTTTGGCGTTACCGCAGCGGCTGGCGGCCTCAGCACCACCTTTGCACCCAGGTCGTAGCCATCGGAAATATCACCGTCGGAGGCACTGGAAAAACTCCGGTCGTAGAGCTACTCGCACGTTCCCTCAGAGATCGTGGCCGCAACGTCGCCATCCTTTCGCGTGGCTACAAGAGCAGGAAACTCGATCATCCCCAAAAATGGCGCGCTCCCGATGGCAGCCCGATCCCCTCCGAGCGTATGCCCAAGGTCGTCTCCACCGGCTCCGCGCTGTTGCTTGATTCCAAGTACGCTGGCGACGAGCCGTTCATGCTCGCCCGCAACCTCGACCTCGTCTCCGTCGTCGTGGACAAGAATCGCGTCAAAAGCGGTCGTTTCGCCATCGAGAACCTTGGCGCGGACACGCTGCTGTTAGACGACGGCATGCAGTACCTCGATCTCGCCCACGGCATCGACATCGTGCTCATCGACTCCGGCTCGCCCTTCGGCACCGAGGCGTTACTGCCGCGCGGCACTTTGCGTGAGCCGCCGAAAAACCTCCGCCGCGCCAGTTACATCCTGCTCACCAAGTGCGATGGCTCATCCAACGAAGCGCTCATCAGCCGCATCCGCAAATACAACAAAACTGCGGACATCATCGAGTGTACCCACGGCCCCATCCATCTGGAAAACGTCTTCACCCGCGAGCGCCAGCCACTGGATTTCCTCAAGGGAAAATGGGTGGGAGCCATCAGTGCCATCGCCGTGCCCGAGGCCTTTGAGAGATCCTTGGAAAAACTCGGAGCACGCGTGGAAATCCGCCGCCGCTTCTCCGATCACCATCGTTTCTCGCGCAAGGACGTCGAGAAATTCATGCAACGCTGTGTCGAGCGGGACATGCACCTCATCGTCACCACCGAGAAAGATGCCGTGCGTTTCCCGCAGCCCGCGTCCATTGACGTGCCCGTTTTTTTCCTGCGCATCGAGGTGGAAATCCTCAAGGGTCGCGAAATCTGGGATGACCTCATCCACCGCCTCTGCCAGCCTGAGCCAGCCTTCGAGAGCGCACTGCGCCATCGCCACGCATACCGGCCCTGAGTTTTTCCGAGACACTTTTCCAAGCTGCACGTTATTGGTCTGCTCTCCATAACCCATGAACCGCTGTCTTCCGCTCCTCTCAGTCGCGCTGGCGCTACCGCTCACCGCAGAGCCACTCGCGTTCAACCGCGACATCCGGCCGATCCTCTCGAAGACCTGTTTCACCTGCCACGGCCCGGATGCCGCCGCAGTGAAAGGCGAGCTGCGGCTGGACCTCCGCGAGCACGCCCTGAAAGGCGGCGAATCCGGAAAACCCGCCATCGTCCCCGGAAAACCCGAGCTATCCCAAGTAGTCCTCCGCATCACCAGCAAGGATCCAGATGAAGTCATGCCGCCGCCGGACGCGCACATGAAATTCACCTCTCAAGATGCAGAGAAACTCACCCGCTGGATCAAGGAAGGCGCGAGATACGAAGGCCACTGGGCTTTTCAAACTCCACTCAAAGCCAACGTGCCAAATCTGTTAGAAGTTGGCGATAATCCCATCGACCGCTTCACCGCCGCGCGCCTCATGTCAGAAAACCTCAGCTTCTCACCCGAAGCCGACCGCCGCACCCTGATCCGCAGACTTTCCTTCGACCTCACCGGCCTGCCTCCCTCTCCACAGGAAATCAAAGCCTTCATCGCAGACACCACGCCGCAAGCATACGATTCGTTGTTAGATCGTCTGCTCGCCTCACCGCGTTTCGGCGAGAACTTCGCAACTCCTTGGCTCGATGCCTCGCGCTACGCCGATACCAACGGCTACTCGATCGATGGCGGACGCCACCAGTGGATCTGGCGGGATTGGGTCATCAAATCCTTCAACGACAACCAACCCTACGACCAATTTCTAACCGAACAACTCGCAGGCGACCTGTTGCCGGATGCGACTGAGCAGCAGATCGTCGCCACCGGTTTCAACCGCAACCACGCCATCACCCACGAGGGCGGCACCATCCCCGAGGAAAATCTCGTCAACTACGTCGCGGACCGCGTCAAGACTGCCTCCGAGACCTTCATCGGCCTCACCCTCGCCTGCGCCCAGTGCCACGATCACAAATACGACCCCATCAGCCAGCGCGACTACTACCGCTTCTTCGCATTCTTCAACACACTCGACGACGCCGGCCTAGCCGGTGACGCAGGTCGCAACGCCGCGCCCACCATCAACTCCGCCTCCTGTCTCGCCAGCCCCGCCGAGGCGGAAACAGTCCGCCGCGAGTTGGAAGCCGCGCGCCTAGCCCTCGCTACTCCCATCCCCGAGACGCAATCGAAGTGGGAACAAGACCAACGCGCCGATCTCTCGCAACGCGGAGCCAATCTCGTTCTAACACCTATGGAAGTCGTCACTGCCACCGCGCCCAACGGCAGTCCGGACCGCATCGCCATCCAGCCGGACCACTCCGTCACCATCGCGCACGGTGATTTCGCAGCCTACAACATCCTCACAAAACTGCCCGTTGGTGGTCCGCCGATCCGCGGCATCCGCGTCGTGTTTTCCCCGAGTGAGAAGTCGAAAGGCAAACTCGGCTTCGGCAAGGCCAAGGGACTTGAAGGAAACTTCATGCTCGGCTCCATCACCACTTCCGTTTCGAGTTTCCCGGCAGAAAACGTCGATCTCAATGCCATCCTTCCCATCGCCCGCCTCAGCGCCAGCGGCTCGCAGCCGGGCTACAATGTCCGCAACGTGCTCAACACCGATCCGCTCGTCTGTTGGGCACCGCCCACCGGCAGCGCCGAGCCGCAGCATCTCACACTCACCTTTGCCACGCCGATCCAGCCGAGCGCCACACCTTTCCTCACCACCGAGATCCTCTTCAACTTCGGCGAAACCACCTCGCCCGCACGTTTTCAAATCCTCGCTCTATCAGGAAATGACGACGGCTCACCACACCCTTCCGACATCACCGCACTGCTCAGTGCCGATCCCGCATCGCACACCCCAGAACAAGCCGCGCAACTGCGCGACTACTTCCACCAGACCGCTCCTGAAAAGTCCGCCGACCGCAGCCGCATCGAAAATCTAACCGAACGGCTCTCCATGCTCACCGGCAAGCATTCCTTGCTCGTCATGAACACCGCCAAGAAACCTCGCGTCACCCGCATGCTCGAACGCGGCGTGTACTCCGCCCCGAAGGATGAAGTCACTCCCGGCAGCCCCGCCGCGTTACCGCCGCTCTCCGATGATCCGGCTTTCGACAAAACCACCGGCACCTTCAAAGACCGACCCGCCAACCGACTTGATCTCGCCCGCTGGCTCACCCGGCCCGATCACCCGCTCACTGCACGCGTCGCCGTGAATCGCCTCTGGGAACACTTCTTCGGCCGCGGCCTCTCCGCATCTTCCGCAGATCTCGGCTCCCAAGGCCAGTGGCCTTCCCATCCCGAACTACTCGACTGGCTAGCCGTCGATTTCCGCGAACACAGCTGGGATCGCAAGCGCCTCATCAAGCTCATCCTCACCTCGCGCACCTACCGCCAGTCTTCTAACACCACACCGGAACTCCTGACCAAAGATCCGCGCAACGAGCTGCTCGCACGCGGTCCCCGCTTCCGACTCAGCGCCGAGCAAATCCGCGATCAAGCACTCGTCAGCTCCGGCCTGCTCGTCGAACAACTCGGCGGCCCAAGCGTGAATCCCTATCAGCCAGGCGACCTCTGGCGGCAAGTCTCCCACTACGGATCCAGCCCCGCCACCTCGCAGACCTTCGTGCAGAATCACGGTGAGAAACTCCACCGCCGCTCGCTCTACACCTATTGGAAACGCACCCTGCCACCCACCAGCCTCTCCACCTTCGATGCACCTAACAGAGAAATCTGCTCCATCGGCCGCCTCTCCACCAATACGCCGCTCCAAGCACTCGTCACCCTCAACGACCCGCAATTCACCGAGGCTTCACGCGCCCTCGCCTTGAAACTACTGCAATCCCCGTACCCAAACGATCACGAGCGCATCATCGCCGCTTTTGAAACCATCACCTCACGCCCGCCGCAGCCCAAAGAACTCGCCACCCTCGAAGCCGCACTCAACCGCGAACGCCAGCGCTACACATCCGAGCCCCACGCCGCCCGCCAACTCCTCGCCATCGGTGAAGTCCCGCAAAACACCAGCCTCCCCGCCACCGAGCAAGCCGCCTGGACCCAGCTCACCTCCACCCTTCTCAATCTATCCGAAACGATCACACGTAGGTAGTTGATGGTGGATGGTTGATAGTTGATGGAAATATCCGTCTTCTTCACCATCAACCATCAACTCTCAACCATCCACCTGCCATGAATCCTCTCATCCACTCCCGCCGCGCCTTCCTCGGCAAAGCCGCCAACGGTCTCGGCCACGTCGCGCTTTCCGCGATGCTCGCGCGGCTTGCCAGCGGCGCGCAGCCCACGGATGAAGACATGAGTTCCTTCCGCACCCTCGCTCCCAAAGCAAAGCGCGTCATCTACCTCTTTCAATCCGGTGGCCCTTCACATGTCGATCTCTTCGATGGCAAGGACACCCTCAACAAACTCCACGGCAGCGACCTGCCGCCCTCTGTGCGCGGTGATCAACGCGTCACTGGCATGACCGCCGGGCAGTCGAAGTTTCCAGTCGTGCAACCCATCGCACCGGGAAAACCCTGCGGCCCCTCCGGCGTGTGGATTTCCGATCTGTTACCACACACGCAGAAGATCGCGGGCGAGATATGCGTCGTCCGCTCGATGCACACGGAAGCGATCAACCACGATCCCGCCATCACACTCATCAACACCGGCTCCATGCAGCTCGGCAACGCCTCCGCCGGCGCATGGGTCAGCTACGGCCTCGGCACCGACAACGCAAACCTGCCCGCCTACATGGTTCTCATTTCCCAAGGCACCGGGAAAAACCCGGACCAGCCAATCTTCTCGCGCCTCTGGGGTAGCGGTTTCCTGCCGTCACAGCATCAAGGCGTCATCCTCCGCGCCGGTGCTGATCCCGTGCTCTATCTGGATAATCCCTCTGGCGTCAGCCGCGAACAACGCCGCTCCCAGCTCAATGAACTCGCCACGCTCAACCAACGCTTCGCAGACGACGTGGGCGATCCGGAAACCGTCGCCCGCATCCATGGCTACGAGATGGCCTTTCGCATGCAAGCCTCCGTCCCGGAACTAACAGATCTCTCAGGCGAGCCCGCCGCCACCTTTGATCTCTACGGCCCCGAGTCCCGTAAGCCCGGCACCTACGCCGCGAACTGCCTGCTCGCCCGCCGCCTTGCCGAGCGCGGCGTGCGTTTCATCCAGCTCTTCCATCGCGGCTGGGATCAGCACATCGCCATCACCAAGCAGCTCCCCAACCAGTGCCGCGATACCGATCAGCCTTCCGCCGCGCTCATCACGGATTTGAAACAACGCGGCTTGTTAGAAGACACACTCGTCATCTGGGGCGGTGAGTTCGGACGCACCGTCTATTCGCAAGGCGCACTCGGCTCGCCCGTCGCCGGGCGCGATCACCATGGCCGCTGCTTCTCAATCTGGATGGCCGGCGCAGGCATCAAGGGCGGCACCGCCGTCGGCGAGACCGATGACTTCTGCTGGAACATCACCAAGGATCCCCATCACATCCGCGATCTCAACGCCACCATCCTCAACCAACTCGGCATCGACCACAACCGCCTCAGTTATCCTTACCGCGGTCTCGATCAGAAACTCACCGGAGTGCTGCCCGCCAAGATCATCGAGAAAGCGTTGGCGTGAGTTATCCGTCGGAGCGCGGAATTTATTCCAGCCGTAAATATTGGCGGTCAAAGTAACTCTACATTCTTCAAGGGCAAGTCCTTGGCTTCCCGTAAAAACACCTCTACCAAATGAACCCACTTCGTGCCGGGCTGATATGAGTCGTCCCTTTGGGAAGAAGGATATCGCGAAGTGAACTCAATCCAGCAGCTCGCCGTAGCGTTTGCGGGCGAGGTCCATCGAGAGATCCAGCACTCCTTGGCTGCGGTTGTGGCGCAGTGCTTCATCGGACATGGCAGCGCACTCGGCATAACTGAGTGAACGGATCGCCTGGCCGACGATTGGCACTTGCTGCGGGCCGACGGAAAGCTCTTCCACGCCGAGGCCGATGAGCAGCGGCGTGAGCCGGATGTCGCCCGCCATTTCGCCGCAGATGCCGGTCCAGATGCCGTTGTCCGTGGCGGCGTCGATCGTGCGCTTGATAAGACGGATCACCGCCGGATGGGTGGGCCGGTAAAGATCGGCGACGTGCGGGTTCACCCGGTCCGCAGCGACGGTGTACTGGATGAGGTCGTTGGTGCCGATGGAGAAGAAATCCACCTCGGGGGCTAATAGATCCGCACAAAGCGCGGCGGCCGGCACCTCGATCATGATGCCCACGGGCATGTCCGCATCGAAGGGCACGCCTTCTTTTTCCAGCTCATCCATGCAGCGGCGGACCATCTCCTTGCAGCGCAAGACTTCGGACAGGCCGGAGATCATCGGAAACATTACCGCCACCTTGCCGACGGCGCTGGCCCGCAATACGGCGCGCACTTGCTCGCGAAACATCGCGGGACGCGCCAGCGAGACGCGGATGCCGCGCCAGCCGAGAAAAGGGTTCGGCTCGGGTTCTGTTAGAGGCTCCACCGGCAGCTTGTCGCCGCCCGCATCGAGCGTGCGGATGATGACGGTGTGCGGCGCCATCTCGCGGGCGACTTTGGTGTAAATCTCCAACTGCTTTTTTTCGTCGGGCATTTCCTCACCGTTGAGCAGCAGGAACTCAGTCCGATAGAGGCCGATGCCCTTCGCTCCGCTGCGTTTCACCAATGGCAGTTCATCGACAAGCTCAATGTTTGCGGAAACCGTGATCGCGCGGCTGTCCACCGTCTCGGTGGCGGCACCGCGCTTGGATTCGAGCGAGCTACGCACGCGCGCCTTGGCGTCGCTGAGTTTGCGATAGCGTTCGAGAGTTTCCTCAGTGGGATGCAGGATGAGCTTGCCCGTGTAGCCATCGAGGATTGCAGGAGCGAGCGCCATCACATCGATCACAGCTCCTTCCAGACCGACCACGGCGGGCACGCCGAAGGCACGCGCAAGGATGGCGGTGTGGGAATTCACGCTGCCTTGTTCGGTTGCAAAACCTAACACATGGCGGCGGTTCATCGAGGCGGTGTCCGAAGGCGCAAGGTCGTAGGCCACGAGGATGTGGCGGTCATCCGGACCCTGTTGGCGCGCATCGCTATCCGGGGAAAAGTTTCTCAACACCCGCTGCGACACGTCCTCGATGTCCGCCGTGCGCTCGCGCAGGAAAGGATCCGGAATGCGGCGCATCGCCTCCATGAAATTCTGCATCACCGCATAGAAGGCATACTCCGCATTTTGCTGGCGGCTGCTGATGGCACCGAGCACGCGCTCCACCACCGCGCGGTCTTCCAGCATCATGACGTGCGCCTCGAAGATCCCGCTCTCGTTGTCACCCGCCAGATCTTCCAAGCGGCTTTGCAGCTCGATGAGTTGGCGCTTCGTGATGTCCACCGCTTCGCGGAAACGGTCTTGCTCGCCCGCGATCTCGGACTCCTGGATTTCATAGACCTCTGGTGCGGAAAAACCGCGCGCGATCACATGCAGCGGAGCGATGGCCACACCGGGGGACGCAGGGATCCCTTCGTAGATGACTTCTGGCTCGACTTCCGGTTTCGGCATAGACTTGCAGCAGATTGATGATCGTGCCGGTGGCGTTCAAGGCGCAATTTCCACACTGGCTTGATCGCAGCGTCCGTTTCTCCGTGATGACGTAGTTCCATCGCTGCGAAAACGCGCTAGCTTAGCGTTCCCCCCCCAAACATCCCCCCACATGACAATCCCACCTCCCCCGGGGATTGTGAGACGCTGCGGCATGACGCTGCTGGAACTCACTATCTCCATATCCGTCCTTCTGGTCCTCATCATGATCGTATTCACCGGCGCACAGGCATGGAAGCGCGGCAGCGACCGCGCAGGCTGCGTGCTCACCTTGCGCCACGTCCAGATGGCCACCCGATCCTATCAGAACATCTACGGCTACAATTACGGCGGCAGGCCGTATGCGGAAAACGGCACCCAGGACATCGCCAGTCACCTCTACGCCAAAGGCTACATCGAGAAAAAGCTCCACGATCAGGCCACAGGAATCGAGAAATGCCCGTCGCTGGGCGACTACACCCGCACGACTCCCGACGTGTTTCCGCAGGCAGGCGAGCTCTACATGAAGTGCTCGCTCTCGGTCTCCGCCGAGCACAAGCCCAGCTCCTACGCCGATTGGTGAATTCACCGCTTGGCAGACGCCGCAATCCGGGTGATGGATGCGCCGCACCATGGGATACCGCGAAGCGATCGACTGGTTGTTCTCCACCCAGATGTTCGGGATCAAACTCGGACTCGATGGTGCGCGCCGCCTGCTCAAGGAGTTCCTCGCCTACCCGCCGCACGGCACGCAAGTCATCCACGTCGCTGGCACTAACGGAAAAGGCAGCACCTGTGCGATGATCGACAGCATCGCGCGTGCTTGTGGCCGTCGCACCGGCCTCTTCACCTCGCCGCATCTCATTGATTACCGCGAGCGCGTCAAAGTCTCCGGCCAGGAAATCCCGGAAGACGCCTGCGCCGCCATGCTCACCGAACTGCGGGAAATCTGCGCGCGCTTTGAACATCACCCGACGTTTTTCGAGATCTCCCTCGCGCTCGCCATGCGCTGGTTCCGCGAGCGCGAGTGCGAACTCATTGTGTTAGAGACTGGCATGGGCGGCAGGCTCGATGCCACCACCGCAGTGCCTGCGGATGTTTGCGTCGTCACGCCCATCGGCCTCGATCACATGCAATGGCTCGGCGATACGCTGGAGGCCATCGCTGCCGAGAAAGCAGGCATCTTCGTTCCGGGAAAACCAGTCATCTGCGCACCGCAGCAGCCTGCCGCGCGCTTCGTGCTGGAGAAGGAAGCGAATGAAACGCGAGCGCCCATCATCTTCATCGACGAGCCGCTGTTAGGTTACCCGATGGTGCTGGCCGGAGAGCACCAGCAATGGAACGCTGCACTCGCCGTCACCGCCCTGCACAAGGCCGGGCTGCATCTCAATTCCGACAGCGTGCGCCACGGACTCTCCACCGTCTCGTGGCCCGGACGTTTTGAGGAAATACAACCCGGCATCATCCTTGATGGAGCACACAATCCCCACGCCGCCCAAGTGCTCGTGGAGACTTGGAACTCAGTGTTTCCCGGAAAACAAGCCGCGCTCGTCTTCAGCGCCGTGGCCGCCAAAGACATCACCGGAATTTTGGAAATCCTCTGCCCTCTCGCCTCAAAAATCTTCCTCTGCCCCGTGAACACGCCCAGAGCCGTGCCTGCGGAGGAACTCGCCACCTCGCTCCCCGCCGCAGCGCCGCCTCACGAAACATTCGACACCTTCCAAGCCGCCTTCACCGCCGCCCAAGCCCACGGCTCACCCGTCTTGGTCGCAGGTTCATTGTTCCTCGTCGGAGAAGCGCGCGCGTTTCTAACAGGCGCGGAGTTTCAGAGCAGCACGCAGTGAACGCGTAGGCGTGCTGGTGACAGCACGGAGGGCGGAGTCCCGATACGGAAGGAACCGGCGCGCCATCCCAACGCATTCTCACGAATGCGCCTACGTTTCCTCCTGACCCCTTCATCCCGGATGAATCGCAGCTTGGCTCAATACACCTCCACCGGCGATCTCTTCCCATCCTCCGCACTGCGCTCTGCGGCTTGTTCTTCGCCTAATGTCGCGACGCGGAGTTTCCAGACTTCCTCATCGAGGCGTTGGTGTTCTTCGATGGAAAATTCTGCGGGTGGGGCGAGGCGGGTTTTGAAATCTGCTAGAGAGGAGAGCGCGCGGTCGAGATCGCGGGCGTCCATAGCTTCGAGGATTTGTTTCGCTTCCTCGGCGGCTTCGAGCCGGTGGCAGATCATGATGAAATCGTTTCCGGCATGCACGGCGCGGCGGATGGTTTCGGGCCAGCCGAAGGTGTTGAGGATGGCTCCCATATCGAGGTCGTCGGTCATGACGAGGCCGTTGAAGCCGAGTTCGCGGCGCAGGCAGTGGTCGATGACTTCGGGCGAGAGCGAAGCGGGCAGGACTTCGTCGCCGAAGCACGGGTAGTGGCCGTGGCCGATCATCATCGAGTCCACTTTGTTAGAGAAGGCGCCGAAGACTTTCAGTTCGCATTCCTCCAGCTCGGCGCGGCTGCGCGGGATGCGTGGTAGCTCATGATGTGGATCAAGACCCGCGAAGGTGTATCCGGGGAAATGTTTCCCGCAGGAAAGAACTCCCTCGGCGGCCATGGCGGCGCGGAAGATTTCGGCGTTGGCAATGACTTCATCCGGGCTGCCGCCGTAGCAGCGACCGCGCAGGGAGTTGTCGGCTTCGTCGTCGAATGAGATGTCGAGCACGGGGCAGAGATCGAGATTGAAGCCGAAGAGGCGCAGCAGTTTCCCGGTGAGTTCGCCGTGCCAGCGGATGAGTTCGGGATCGGCCTTGTAGCGGAGTTGCTGGGCGTTGGGTGGCTCATTTCCGATGAGGCGCAGACGTGAAACACGGCCGCCTTCCTGGTCGATGGTGATGACCGGCTCGGTGACGGAGAGTTCGCGCAAGTCATCGGTGAGTTTGCGGAGCTGGGTGGCGGAGACGATGTTGCGGCCGAAGAGGATGAATCCACCGGGCTGGAGTTTCTTCAATCGCGCGGCAGTGGCGGCATCCATTTCCGGGCCGGGCACGCCGACTAACAACAATTCACCTGCGGTGGTATTCGTCATGGGCGATTGCTTGAAGCATCCGGCGCGGGAAGCCAAGCAATTCGTGGGGAGCACACGCGCCCTCGCGTGTTGTTTTCGACGCCCTCGTCGAAAACTCGCGTCTGCCAACATTCGATTTTACCTGCGGGTCCGGCGTAGAGCATTAATTACCTCAAGATGGAGTCCGCCGGAATGAGACGGGGGCGTCTCATTCAACACGCGAGGGCGCGTGTGCTCCCCTATTTTTCTCTAACACAAGGGCCAGCGGCGATGGCGTGAGCTGGTCCGCAGGCGCATTGCGCAGCGAGTTCACAGTGGCCGTAGGATCAAGACGACTCAATGGATGCGCCGCATAACCGGCACCGATGTCCACTCCATCGCTGGCACGCATTTCAAAGTGAAGGTGCGCCGGATAGTAACCGTTCGCGGTTCCGACGGTGCCGATTTTTCCGCCGCGTGAAACGAGTGCGCCGATTCTAACATCGATGCGGTGCAGGTGGGCATACATCGAATGCAGCGTCCTGCCATCCGGTGTCTTGTGCGCGACGACGACGAGTTTCCCCCAGCCGGGCGAGGGTTCTCCGGCGAAGAGCACGAGGCCATCGGCTGTGGAGAAAACAGGATCGCCGAGATCGGTGTTCATGCCGCCGATGCCGTTGAGGTCATCGCCGGTGTGATGACCGCCGCGTTTTTCGTTCATCTCCCAAAATTTCTGGGCGTTGTAAACGAGGCCGCCGTGCTCGGTGCCCATCGGCGGATCAAACCGCAACGCGCGGGGGATGGCGGCGTTTTCCCAAGCGGATAGGAAATGAAAACGATGATCCGGCTCGCCCTTCGCAGGCATTGCAAGTGGCGCTTCCGCAGCATCAAATCTGGCAACCGCGCCGGATCGCCAGATCACCACCGCGATGACCGCCGCCGCAGATAGCAGCGTCAGGAGCAGGTTCCGGTTCGGCGACGGAGCGGGCATGCAAGAAGGATGGGAAACGCCGCAGGCACAATCAAGGCTGCGGTTTTTCCCGCCTTTCCATCTTTGACAATCCGGCGCGAGGCGCACAGTTTCCCCCCGCAATCCTGCACACTTCATTACTCCCATGGCTTACGATCTCATTGTCATCGGTGGCGGCCCGGCCGGCTACGTCGCCGCCATCCGCGCCGCCCAACTCGGAAAATCCGTCGCCTGCGTAGAGGCCGACCGCGCTGGCGGCACCTGCCTCAACTGGGGCTGCATCCCGACCAAGGCGCTGCTGAAAAACGCCGAGCTTTTCCACACGCTCGCCCACCGCGCCAATGAGTTCGGTTTCTCCTTCGACAATCTCCAATACGACTGGTCGTCCGTGATCGGTCGCTCGCGCAAGGTGTCTGATCGACTCGCTGGCGGCATCGAGTTCCTGTTCAAAAAGAACAAGATCGACTACGTGCGCGGCTTCGGTTCCATCGTAGCGCCCGGCAAGATAGAAGTCACTGCGAACGACGGCGCGAAGTCCACCGTCGAAGCAAAACACATCATCATCGCCACCGGTGCGAAACCCCGCCCGCTGCCGCCGCTGCCTTACAATGGAAAGACCGTCATTAGCTCGAAGGAAGCCATGGTTCTCGATCCGCAGCCGAAGAGCATGATCATCATCGGCGCGGGCGCGATCGGCGTCGAGTTCGCCTATATTTACAACGCTTTCGGCACCAAGGTCACACTCGTCGAGATGGCCCCACGCCTCGTTCCCGTCGAAGACGATGAGATCGGCGACGCGCTGGAAAAATCCTTCATCAAGCAAGGCATCCG
>JANMLQ010000122.1:0-13753 GCA_031372635.1 Akkermansiaceae bacterium | reverse complement strand
CTTTGGACTGCGGCGGAAATCGCCGCTTTGAGTGCGGACTGGCTTGGTGTTTTGGAACTGGCTGCGTTGTGGAAACGACGTTTACTCCCAAAGCGTTGATGCGCTTGGGGCTTTCACCGCAGTCCAAGGTTTACGCCTTTGCGGTCCTGCGTCAGGCTCTTGCCGTGTCTGCTGTCCTTGATCCCGCCAAGCTCGTTGATCCTTCATCGAGTGATGAAGTCCTTAGCGTGTTTCTCGATTGGTTGATCGAGACGGGTGTGGAGCCTTACGATCATCAGGAGCAGGCGATCCTCGAATTGTTTTCCGGAAACAACGTGATCCTCAACACGCCGACGGGTTCGGGGAAATCGCTGGTCGCGCTGGCCTTGCATTTCCGCGCGATCTGCCAGAAGCGGCGTTCGTATTACACGGTGCCGATCAAGGCGCTGGCGAATGAAAAGTTTCTCTCGTTGTGTCAGATTTTCGGGCCGGAAAACGTGGGGATGATTACGGGGGATGCGACGGTGAATGCAAGTGCGCCGGTGATTTGCTGCACGGCGGAGATTCTTGCAAACATGGCGTTGCGCGAGGGCGACAAGGCGCGGGTGGACGATGTGATTATGGACGAGTTTCATTATTACTCGGACGCATCGCGCGGCTTTGCGTGGCAGGTGCCGTTGCTCACGTTGCCGCAGTCGCGCTTCCTGTTGATGTCCGCGACGCTGGGTGAGACGGCGTTTTTTGAGGAAACGATCACGGCTCTAACAGGTGCGCCGACGGTGTTGGTGAAGTCCGAGCAACGTCCGGTGCCGCTGGAGTTTGAATACAGTGAAACGCCGCTGGAGGAAAAGATCGGCGAGCTGGTGGAGCATGGGAAGGCACCGATCTATCTGGTGCATTTCACGCAGCTCGCTTGTGCCGGCACCGCACAGAATCTTCTGTGCTCGAACTTCTGCACGAAGGAGGAAAAGCAAGCCATCGCTGAGGTTTTGCAGGATGCGAACTTCCGCAGTCCTTATGGCAAGGAGGTTTCCAAACTGCTGCGCCATGGCATCGGCATTCATCATGCGGGCTTGCTGCCGAAATACCGTGTGCTGGTGGAGAAGCTCACGCAGCGCGGCCTGCTCAAGGTGATTTGCGGAACGGACACGCTCGGCGTGGGTGTGAACGTGCCGATCAGAACGGTGCTGTTCACGCAGCTTTTTAAATACGATGGCAGCAGTACCAAGACGCTTGCGGTGCGGGATTTCAAACAGATCGCTGGGCGTGCGGGCAGGCGTGGTTTCGATACGATGGGCACGGTGGTTTGTCAGGCACCTGAGCATGTGATCGAGAACCTGCGGCTGGAGAAGAAGGCGTCATCGTCCGGCAAGAAGAGCTTTGTGAAACGCAAGCCGCCGGAGAAGGGCTTCGTGAATTGGGATGAGAAAAGCTATCGTCGTCTGATCGATGCCGCGCCGGAAAAACTGAGTTCCAGTTTCCAAGTCCAGCACTCGACATTGCTCAACGTGCTGGGACGCGAGCATGAAGACGGCTGCGCCGCGTTGAGGAAAATCATCAGCGAATGCCACGAGACTGCGGCAAAGAAGAAGGCGCTGCGGAAGCGTGCGTTCCAGTTATTCCGCGGACTGGTGGAGGGGAATATCCTGCGCATCATCCCGCGCGATGAGCGGTGCGGTGCGGCGAAGGTGGCGCTGAACATTGATTTGCAGGAGGATTTTTCCATGAATCATGCGCTGGGCTTGTGGCTGCTGGATGCGATACCGCAACTGGATAGAGAATCGCCGGAATACGCGCTCAACGTGCTATCGTTGATCGAGGCAATCCTGGAAAACCCGGAGGTGGTTTTGCGCAGGCAGGTGGATTTGCTGAAGGGCGAGTTGATCGGGCAGTTGAAGAACGAAGGCGTGGAGTTCGACAAACGCATGGAGATGTTAGAAGAAGTCGAGTGGCCGAAGCCGGGCAAGGATTTCATTTACGACAGCTACAATGCGTTTGTGGCGCAGCGGCCGTGGATGAAGGAAACCAACGTGCGTCCGAAGTCGATCGCGAGGGAGATGTTCGAGCACTGGCAGTCGTTTGAGGACTACGTGAAGACCTACGGGCTGGAACGCAGCGAGGCGGTGCTGCTGCGGCATCTATCAGAAGTGTACAAGGTGCTTTCGCAAACCGTACCGCCATCCGCGAGGACGGAGGATCTCGTGGAGGCGGAGCAGTTTCTCGAAGACATCCTGCGCGGCGTGGATTCCAGCCTGCTGGATGAGTGGGAGAAGCTGCGCAATCCAGACTACGTGCCTGATGAGGAGAAACCCGTGGCCGAGCGCAAGGCGGTGGCGTTCACCCGCAACAAGGCAGCGTTTATCCGTGCGCTGAGGAATGCGGTTTTCTCAATCGTGAAAGCAATGGCGAGGGATGATTCCGCTGCGGTGCTCGCGCTGATAGAGCCAGCCGATGCAGAGGGAAACGCGTGGAGTCGCCAGCGCGTTGATGCTTTGTTGGGCGAGTATTTCGAGGGTCATCAGCGCATCCGTCTCGATCCCGAGGCGCGGGCGGCGAAGCACACGCGGATTTTAGAAGAAGAACCGCGACGCTGGATCATCGAGCAGACCTTGGTGGATCCTGATGAGTTGAATGACTGGTTGGTCCGGCTGAGCATCGACCTCGATCGTTGCGACGCTGCTGGAGGCGTGGTGATCGTGATGGACGGGCTGGTGGCGATCGCGTGAGCCGTGCGCGGACGGGGCGATCAAGCTGGGATTTTTTTAACCGCGAATGGACGCGAATGGACACGAATGAAGAGGGCTATGGAATGAAATTTCAGTTCTGAAAAATTCGCGTCTATTCGCGTCCATTCGCGGTAAATCACACCTCCAAAATCTGCGGTTACTTTCTAGCTTGTTTGTCCTGCACCCGCGGCAGCAATCCTGTGATTGCCATGGCGTGGGTAAGCTCGCATAAAAGCGGCATGTTCCGAGTCATCCGCCGTGCTGTTGTTTCCGCGTTTCTGCTGCTGACTCTCGCTCGTGCGGATGATTTTTCGTTCGAGATGCTGCGCGAAAAGGCGCGCAAGATGGCAGCCGCGCCGCATCTGCCATCGAAGCTCCAGCTCGGTGATGTGTGGAAAAATCTGAGCTACGATCAGCATCGCGACATTCGTTTCAAGATGGACTCCGGCATGTGGGCTGCGGAGAAGGGCGCGTTCTCCATCGACTTTTTTCATCCCGGATGGACGGCCAAGGAAATGGTGACGATCCATGAAGTGGTGGATGGGAAAACGACGCCGCTGAAGTTTGATCAGAGTTTGTTCGACTACGGGAAAAACAAGATCCCGGCCGGGACCGAGCCGCCGCAGGGTTATGCGGGCTGGCGTGCGCGCTGCCATCTCAACTCGAAGGACTACATGGACGAGTTTCTCGTTTTCCTTGGCGCGAGTTATTTCCGCGCCATCCCTGCGAACTCGCCTTATGGTCTTTCCGCGCGGGGGCTCTCGATCAACAGCGGCCTGCCCGGTGTGCCGGAGGAGTTTCCTGTGTTCACTGAGTTCCACCTGAAGCGGCCGGAGAAGGAAGCGAAGTCTCTAACAGCTTGGGCAGTGCTCGATGGCGAGAGCGTGGCGGGTGCCTATCAGTTCACGATCACGCCGGGTGCGGAGACAGTGATGGATGTGGAGGCGGAAATTACGTTGCGCAGGCCTGTGAAACAGCTCGGACTCGCGCCGTTTTCCTCAATGTATTGGTTTGGCGAAGGCACGCATCCGAAGCCGCTGGATTTCCGGCCTGAGGTGCATGATAGCGATGGCCTGTTGATGGAGTTGGGCAGTGGAAACCTGCACTACCGTCCGCTGGAGCATACGCACAACCGTTTCCGCCATTGCGTTTTCACGATGGAGAAGCCGCGCTCGTGGTCGCTGCTTCAGAGAGACCGTTCGTTTTCCTCATACCAGGACATTGAGGCCCGCTACCACGAGCGGCCCAGCGTGAGAGTGGAGCCATTGGAGGGATTCGATCATGGGAAGCTGCATCTGATAGAGTTGCCGACGATTGATGAGACGGGTGACAACGTGGTGCTCGTTTGGGATCCGCAGCCTGCACTGGAAGTGGGTAAGCCGTTCAAGTTTCACTACCGTCTGCGTTGGCTACGTGATCCCGCGCCGTCCGGGATGTTCACGGTGCGTGCGACGCGTTCTGGAACGCCGGTGCAGAAGCCAGAGCAGATTTTGATGGCCATTGATTTCGCAAAGCCGCTCCAACCGCAGGCGAAGGTCGGCGATCCGAAGTGGGACGACACCAAAGGCTGGAAACCCGTCGTCACCGTGAATCAGAAGGAAGCGAAACTTCTACACGTCGGCATGGACGACATGAGCATGGCAAACGTGGACGACCTGCCCGCCGGGCTGGGCCGCAGCGACAAGCTGCACATGCCGCAGGTGCTGCGCGCGTTTTTCGTCATCGAGCCGCCGAAGGACATGGACCAGATCGACATGACCTGCGAGCTACAGGACGCCAGCGGCAAGGTCGTTTCCGAACGCTGGGTGTATCTCTGGATGAAGCCGCACTGAGGGCGCGGAAATAAAAACACGGCGTTCACGAAATCCTTGTTTGCGCTGGTGGCATGTTTTCCGTACGGAAAATGAAACCCCAACATGAACCCCCATTCCAATCGCGACCCCCGGACCCCAAGGCAGGCATCACCCAGCATGAGGATGCACTACGTCAAACCGGAACGGAGCACTCCGGTGGCACTTTGGTGGGTGCTCGGCATCATCGTGGCCGCCGCAGCGGGGCTGATTTTCTGGAGGCTTCAAGTCCAGCAGCAGCAGCAGCAAACGGATGCCAAAGTGGTAGCCCTGCTGGAATCCGCAGACCGTTTGATTCTGGAAAACCGCGAGGATGATGCGGCAGCGGCGACAAGCCAGGCGCTTGAGCTTTTGCCGGGAGATGCGCGTTGTGTGGAGACTATGGATCGCATCAATACGAAGCGGAAGTTGATTTACGGTAAACAAGCGGCCTCCTCTAACAAAGCCTTGGCCCAGGCCGAGCAAATCGCACTCACCAATCTGGAAACCGCGAGACAGGAACTCGACCGACTGCGTGCGGATACTTCGCTCACTCCAGAAGCGCAGAAGGCGGCGGCGGATCGCATGAAGGAACTCAAAGGTCCGGTTTGTAGCCTGCGTGTGCCCAAGGAATGGCTGCCGGATTCAGTCCTAACAATCGATGGCGTCACCAAGGAGCCGGAAAATTCCATGGTCACCGGCCTCATGCCCGGCAAGCGCGACATCGTCATCACGCGCTTTGGTTTCCGCGAGGTGTCATTCAAGGAGCTGGATTTCAATGGAACCGAGCCGGTCGTGCTGCCTGCATTCGAATGGGTGCCGCGCGGAACGAAGGTCTCTGTCACAAGCAGTCCTGCCGGGGCCGCGGTCTGGTATCAGGGCAAGGACACCGGGAAAGTCACACCCTGCACCATTCCCGATGTGGAGGACGGGCCGGTCGAATTCCTGCTCAAGCGTGCCGAATACGAGGACGCCACGGTCAGCGGGGAGGTGAAGGACCGGAGGCAGATCAAGCTGTCGGTCAAGTTGGAGCCGAAGTGAAAAGCGGCTTTGATTTTTGGGCGGTGTGAAAATCCCCCTCTGAGATACAGAGACTTGCAGATCCCCAAGAACAATAATTAGAATAATTCTTGATTGGGTGCGGCTCGCCATTAGGTTGCGCCCGCGATGGTCAGCAAAGCTCCAGATTCACGAAGCGCCCAGGAAATCCCGGAGGAAATCGCCGGTCTGCGCATGACACGGCAGCGCCAGGAGATTTACCGGATTCTCATCGAGCAGCGCAACCACCCGACCGCGAACGAAGTGTTCATGCGGGCCAAGGACCACCTGCCCAACATCTCGCTGGCCACCGTTTACAACTGCCTCGAAGCAATGGTCCAGCACGGCATCATCCGCCAGGTCCACTTCGAGCGCGAATCATCACGCTACTGCCCGAATCTCCGCGAGCACGGCCATTTTCACGATGCCTCTACGGGTGTCATCCATGACGTGGATTTCAAACCCGGCGTCAGCTTAAGCGACGTCCTCGACCTCCCGCCCGGAGCCGTGATCGAAGACATCGAAATCACCCTGCGCGGGAAAATTCCCACACCTTAATCCTCACACACGATTTCCCCATCATGAGCCTGCACATCCAAGACCTCCACGCCACACTCGAAAACGGCACCGAAATCCTTAAAGGCGTCACCCTCGACGTCCCGAAGGGTGAAGTCCACGCCATCATGGGGCCTAACGGTTCCGGCAAATCCACCCTCTCCAAGGTCATCGCTGGCCACGAAGGCTACGTCGTCACCGGCGGCACCGTCACACTCGATGGTGAGGAAATCTTCGACATGTCCGTGGACGAACGCTCGCGCGCCGGGGTTTTCCTAGCCTTCCAGTATCCCTCGGAAGTCCCCGGTGTTTCCAACGCCAACTTCATCCGCGCCGCACTGCAATCCCGCCTACCGAAGGGTGTGGAAATCGACGCCGTGGCCTACTACAAGAATCTCTATCAGAAAATGGACCTGCTTGAAATGGACCGCAAGTTCACCGCCCGCGCCGTCAACGAGGGCTTCTCCGGCGGTGAGAAAAAGCGCAACGAAATCCTCCAGATGATGATGCTGGAACCTAAATACTGCATCCTCGACGAAACCGATTCCGGCCTCGACATTGACGCGCTCAAGATCGTCGCCAAGGGCGTCAATGCCATGCGTTCCAATCAGCGCGGCATGCTCCTCATCACCCACTACCAACGCCTGCTCGACTACATCAAGCCCGATCAAGTCCACGTCATGGCGGAAGGCCGCATCGTCCGCTCCGGCGGCCCAGAACTCGCGCTCGAACTCGAAAAAGACGGCTACGAATTCCTCAAGGAAGCCGCACTCGCCTGATGGGATTTCAAATCTGAAATTTCAAATCTCAAATTCCCCATCTCATGTCCTACGACGACTCCACCGCCACACTCGATCTCGAAACCCGCGAGGCGATCGACATCGACCGCACCAAGGGCGACTTCACGTTTCCCGAGCGTAACAAATTCGACGCCGGCCGCGGGCTCAGCTCGAAGACCGTCGATTACATTTCCGATGTGAAGAGTGACCCTGATTGGGTGCGTGAATTTCGTCACAAGGCACTCAAAGTCTTCCTTGAAAAACCGATGCCCACCAACTGGGCGACGAAGGATTTGGAGAACATCGACTTCGATGTGATCCGCTACTACCTCTCCGACGGAGAAAAGCCAAAGCGTTCATGGGACGATGTGCCTGCGGACGTGCTGGAAACTTTCGAGCGTCTCGGCATCCCGCAGCAAGAGCGCGCGTTCCTCGCCGGCGTAGAAGCGCAGTTCGATTCAGAAGCCGCCTACTCCAACGTCAAGGAAGAGCTCACGAAACAAGGCGTCATCTTCTGCAACTCCACCGAAGGACTGAAGGAGCACGCAGAAATTTTCCGCCCGTGGTTTGGCAAAGTGATCCCGACTGGCGACAACAAATTCTCCGCTCTCAACAGCGCCGTGTTTTCCGGCGGCTCCTTCATCTACATCCCGAAAGGCGTGAAGCTGAAACAACCGCTGCAAGCCTACTTCCGTATCAACTCGGAAAACTTCGGCCAGTTCGAGCGCACGCTCATCATCGCGGATGAAGGCTCGGAAGTGATGTACATGGAAGGCTGCACCGCTCCGAAATTCGAGACCGCCACACTGCACTCCGCCGTGGTGGAACTCGTCGCACTCAAGGGCGCGAAGATCCAATACGTCACCGTGCAAAACTGGAGCAGCAACGTCTTCAACCTCGTCACCAAGCGCGGCCTCGCCATGGAAGACGCCGAAGTCCGTTGGATCGACTGCAACATCGGCTCACGCCTCACGATGAAGTATCCCGGCGTCATCATGAAGGGCGAGCGTGCGCGAGGCGAGGTGATCTCCATCGCGCTCGCCAATACCGGCCAACATCAGGACACCGGCGCAAAGATGATCCACGCCGCTAACAACACGACCTCCAACGTCGTTTCCAAATCCATCTCCGTCGGCGAAGGCCGCTCCACCTATCGGGGCCAAGTCCACAATCCCATACACCTCAAAGGCTGCAAGAACAACACCGAGTGCGATGCGCTGCTCATCAACAGCCACTCGCGCACCGACACCTATCCGGCCATCACCGTGAAGGGCAGTCAGCACGCCACCCAGCACGAGGCCTCCGTCTCACAAGTCTCCGAGGAAATGCTCTTCTACATGCAGCAGCGCGGCCTCAGCGAAGGACAGGCGATGTCTCTCGCGGTGAACGGTTTCATCAATGATCTCGTCCGCGAGTTCCCGATGGAGTATTCGGTGGAACTCAAGCGCCTCATCGACCTTGAAATGGAAGGGAGCGTCGGGTAAATTTCACATGGCCATGAGCACCAGAAATTTCCAACACCGGATGGCAACCTTTGCGGAGGATGCCTCATGGACTGCGGAATACTGGCTCGGAAAATCCGTGGATGAACGCCTCGCGGCAGCCGCCATCCTCATCAATCAACGAATCCCCAAGGACAATGGAACCAGATCAAGAGTTCGCAGCATTTGTAGAACTACTCGAGTCCCATGGCGTTAAGTTTGTCATCATCGGGGGATATGCCGTCATTTCCCACGGCTACCCGCGCTACACTGGTGATATCGACTTCTTCGTCGAAAAATCTCAGGAAAACGCGAACAAACTCGTCAAGGTCATCCATGAATTCTTCGGCGAACAGCCGCACATCACGGAGGAATGTTTTCTGGATGCGGATCGCATGAGTCAGTTCGGCGATCCTCCTTACCGCATCGACATTCTCGTTGAGGTTCCGGGTTTGGTCTTCGAAGAAGTCCTCCCCAACTGCATTCGCGGCAAGATCGGCGGCAAAGAAGCACCGATCATCAATCTGCAAGATCTGATGAAGAGCAAACAAGCCGCAGGCCGCCGCAAGGATCTCGGCGATCTCGAAGCTCTGGAAGAAATCGAAGCCGCAAGAAAGCGGAAGGCCAAATAATCCCAACACATTCTCCGCCATCCCATGACCACCACTCTCCCATCTTGGTTCACCACCCGCCAGCAAGCCGCAAAGGCACGCTACGAATCCACACCCGCACCCAAACGCGGCGATGAGCCATGGCGTTTCTCCAATCTCAAGCAACTCGACTTCGCCGGATACGCCAGTGGCGCGGTCGTCTCGCTCGCTGCCGATCTCATCACCCGCTCCAGCGGCCTCGAAAAAACCGCCGCCAAGTTCATCTTCGCAAACGATGAACTCATCCACTCCGAATCAAACCTTCCGCAAGGCGTCATCGTTCTCCCGCTCTCCGAAGCACTCGTTTCCCACAGCGATCTTGTGGAAAAACACTTCATGAAACAGGAAACGCGTCTTGGTTCCGCGAAGTTCGCCGCATGGCATGAGTCGATGGTTTCCAACGGCCTCTTCATCCACTCCGGAGACAACGTCGAGATCGACGGCGCCATCGAAGTCCATCACTGGATCTCCGGCGCGAACACCGTCATCTTCCCGCACACGCTCGTCGTTACCGGAAAATCCTCCAAAGTCCGTGTGATCGACATCTTCCGCTCGGCGGATGACATCACGCCCGGCCTCGCCATCGCCTTCAACGATCTATCAGCCGGACCGAACTCGCAGCTCGACTACATCGCCATCCAGGCGCTCAACGAAGTCACGCGCATCATCCAGATCAACGAGACCTCCACCGCGCGCGATGCTTCCGCGAAGGGATTCATCCTCAACACCGGCGCATCCTGGGCACGCAACGAATGCCTCTCCCGCCTCGAAGGCCCCGGCTCGCGTTCGGACATGCTCTCCGTCTCCGTCCCCGCCCGCGAACAGGAATACGATCAACGCACCTTCCAACACCACGTTTCCGAAGGCGCATACAGCGACCTCCTCTACAAGAACTCGCTCTACGATAACTCGAAGACGATCTTCTCCGGCCTCATCTTCGTGGACAAGGACGCGCACCACACCGATGCCTATCAGACCTGCCGCAACCTCCTCATGAGCGATACCTGCGAGGCCAACTCCATGCCCGGTCTCGAAATCAACGCTGACCAAGTGAAGTGCTCGCACGGCTCCACCTCATCGCAAATTCACGACGAGGAAATCTTCTACCTACAAGCCCGCGGCATCGATCCCGCCCGCGCCCGCCAACTCATCGCGCGCGGTTTCTCCGTCGAGTGTGTCGAGCGCATCGGCGACGCAGCCACCGAGGAATTCGTCCTGAGTTTCATCGACGAAAAGTTCGCCCACATCGCCACCGGCGGAGCGTGACCGTGGCGGCGGATTGCATCCGCCATGCCTCTGCACAACCTCGCAATCGTGGAGTTCAGTTCCTCATTTGCGTGGTTAACTCACTGAGCGGCTCCGCATGCCGCTTGGGATTTCGGATTACTGCAAGGCGGTTTTTGGAACTTGCCGGAGTGATCCGAAAATAGAAACGATCCTGTTGCGATGTGCCGTCACGTCATTTTCATACTGCTTGCGCTGCCACTCGCCGCTGCGACAAACCCGCGCGTCGAATTCGCATTCGGCGTGCTGGCGGAATCGCGTGGTGAGAATGAACAGGCTTCCACGCATTATGAAAACGCGCGTGTCGCAGATCCCACAGCCGCTCCTCTCGTGGAGCGCGGGGTTTCCCGGCTCATCGCTGCGGGCGACCGCGCGGGCGCGATCCGGCTTTACCGTGAGTTTGCTGCCGCAAGACCGGATGAACCGGCTGCCCAGCTCGGGTTTTCGGATTTTCTTGTTAGAGAAGGCGCGGGTGATGCGCTCGCGCTGAAGCTCGCAAGGGAAACCTTGCTGTCAGCTCTAACAAAAAATCCCGGTGAGCCGGAAATCATCCGCCGTCTGGTGCCCTTGGATCGTGCGAACGGCCGGATGCTCATCGAGCAACTGCTGCCGGACGAACCGCGCTCGGCATCGTTGTTTGCTTCACTTTCAAAGAGTCTATCGGAGGGGGATGATGAGCCACCGCTTGCGGAGATCGACCGCCGCTATCAGCTCTCCTTCGATGCACATCAGGAAAACGCGGCGTTCGCCCGCGAAGTATCGGAGCACTTCCGCAACACTAAGCGTCTTGATCGCGCGATCGACGTGCTCAAGCGCCACACCGTGGCCGCGCCGTGGTCGCTGGATTTGCGCTTGCGGATCGGCGTGCTGTATCTCACTGCCAAGCGTGATGCGGATGGAGAAGCCGCGCTCAAGGAAGTGCTCGCCATCCACCCGAAGCACGCGCTCGCACATCAGGCACTCGCCAAGTTTTACCGACAGCAGGAAAATTCTGAACAGGCCGCCTATCATGCCGGGGAACTGCTCAAAATTCGCGGCGGTTCGCCATCGGAGTTTCTAAAACTCGCCGATGAACACATGGCCGCCGGTCGCCCGCGCGAGGCCCGGCTGCTTCTTGAAAAAGCCGCCTTCATCCATCCTGACCACGCGGAAATCCGCATGAAGCTTGCCATCGCCACGCATCAGGATCCGGAATCACGCGCCATGGCACCTCGGCTTTTCCGCGAGGCGGAATCCGCCGCAGTGGATGGAAAAATCAGCGATCCCGTGTTTCTCACCGCCTCCGCCGAGGCCCTCATCGAGTCCGGCCAGAACAAGGCTGCGGAGGAACGCCTGCGTGCCGCCATCCGCGCCTATCCCACCGATGCGAAGAAAGAAACCGCCGCCGCCCTGCGCCGCCTCGCCGCACTTTGGGAAAACGAAAACCGCAACGCCGATGCCGCCCGCGCCCTGCTCCAGCGCGCCGATTCGCTCGATCCGAAGTAGCTCCGGCCAGGGGCAATCAAGCTAGAGATTCTTCAACCGCGAATGAACGCGAATTTTCAGAACTGGATTCTCAGAATCAGGAATTCCATTAAACCCGAACTCCGAAGTTGGATGATTTTGGGCTAAGCGGCGCAGGGTTTTTGCTCGGGTTCGCTGCCTGCTTGCTCGTCTCCGGGTGGCTCGGGTGGCAACTTCGGCGAAGTGGCTCCTGGCCATTGCAATATGTTATCCAACAGCGGTTTGTGCTTTTCGAGACCACCCCAGCTTTCCGCGATGTAGAGCACGGGCGTGCGACTCCGAGTCCCCAATAGCGCACCGCCAATGAAGATCTCCGCACGTAGCGTGGCTGGGCGCTTGAAACCGGCTTTGCGTTGCTCCAGGGCGCTGGCGTGTTGGTATAGGCTCAGGAGATTGTAGGTGAAGCACACGCTCAGAAACGCGCTCTCGGTGGCATAGAAGTCCTGCATGCAAAAACCATCGGCTTGCAGGTCGTTCTTGAGTTCTTCGATGTGTTGCTCGCAGCAGGCACGTTGGTTGTAGTCGCGCCAAAGCTCAGCGCCGTCGCCTTGGCGGTTGGTGACGAAGACGCGGTAGGTGTAGCCGGGCACTTCGATGAGCCGACGCCCGACCGCGCTTTTGTTTTCTCGGATGCGCTCGCGGATGGCGAAAAATTCGCGAGGGGCGGACCAGCCTTGGAGTTTGAGGGTGAAACGCGCCCAAGCATAGTTTTCGTCGATAGGGGTCCAGGTGGCGAGTCCGGCGGCCTTGCGTTTGACCGTCTGGTTGAGGCGGGCGACGACGATGTAGGGGATGCCGCTCGCCTCAAGGAAAGTGAGCAGCGCGTTTTCAAAAAACCCTGAATCGGCGCGCACGGTGCGCAGTTTCCAATGGCCGGGCATGAGCGCGAAGGCTTCTGTTAGAAATGCTGCCGCGCCGCGGGCGCTGCCGGTGTTACCACAGCGCAGCCACGCGTGGAGGACAAGCGGAGCTTCTGCTAGAAATGCAATCAGAAGATGGTGGCTGTGGCGCCCGGGACGCGAGGGGTTGTAGCCGCGCTTGGCTCCCTCTTGGTTTCCACTGCGCTGGAAGACGGTGCTGTCCAGATCGAGGCTGAAGCCTTCGGGCGGCATGGGCCATGAAAGGGCGAGCAACCATTTCCAAAGAGGACGCCAGAATTCTTCGATGTGGCCTTGACGAAAACGAAGGAAGAGCTTTGTCCGCGCGAAGCCAGTCGGTATGGGCGAGGCGGCGTGCTCCGGCTACCACCGAGATGATGAAGGCCACAAGGGTTTGAGCCGGTGGGATGGCGTTGGGACTGGTGTAAGTGAATGGCATCAGCCCGCTGATCTGGCCTGCCAGCCCGATCTTCTCGAAGAAGGCGATGAGACTGACAAGGCCGCCGAAAGGGGTGATTGGCTTGGCAGTGGAAGCGAGCCGGACTTGCCGTCCGGGGAACACGGGATTACAAGAACTTTGCATCGTTTGGTGAAGGCGTGTGGTGTGCGGTTATTCGACACAACCCTTCTACCACATGGCCTGTAGCCAAACGATGCCCTATCCAACTTCGGAGTTCGGGCTAAAGCGCGAAAACAGAAATTGAACCACGGATTACACGGATTACACGGATTACACGGATTACACGGATTACACGGATTGACACGGATTACACGGATTACACGGATTACACGGATTGACACGGATTGACACGGATTGACACGGATTATGAAGAGGTTGTGGAAACGATTTTCAAACCTGTTTGGCGCATTCTTAAATCCGTGTAATCCGGTGCGCCAGGCCAAGACTGGTTTCTCTATTGATCTGAAACGTGATCAACATGTCAAATAAGTGTCCAACATGTAGCCAATCCGGCGCTGAAAGGAGCAATCCCCAAGGCGAAGCCCGGTGCGGCGAACCTGCGAGCCGCAACGCAATTGAACTCGATTCGGC
>JANMLQ010000056.1:0-5887 GCA_031372635.1 Akkermansiaceae bacterium | reverse complement strand
CCATCTGCCAGCGGCCTAACGAACTATATTCTCAACTTCAACGCTCTCGGCACCTACACCGCTACCAATGATTTGAACGCTGGCTTCCTGCTCAATCGAATCAACTTCGGTGGCTCCACTGCCACCCTCGCAGGCAACCGTTTGGCCCTGGTTGCCAATGGCTCCACTCTGCCACAGGTGAATCAAAACAGCGCGAACTCGGCCACAGTCTCCGCCAATCTGGCACTGAATGCCAGCACCACCCTCGGCGGCAGTGGTGGAGGTGCGCTGACTCTATCGGGAATCATTTCCGGCGGCAGCAGCCTGACCAAGACCACTACGGGCACTCTGACCCTTTCTGGTCTCAACACCTACAGCGGCGGCACCACGGTGAGCAGCGGCACGCTCACGCTCGCCAACCAAAGCGGGCTTGGCACAGGATCTCTAACATTGGCGGCTGGAACCACCTTCCAACAATCGAACTTCGAGGGAAATAGTTCAGCTGGCGCGTTGCCGAATGCATTCGTTCTGAACGGCATTGTGACCATGAACATGCCCTTCGGCTGGAAGGACGTTTGGCTCAACCAGCCAGTCACTGGCACTGGCGGATTCAGCGTCCAAGGCGGCAACCGCTCCCTCACCCTGACGGCCAATAACACCTTCAGTGGCGGTGTCACCCTGAAAAACTATGACAATCGGATCCAGATTTCACATTTCAACGCGCTCGGAACGGGCACTTTCCGCACGGAAAGGACAGCCGCCGGCTCGGAAGGAAAGCTGATCTCACTCGCCAATCTATCCGCCGGTCTCGGTGTGGTAAATGCGGTCGATATCGCAGCGGACGCCTATTTCAACGTGCTTGCCGACGGCACCAACCACTTGCAGCTCTCCGGTCCGATCACCAGCGCGGTTGGCACCGGCCATTTGTACAAAACCGGCACCGCCAAACTAACGCTCTCTGGGGTGAATACTTACACCGGCAGCACCACCGTCGCCGGGGGCACGCTGGATTGCACTTATGCCGCTTCACTCGGTGAGGGAAGCGTGAGCATCGGCAGCAGCGGCAAGCTCGGTCTGAACTTCACCGGCACCCGCCAGATCGCGGCATTGTCGCTCGCGGGAGTGGTGCAGGTGAACGGTAGTTACGGCTCTACCGCCTCGCCTGCCACCAACAAGAATGATACCTATTTCTCCGGCACCGGCACTGTGACCGTGGGGCCACTCAACACCGCTCCGGTGGCCTCTGCCCAGAGCATCAGCACTGCGGAAGATCTCCCGCTTCCGATCACTTTGGTGGCAAGCGACGTGGATGGAAATCCGCTAACTTACACGCTCATTGATCCTCCGACTTCTGGCACCTTGAGCGGCACTGCGCCAAATGTGACTTACACTCCCGCTGCCAACTTCAGCGGTGGGGATAGCTTCACCTTCATCGCAAACGACGGAACGCTCGATTCTAACGTGGCCACCATCACGATCAGCGTCACACCGGTCAATGACGCGCCAGCCGCATTTGCCCAAAGCACGAGCACGGTCGAAGACACTGCCACGGCGATCACGCTGACTGCGAGCGATGTGGATAGTGGTTCGGTGACTTTTGCAATCGTCACCCCGCCCGCCAACGGCACCCTCAGCGGCACCGCACCAGATCTGACCTACACGCCTGCGGCTAATTTCAACGGTGCGGACAGCTTCACGTTTGAAGCCAACGACGGAAGCCTCAATTCTGCCACAGCCACCGTCACCATCACGGTGACGCCAGTCAACGACGCGCCGGTCGCTTCCGCCCAGAGCGTGACCACTGCGGAAGATGCTGCCATGGCGATCACCCTCTCCGCTGCGGATGTGGACGGCGGCGCGTTGACTTATGCCATCATGAGTCCGCCTGCCCACGGAGCACTCAGCGGCACCGCGCCGAATTTGACCTACACGCCTACGGCAAATTACAACGGTGCAGACAGCTTCACCTTCAAAGCCAACGACGGACTGCTAGATTCCGCCGCTGCCACCGTCACAATCACCTTGTCGCCGGTCAATGACGCGCCGGTATTCACGGTCAGCCCGATCGTGACCACCGACGGTTTCGAAGGCTCCGCCTACACCGGCCAGACACTCAACGGACGGGCCACCGACACCGATGCGGGAGATACCATCACTTACTCGAAAGTCAGCGGTCCGGCGTGGCTCGCCGTCGCGGCTGATGGTGCTCTATCCGGTACGCCCTCGCTCGGCAGTGCCGGTCTCAACAGCTTCGTTGTCCGCGCCACGGACAGCACCTCAGCCACTGCTGATGCGGGACTCCAAATCACCGTGGTCGCCTTGCCCTTGCCGTGGCTGACTGGAGATATCGGCACCGGCATGCTCGCTGGCTCCGTGACTTACAATGCGGGCACCTTCACCCTAGCGGGATCGGGCACCTTAGGCGGCACCAGTGATAGACTCCGCTTCACCTATCAAACGCTCACGGGCGACGGTGAAATCATCGCCAAGATCAGCACCCTGCAAAACACCGGTTCATCGTCGCGCGTCGGCGTGATGATCCGCGACACGCTGGCCACCAACGCCAAGCAAATCTTCATAGGGATGACCGGCACCAACGCCTACCGCTGGGTGCGACGCACGACCACCGGCGGCAGCAATACGACGAGTAACAGCAGCACCGGAACCGTGCCGAATACCTGGGTGCGACTGGTCCGCAGCGGCACCACCATCACCGCTTACAAAGGGACGAACGGCACCAGCTGGACCTCGGTGGGCAGCACCACCGTGACCATGGCGACGAATTGCTACATAGGCCTAGCCGTCACCAGCGGTGCCACCACCACCCTCAACAGCTCGCAATTCAGCAACCTGAGCGTGATTCCGTGACCTCCCGTCTTCTCGCAATCCTCTGGCCCGGTTTGTTGTTGGTTTCCTGTGACAAGTCGGCCACATCAGATTCCCGCAAGGGCGAGGACTCGTCTGCTCCGCCAGTCCGGCGGAGCGGTCATGCGCCGCGCGAAAATCCGCCTACGCCACGGCACGAATTGCGGAAGAAACTCCGAGCCGCAGCTTCAGACCCATCTCCCGAAGCCCGGGAAGAAATCATTGCCGACGTCGCGTGGAGTGCCCTCGAAATTGATCCCGAGCTCGCCCGTGAGGCCTTCCTCCAACTCTCCGCCGATCACCCGCAGAAAATCCTCCTAATCCAGCATTTTTCGATGCGGCTTACGGAGCAAAACCCGGATGAAGCCCTTGCATGGGCGGACACCCTCGCCAATGAGCGGGATATTGCTGCCGCCAAAGGCCAGATCGCGCTCGTTTTGGCTGAGACTGATCCGCAGCGGGCCGCCAATTTGATCTCGGAATCCGGCATCGTCGGGCGTGAGTTTGATGTCGCCGTTGTACAGGTTCTCCAGCGGTGGGCCGCTAAATCCGCGCCCGATGCCGCCGCTTGGGCAATTTCTTTCTCGCCCAGCCCGGCCCGGACAGCGGGAATTTCTGTCAGTGTATCCCAATGGGCGAAAGCGGACGCAAAGAGCGCCATCACCTGGATGGATTCTCTCGAAGACAAAGGCATCCGCAATGAAGCCCTCCTCGCGATGGAGGAGGCCATTCTCCAACAGCCGTCCGAGGTAAAAGACGCTTGGCTCCAGCACGCACCAGCCGGATTTCTAGCCGAACTCGAAGACCAGCGTGAACAGGCTATGAAAAACGTGGGGAATAATGTGTCATCCTCTGCTTTCCTGAACAAAAACTCCAATCTTCATCATCATCACGCAGACGACGAAGGAAATTGACCCTGCTGCGATCCGACGCCGCAGTCCGCGAAAAAATAATTTCAAACACCACTCCTGAAAAAACATGCCTATAATTTACTCCCGACCGCTGCTTCAAGTTGCCCTTTTTGTCATCTTGCCAGCACTTGTCAGTGCCTACGAGGTCAAGCCCGTCAGCGAAGCGCAGGCTGCCGAATATAAGCTGGATCCCTCATTTTATAAAAAGGGCGTCTCGGTGCAGGATATCCTCATTGCCACCTCGCAGCAGGTGGCGGACCACACCATCCGCGAGGCCGCCTATCAGTTCGACATGGTCATGAAGACCATCAAGCCGGATGTCGCCAGCCGCATTCGCCAGCGCAAGGTGCTCTGCATCCTCGTCGCCAAGGACGAACTCACCTCGGACGTGCCGCAGTTCAAGAGCGACAAGACCGGTCGCGAACTGGATTTCTACAACTGGCGGCAACGCGGTTTTCTGACCACCCTTGACGGCCGCTCTACGGTCTTTTTCGCTGAGGAGGATGTCATGGAATACGAAGGCGGCATGCAGATCGAGAGCATCCTCATTCATGAGTTCGGTCACGTCATCGACGGTGCGGGCTTTGATGAAGATCAGAATCACAAGCTCACCGAGGCTTTTAAACAGGCGAAAGCCAGCGGCCTCTGGAACGACGGCTTGGCCGCCATGCGGTTCCGCCGGGTGAAAGGGGATGAGCCGGTCAGCCTTCTTGATGCGCTGGTGAAGGCATTTCCGAAGGAATCCGTCGATTTTCTCAAGAGTTGCCTGGACGTTGGTGACGTCCTCGTGAATGAAAAGCCGACCAACTCCGCCGTAAAAGTCACCGGGAAGGACAAAATCCTCATCGTGTTCGGCGGTGAGAAAGAATGTTACGCCGGTAAAAACCAGGCCGAATATTTCGCGGAAGGTGTGCAGTGCTGGTTCGATACGAACCGGACCATGGATCACGACCACAACCACATCCACACGCGCGATCAGCTCAAGGCGTATGATCCGGGTCTTGCCAAGCTTTGCGAAGAAGTTCTGGGCAACAGTGAGTGGCGGTTCGTTTCTCCGAGGCTGCGCGCGGGCAAGGATCACCTACAAGGCTATGACCCCGCGAAATCTCCGGTGGTCGTGGAAGCCGATTTCATCGAAACCGCAGCCCTTGATTACTACGACGGATATTGGGCCGACTACTGGCAAAGACTGCGTGATAAATATCCCGCGAAGCCGTGAATCAGTCCCCGAGCGACGTCAAAGCGGAACGCGGAATCGCCATGAAGGAAATCAGCGAAATCCCAATGTAAAGTGACCGAGGTTTTCGAACTAGTGCTTGCGCAAACCCAGTTTCCGCTGAATGAGTCATTGCCTGTCCGCCGGATCGGGGTTTGTATGAGATTCTCGTCGATTTAGGTGAAGACGTTGCCGGAGGAGTATGCCCGAAGGTTGCGGTTCACGATCCACGTTTCATAAAAATCCCACCTCGACTCAACCCGCTGAAAACCATCCTGAAATATTTCGGTCATGCCTTTCATTTGGGTGTCGCACCGAGATTTTCCGTGCAGATGATCCTGCCGGTATTGTGGAAATCACACTCGGCAGTCCTTCGGATCATCTATAAGTCACCATTCCGAATCAAGTGCTCCAGACTTTCATCCGCCTCAAGGCGAGCCATCCCCCCCGTCTCTTTTGCATGAAAAATCCTACTAAAACTCATTTCGCTCGTGTGGCGCTCGCGCTGACTTTCCTGCTGTTCCCATCGGCAGCACTCGCCTATTCGCCGCAGCCGGATCTCACTGTGGCGGGGGCCATCGCCGCACTGAAAGCCGATCCCAACGCCTCACGGACTTACTCGGAAACCTACAACCTCGGAGCCACCGGGCTGCGTGGCTGGATTTACATCGATTCCAACAACGCAAGTCAGCAGGGGTTCATCACCGCGCCGAGTCGGCAGATTTTGGTCACCGTGGCAGAAGCACCGGGCAATGCTGTGCTGGCGGTGGATGATTTGATCCTCGGCGCGATGGCGGCGAGCACTGGCACCGTGCCGGTCTTCACCAGCGATTGCCGAAAGGCATTCGGCGTAGCGGTCGGCAATGCAGAAAAAACCGGGGCCGGCACGCTGCGAGTCAAACGTTGGCGCGCAGGA
>JANMLQ010000014.1:0-7573 GCA_031372635.1 Akkermansiaceae bacterium | reverse complement strand
TGGAATCGACGCGGTGTAGGCGAGCGGGCTGGTGATGGCGGCCTTCGGCGTGCCTGCGATGCGGGTGAGTTGCTGGCTGCCGAGTGCGTCGGCATAGATGCGCACGTCATCGACGGCGGCGTTGAGGAAGAGGTTGTTGCCACCCGCGGCGCCACCGACGGCGACAGTGAGCGCGGGATCCAGCATGCGGATCGCGCCGCTGCCGGAGGCTCGCAGCACGCCATCGATGTAGATCCGGCCAGTGGTGCCGTCGCGCACGCAGGCGACGTGGTGCCATGTGCCGTCATTGACGGCTGCGGTGGTGGTGATGTCGAACTGATAGGCGTCGGCAGCGCCGTTCGCGTCCTTGCCGTAGAGGTTGAAGTTGATCCTGCCGCTGGATTTCACGACGACGCGATATGCCCCGAGATAGCCGGTGGACCCCGCTTCACGCTGCTGGATGAGCATACCGTCGGTCGCCATTGTGACGGGCACTTTGACCCACGCGGCGACAGAGAAAGGTGTGGCTCCGGCGAGCGAGTTGTTTCCGAGATAGTCGAAACGGGTGCTGGTGCCGTTGAGTTGGAGCGCATTGTTAGCAGCGGCGCGGACGATCCATGAGCCGCCGCTAGTAAGACCAGCATCGCGTGCGTTTCCAGAGCTGTCATTGACGATGGAGCCGGATGTTTCATCGAGCTTCCACCATGCGTGGAGCTGCTCATGCAGGCCGAGCACTTGGATGGTGGCGATACCGGAGCCAATGATGGCGGGGCTGCCATTGTCAGTGGCGCTGATCGTGAGGTGATGGATGGAGCCCGCTGTCAGAGCCGTGCCGTTTGCCACGGTGATGTCGCCGCTGAAGAGATTGACTGCAAACAAGCCGCTCTCGTTTCCTGCGGTGATGGTGTAGCCGGAGAGAGACTCGCTTGTATCCGGCTCGGTGAATGCGAGTTGGCCGATTCGTTGGCCGTTGTCTGCGGATTCGCGCACGCTGAAGACTTGGGTAGCAGCCCATGGCGCGTAGTTCTGGAGATATGGCACGAGCCAACGCCCTGGAATGATCTCACGCGTGGGAATGCCCGGTCCTTGCCAAGCGACTTGAATGTGATCGCCATCGTAGCCCTCCTTGTGCCGAGCCTCGATGTAATAGACCTGGCCGGCTGTTAGAGAAATGGCGGCGGAGGTCTGGCTGGGGTAGGTGATCCAATCGTTCGGGTTGGTCGGGTAGCTGACACTCGCGCAGGTCACGGCGTTGACGGGATCCGCATCCGGGCTGATCCTGAGCTCTGCGGAATCATCGGCGGAAATGGAAAACGTGTAGTTTCCCGTGGCTGGCGCAATCAGATAGCCGCGCACGGTGCTGCCGTAGGAATCGCCCTTGGCGGTGCCGCTGTCGAAGGAGCCGAGCACGGTCTCGGAATGCGGGCGGTTCGGATAGTTCGTGCTGGTGGTGAGGCTGCCGACGGTGAAGCCACCGATGCCATTGAAGAAGGTGCGGACGATGGTGCCGGGCGTGAGGTTTTCCGGCAGGTCCATCAGGCTAATGGAAAAGGCGACGTCCACGGTGAGTGCGGGCGATAGGTGGTCGGTGGCGCGTAGCGTGAGCGTGTAGGCGGGCGTGGTTTCGTAATTGAGCGCACTCGCCGCAGTGATGATGCCGGTGGCGGAATTGATGGCGAATGCGCCGCCGGTATTGCCAGCGACGATGGAAAACGTGACGTAGTCCGAGCGGTCGGGATCGCTGGCGGAAACACGGGTGATCTGTGTGCCTGCGCTTAGATTCTCGGCGATGGCCATCGCGGCGGGAGCGGGGAAGACCGGGCTTTCGTTAGCATCGCTGACGGTGACAATCGTGCGGATGGACTCGCTGGCGATACCGAGGTTGTCGGTGATGGAAATGAATAACTCGAAGGTGGCAGGATCGTCCCAGCGGGTGGAGAGCGCCTCGAAGTCGAGCAGGCTGTTGTTTGCCACGGTGATCGTGCCGGTGGTGGAGTCGATGACGAATGAGCCGCCGGTGTTGCCGGAGCTGATAGAGAAGATGAGCGTGCCCGCACCGTGGCTGGTGCGCGCGGCGACGGTGCCGACTGCTGTGCTGTTTGCGGAGTTCTCGGCGATGGTGAATTGGTCCGCAGCCACGCCGCCGGTGACGGTGCCGGTGACGGTGTAGGCGCCGAGGCTGGCATAGTCTGAGTAACCGGAAGATAGATCGCCACGGCCGGTGCCGGAGACGCGCAGCAGGTGCTCGCCCGCTGATAGGAAGAGGCCGTTAAACGAGGCGTTCATCGAACCCGATGGATCGTGGATGGCGATGACGGTGCCAGCGGAGTCGAGGATTTCCGCCTTGATATCGAGGTCCGGATTGAAGGAAACGCCAGTGATGTTGAGCATGACCACGCCGCCGCTGGTGTTGAAGCGGAAGGAGTCTTCATCGGCACTTGTTTCGATGGAGCCTTCGTTGGACACCGCGCCTGCCGCGCTGATGTCGAGAAGGGTGGCGGTGGCGAGAGTGGCCGCGTGATCGTCCGCGCGATAGCCGGTGGTGTTGATGTTAGAAGCGATGATGGCGAGATCGTCCTGGGTGTTGTTGGCATTCGGATACTCGCCTTTCGACCACTGGGAGGGCGTCTTGTAGTAACCCACACCCATGATGGGAGCCCATCCCACAGGTTGCTCCCGAGGCAACGGGTGCCCCTCATAGTAATCCTCCACAGGAGCAGTCCGCCCGTCATGCGAGAGGCCGAGCGTGTGGCCGATTTCGTGGGAAATCACTTCGACTGCGTTTTTCCCAGTGCCGTAGAAAGACCAGCAGACTACATTCGAGGTCCAGTTGAACGAACCGACATAGGCCACACCGCCGGCGCCGGGAGCGACGGTGGTGGTGGGCGTGATGACTACCTGCATGCGGCGGTTCGCAGGTGCGGCGTCAAAGACGGCACGGACTGTGGTGACGTTGACGTTGAAGGGCTGATAGTCCTCGCAGATGCCTTTCCAGACTTCGTAGATCTGCGCGTTGGAGGCGGAGAATGGCAGCGCATTGATGTAGCCCCAACTGGCGAAGTTCCGCTCCTCGCCATCGTAGTCGAGATAGATCACGGCGGTGGCTCCGGGAAGACTCTGGAGTTGAATGATGCCGTTCTCATCGGGCGGTATGGGAAAATTCGTCGGGTGAGTCGGTGGGATTTCATCGGCCTCTTCCGGTGCGGCATAGGCGCGGCAGATGACATCATGCACGTCGGTTTTCACGAGCACGGGATTTCCGTTAGGGCCGGGCGGGCTGATCTTCCAAGCGGTCTCGCTATTATCGAAGTGGATGAAGCCGACGAGCGGGCCTTCTTTGCCGGGGATGGTCTGGCGCGAGAACATGAAACGCCCCGGCTCGGGAGCGGTCACGTTTCCCTGGATGAGCAGCAGGCCGTTTTCATCTCGGCGCAGGGATTCAACGCGGCCTTTAACGGAACCGCCGCCGGGAAGCGGGATGGTGGCGGTTTTCTCATCCGTAGAGAGAATGCTCTTGAGGAAATCGTCCGGCAGGGCGGCTTGCTGTGGAGGCTCTGCATTGTTCGCCACCGGCAGCAGGGGTTCCGTTTTTGTGGAAACAGGATTCACAGATGATGCCCCGGCAGCCCGCGCCGCAGCGACCGAGGATGGTGGCTCGGGCGCTCGCACATAGAGCCAAGCGAGCATTGCCGCGATAACGAGGCAAATGCATAGCAAGCCATGTCTGCGAAAGCTCATGGGTCTGGGGGGAGGGCGGTGGAAACGGCCACGGGAAAGAATTTTACCGGAGCCGAAGCGGCGTTTTTGCAACGCCGATGGTTTTATTATGCCATTCCAAGGCAGGGGGCCAGAATTTTCACCTACGCAATCCCGTTAATTCCGGGGAAACTGCGGCCATCACGGCACGCGTGGGAATTTCGAGAAATCCGGCGGGCGTTTTTCAATGAAAGCCTGTTTCCCCTCGCGGCCTTCTTCGCTCATGTAGTAGAGCAACGTGGCGTTCCCCGCGAGATCGAGCAGGCCCATCTGGCCGTCGCAATCGGCATTGAGCGCGGACTTGAGGCAGCGCAGTGCAAGCGGCGAGTGGGCGAGCATTTCACGGCACCACTTGAGCGTTTCGGTTTCCAAGTCGGCGAGCGGGACCACGGTATTGACGAGGCCCATGTCGAGTGCTTGTTGCGCGTCGTATTGGCGGCAGAGATACCAGATTTCGCGAGCCTTTTTCTGGCCGACGATGCGGGCGAGATAGCTCGAACCGAGGCCGCCATCGAAGGAGCCGACTTTCGGCCCGGTCTGGCCGAATCGCGCGTTGTCCGCTGCGATGGTGAGATCACAAACGATGTGCAGCACATGCCCGCCGCCGATCGCGTAACCGGCGACCATCGCGACCACCGGCTTCGGCAACGAGCGGATCTTTTTCTGCAAATCCAGCACGTTGAGTCGCGGCACGCCGTCCTCGCCGATGTAGCCCGCGTGGCCGCGCACCTTCTGATCGCCGCCGGAGCAAAACGCCATGTCGCCCGCGCCGGTCAGGATGATCGCGCCGACCGCCGGGTTTTCATGCGCCATGTCGAAGGCTTGCAGCAGCTCCATCACCGTCTTCGGCCGGAAGGCATTGCGCACCTCAGGGCGGTTGATAGTGATCTTGGCGATCTTCCCCTCCTCCGTCGTCTCATAACGGATGTCCTCGAATTCACGAACAGTGGTCCACATGCGCGGGGACTTTGGAGAAAGTTTCGCGAAGCTGCAATGCGGGATATGTTGCCGGATGTTCTGACAAGAGACTTTAGCCGCTCGCTGTAACTGGTCATGGAACTGCCAGTCGGATAAAACGGGATGATGAGCAGGCCAGCGGAATTTTCACTTCAATGTCCTGCATTTCCACGCCTTCCTTGGTGAACCGTGAGAGCGCAAGCTCATCTACCTGATTCAGCTTGGTCCATTTTTAATTTATTATCCGCGCAAAGGTTTACAGCCTACTTTGAGGCTTTTTAGGGTGCAGGCTATGTGCAAAACTCTATTTTTCCTTGATTTGTCAGAGTGGTCGGTCTGGTGGGGTCATTTGCCCAATCAGCTCATCATCAATTGATTATGAAGTAAAACCGAAAAACCGGGGCAATGGTCCAGATAAGGCTTCGGACCAATTGACATCGCGTCCCGGGCCTATGTCCCAGAAGCGCAAACGCCGCAGCAGTGTCGTGGAATTCGGCAACGGTCCCACGAGAGTCAAGATCTACACGATCAACCGTAAGGATGGATATTCCGAGTTCACCCTGGTGTGGAAAGAGGGAGGCCGGCGGCGAACTCGAAGTCTGTCAGATATGGAGGAGGCCCGCATGGTCGCCCAACAGATCACGGTCCGTCTTGCCAATGGTTGGGAAGCCGGAGGTGAGGTCACCAAGCGCGATCTGGAATTCCTCCGGTATTGCGAGAAGCAGACCTCGAAATTCGGTGTGACACTCGCCGCCGCCATTGACGATGAAATCACAAGCCTTCTGGTGAATTTCCACGCACGTATCTTACCGGTGATCGCCATCGGGGCGTTCGCCGGCATTCGGAGCGCAGAGATCATGCGGCTCGATTGGGAGGACATCAAATGGAATCGCGGCCACATCGAAATCGCAGGCCGCAAAGCCAAGACGGCGGCCAGACGGCTTGTCCCACTGCCGGAGAATCTCAAGGCATGGCTTGCACCTTGGCGCGAATCGACCGGAAAAATCGTGACGCTAACAGCGGTGGCCGGAGCGATGAGCGACTTGGCCGTGAAAGCCAAGATTCCCGGTGGATGGCGTCAGAATGCCCTCAGACACTCGTTCATCAGCTATCGCGTGGCACTGACAGGCGACGTAGCCCGGACGGCCTTGGAGGCTGGCAACTCACCGAAGATGATCTTCCGCCACTACCGCGAAGTCGTCACGGAGGAGGATGCCAAAGCGTGGTTCTCCATCATGCCGCCCGATGGATGGCTACCCAAGGAGCTTCCTTGGTCGATCCGAGAGCGACTCCGGAGGCTCTGCATGCAGCTTGAAAACCAACGAGTCGTTGACACCGCCAAAATTGCGTAACCATGAAAGCTACAATCATAACAAATCCCGTCCGCACGATGAATACCTGCGACCAGATCCAGGAAGCAGGTCCCATACAGCCCGTCCTCATCAAAAAGAAGCCGCAAAATGAAGGTGCGAGTTCCAAATCAACGCGCGACTTCAATCTTCACCAGCAGGTTTAATTTCTACTTGCAGGTTTAATACGAAACCTGCAAGCTCATCCACGTCATGAAAGCCCGTTCCAATCGCCAGGCTCGCACCCACGCCGATGCGGATGTGGACGCCCGCATTGGAAATGCCGTGATCGAGGTGAAGTTCGGCGTGGATGCGATCCGCACCCTTCGCACAAGCCTCATGCAGGTCGCCTATGCTGCCGGAGAAGATCCGACCGCCCGCGGCTTCATCGTTTTAGTCGATTCGCCCATTTCTGAGGGGCGTCTTCGACACGAATGGGAGAAAGCCGCCACCGTCCTGCGCGGTGATGTGCTACACCGGCTCACCATCTGCCTGCAGACCCCGGATCGCTTTCTGGGTATTCCCCATGACCCGGATGCAAAAACCCAGCGGGTTCTCTCCGAGGTGGTCGAAACCGAGCGGGGCCGGATGCACACCACCCGGACTGATTATTCCTTCATCATCCAGAAGCTCCTGCTCCACCGTTGGCTGACGAACCCCGAGCCGGTCACATCCGAATGGCTGGGACGCACGGCTGGTTGCTCGTATCCCGCCGTAGCTCGTGCCTTGAACTCCCTTGGCAGCCTCGTGGAACGGACATCCGACCGACGTGTCACCTTGCGCTGGTTTCCGGAGGATGTCTTTGCCCGAATTGCCGCTACGGCGGATCGCGCCCGTTCCACCACTCGCTTCGCTGATCAATCCGGCCAGCCGCGCTCCGTGGAGTCCCATCTGCGCCGACTGGAAAAACTCAGTCCTCCGGGTCTGGCGGTTGGTGGTGCGCTTGGAGCCAATCACTACGATCCCGGACTTGATCTCGTCGGCACGCCCCGGCTTGACCTCTCCCTGCACTGCCCCGGCAAAAAGCCCGATCTGGACTTCATCCAGCGTCTCGATCCCGCGTTGAAGCGCGTCGATGATCCACTCGCTCCGGCCAATGTCGTCCTTCATGCGGTAAGACATGCCGATCCGCTCTTCACCCCGCGCGACGGTGGTCTGGCCTGGGCCGATCCTCTGGAATGCCTCTTCGATTTGCACGAGGCACGGCTCGATCAGCAGGCCAACCAATTTCTCAAAACCCTCCAGCGCCAGCGCCCAGCCTCATGAAAGCCAATCCCAAAGAACTCTCGCCGCGAAAAGTGCTCGCCGAGGTCGCTGCCGCCATCCCGGCGGACGTGCATTCCAATATCATCATCATCGGTAGCCTCGCGACCGCATACTGGCTGTTTCATGGCGATGACGACTTCGGGGTTCGCACCAAGGACATCGACTGCGTCCTTTCCCCGCACTTGTCCGCCGTCGAAAAAGGCAGGGCCGTCGCCGAACAACTACTCGCCGCAGGATGGAAGCCCAAAACCGAGGGCGAATTTGGC
>JANMLQ010000101.1:0-33098 GCA_031372635.1 Akkermansiaceae bacterium | reverse complement strand
CACAACCGCCGCGTTATCGCTACCCGGCCTACTGTCGCCAGCGATGGTGAAACGCATGATCCGGCGTGTCAACCCCGCGCGCTCGTCCACCAAGATCATCTCGCAGAGACCGGTGAGGAAAAACATGACGTCCCACTGCTCGCTGCCGTAGGGACGGCGGGAGTAGTCTTCTGGAGCATCCACGAAATTTCCACGGAACCACTCGGCAGGCTCCACGCCCTCGGGGATGTGCGGCGGATGAATGTGGAAACCCTTCGCGCTGTCCCGGTGCATCAAGGCGGAGGCCCATTGTTTCGGGGCGAGGCCGATGCGGTCGAGCACGCCCTCGCTCAGGCGGGTGAGTTCGGAAAAATATCCCCTGCCCTTTTGTTGGAACACGCGGCGTGAAAACAATTCCACGCCGGGAATCCACACGTCTGTTAGTTCGTCACGGCCTTGGGTCGCTTCGCCGGAGCCCACGCCGGAAGTGGCGAGGCGGCGGGCGAGTGTGTCCTTCGAGTAGTCACGCGTTTCAAGCCGCGCCTTGGCGGATGCGTTGAGACCTTTCCAACGGTTGTCGAATGGGGAGTCCATGTTTCAGAGGGATTTCAGATAGTCGCCGTAGGGCGTGCCGGAGTATTTCGCGGCGGATTCATTGAGCTTCGCGCGGTCGATGCGGCCTTGAGAAAACGCGATCTCTTCCGGGCATGCGATTTTCAAACCTTGCCGCTGTTGGATGACTTGCACGAACTGCGTGGCATCCGCCAGCGAGTCCGGCGTGCCGGTGTCCAGCCAGGTGGTGCCGCGCCCGAGCAGCTCCACGCGCAGTTCGCCGCGTTCCAGATAGAGTCGGTTGAGATCGGTGATCTCCAGCTCGCCTCTAACGGATGGCTTGAGGCTCTTGGCGGTGGCGACCACGTTGCTGTCGTAGAAATAAATGCCGGGAACCGCGTAGTTCGACTTCGGTTGTTTCGGTTTTTCTTCGAGTGAAACGACACGGCCATCGGCATCAAACTCGACCACGCCGTATTGTTCCGGCTCCTTCGTGTGGTATCCGAAAACGGTAGCGCCTTGCGTGCGGCGGGATGCGGCCATCAGCGAAGAGCCGAGTTCGTGACCGTAGAAAAGATTATCGCCTAGCACGAGGCAGACCGGCTCGCCCGCGATGAATTCCTCACCTATCAGAAACGCCTGCGCGAGTCCATCCGGCTTCGGTTGCTCGGCATAACTGATGTCGAGGCCCCACTGCGAACCATCGCCTAGCAGATTCTGGAAACCCGGCAGATCGCGCGGAGTGGAGATCACGAGGATGTCACGGATGCCCGCGAGCATGAGCACGGTGAGCGGGTAGTAGATCATCGGCTTGTCATAGACGGGGATGAGCTGCTTGCTCACCGAGTGCGTCATGGGAAACAGGCGGCTGCCCGTTCCTCCTGCGAGGATGATGCCTTTGCGGAGTGATTGCTCTGCGGCGGAGAGTTTCAAATGTTTTTGTTCGAGAGTGCTCATGAAGTTGTATCAGCTCAGGTTTCCAAGTCTCTCGCCGCGATAGCTGCCGTCTTCGATTTGGCGTATCCAGTCATCGTGATCGAGATACCATTGCACGGTGCGGCGCAGGCCGGTGGTGAAGTTTTCACGCGGCTGCCAACCGAGTTCCGCGCCGATGCGCTCGGGATTGATCGCATAGCGGCGATCATGGCCGGGGCGGTCTTTGACATAGGTGATGAGATCCTCCGCAGATTTAGTGACTTTGCCCGGAGCGAGTTCGCGCACGGTTTCGATGATGGCATGAACCACATCGATGTTCTTCATCTCGCACTTGCCGCCGATGACGTAGGTGCGCCCAAGCTCGCCACGGAAGAGCGCCATCGCGAGACCACGGCAATGATCTTCGACGTAGAGCCAGTCGCGCACGTTCGTGCCATCGCCATAGACTGGAAGCGATTCGCCTTTGAGCGTCTTGCGAATCATGAGAGGCAGCAGCTTTTCAGGAAACTGATAGGGGCCGTAGTTATTCGAGCAGTTCGTCGTGACGACCGGCAGTCCGTAGGTGTGGTGATAAGCGCGCGCGAGGTGATCGCTGCCCGCCTTTGAAGCACTGTAGGGACTATTCGGCGCGTATGGAGTGTCTTCACAAAACGCCGGATCATCCGGGCCGAGCGAGCCATAGACTTCGTCCGTGGAGACGTGCAGGAAACGGCTCTTCCCATCTGCCATGCGGCCTGTTTCCACGGCATGGCGGCGATAGGCTTCGATGAGGCGATAGGTTCCTACGAAGTTTGTCATGATGAACTCCTCCGGGTTGTCGATCGAGCGATCCACATGTGACTCGGCGGCGAGGTGCATCACCGAGTCGATGTTTTCATCACGCAGCAATGCGGAAACGAACTCGCTGTCACAGATGTCGCCTTGTGCGAAACGATGGCGCGCATCGTTGTCCAACGCGGCGAGGCTGCTGCGGTTTCCCGCATAGGTCAGCTTGTCGAGAGTGACGACACGCGTGATTTCCACGCCGAGTTCGCGTGCTGCGTCTCCCAACAGGTAGTGAACCAGATTGGAGCCAATAAAGCCGGCGCCGCCGGTGACGAGGATTCTCATGATAGGGGGAAATTCAATGGGGCGTCGTACGAAAACGCAAGGGGGGAGTGGACGATTTTCAGAGCGCGTCCGGTTTCAATCTATACTTGGCGAACGAGTCGCTTTGCATAACGAAATCGCGTAGGGCGTCTTGCCAATCACGCGGCACGATGCCGGTGTGATCCGTGAATTTCGCAGTGCTCATCGCGCTGTTGACCGGGCGCTTCGCCACGAACGCGGGAACTGAATCTACAGGCACGCCGATGATTTCCCTGGCCACAACCGGGAAACCCATCTCGCGGGCGGTATCAATGCAGAACTGCCCCCACTCGCGCCAGGTGCAGGGCTGGGAATTGCACAGGTGGAAGATGCCGGATGCCGGACTGGATGCGCCGAAAACCAGCGCCGATAGCCACGCGATCAGGTCCGACGTGTAGGTGGGACAGCAGATTTTGTTTCCGGGCAGCGTGAGGTTTTCGTCGGCGCAGGCTCTGTCGATGATCCGCTCGGGAAACGCCGCACGGCCAGGGCCATAGACCCATGAAACGCGGGCCACGAGATTTGCCGCAGAGGCATCCATGACGGCGCGTTCTCCTGCGAGCTTCGTCGCGCCATAGACGCTGATGGGATTTGCTTCGTCCGTCTCCAGATACGGTTCCGTCTTGGAGCCATCGAAAACCATGTCGGTGCTGATGTAGGTGACGTGTGCGCCTTTCGCTGCGGAAATTTCCGCGATGCGGCCGGGGCCGGTGGCATTCGCCGCGTGCGCTTCATCCGCGTGGGTCTCGCAGTAATCCACGGCGGTCAGCGCACCGGTTAGAAACAGCAGGTCGTAATCGAGCGATGCGAGCGCGGCATCAATCGACGCGTGCGAAGCGAGGTCGAGTTGCTTGCGATCAAAGCCGATGACTTCGTGATCGTGCCGCAGGACGTTGGCGAGCAAGCCGCCGAGACGACCGCCCGCTCCGACTACCACGATTTTTTTTTGTTCCGTGTTCATGGATTCCATTTTTTTGCGAAGCGCCTGCGCATGACGGGATAGGCGGTGAGGATGAGTAGGTTTCTAACAAGACACTTCCAGCCGCCATGGAGACTGAGACCGGCGCTGGCGCAGCGTTTTGCAATCGCTTTGCGGTCCAGCGCGCATGCGATCTCAGCTTGCCGGGAAGCGAAGTAGAGCAGGTTGCGGCGGACTATGGCAGCAGCTTCCGGATCGAGCGGGACTAGCCGCCAGAAGACCTCGGCCTGCACGCGCGTGTAACAGTCGTGCCGCCGGTATGCGCTCTCGGGGTCCATCGTGTCCGATAGCCCAGGGCCTTCGCGTTCGCGGCAAATGTGAACCAGCAACTCGTTCACGACCGCATAGCCGTGGGTGAGGATGAGGTGATAGAGCAGCTTCGTGTCCTCTGCCACGCGCAGTGTTTCATCGAAGAGGCCGGATTTCAAAAGCGCCTCACGTTCGACGATCATCGACTGGAGGAACGGATGACGCGGATGTTTGAAAAACCTGCAATCGCCCGGCGGATAGAAACGCTCGCCGTGTTCGGGCAGCGATGGGTCCATCACGCGCAGATCGTCGATTGCCTCGCCGGATTCGTCCACACTCACGCAGAAGCAGAGTTTCGCGCCGCTGCGTTCCATGGCGGCGAGTTGCAGGCGCAGCTTGTCGGGATGCCAGGTGTCGTCGGAATCGAGAAACGCGACCCACTCACAAGTGGCCTCGCGGATGCCGCGATTTCTAGCAGCACTGACGCCGCCGTTCACGGTCTTGATGTAGCGGATGCTTCCCACGAACTGTGCGAGCGCGGCTTCGGTATCATCCTTCGAGCCATCGTCGATCACGATCACTTCGCAGGACACACCGGTCTGCGCGAGCACGCTGCGCACTGCGGCAGGCACTTGTGCTGCGCGGTTGTAGGTTGGGATGACGACGCTGATTTTTTTCATCGGGTCGTTAGTTTCACTAGTCCGTGCTTCGTGTAGTTGCGAGGGCGGCGTGCTTCGTGGAGATGGCCTTTGACCACGCCGAGATGATTGACGAGTTCTATCTCCGCTTCATCACAGCCTTCGTCGTGGATCTTCGAGCGATTCATCATGCGCCAGAGTGCGAGCTTTGCTTTCGCACGCAGCAGTTTCAGGAAACCGAATCGGCATCCCCAGTGATCCCAGTGATGGCCGCGATAGGCGTGTGAAAGCCCGCGTTTTTCCGCTGCTTCCAACCACGCGCTTCTCATCAGGCGCGAGGGATCGAGATGATGCTCGATGCAGATGTCGAAGCGATCCGTGAAACGAAAACCTGCGGCCTTGAGTTGCGATGCGAAGAGTCCGTCCTCGCAGAAGCCGAGTCCGCCGCCGCCGAGTTCTGGATCAAAGCCGGGCACTTTTTTGAAAACGTCTTTTGAAACTGCCATGTTCGCGCCGACCAAGCTTTCGGGATCGCCGGGCGTGAGCCATTCGCTCGCGGCGAGCCATGAGCGATGCGTGGATGTCATCCACGGGCGCAGTAGGTGCGGCGCGAGTTTCATGCCGCCCGCCACCACATCCGCGCGGCCAGATAGAATCGGCTCACACATGCCCTCGATCCAATCGGCCGGCGGGCGCACATCGTCATCGGTGAAAATCACCACATCGCCACGCGCTTCGGAGATGCCGAGGTTGAGGCCGTGACTTTTTCCTCTGCGGGATTCCATGAGGTAGCGCACCTCATAGCCATTGCCTTGGTGGGCTTTCACCACGTCCGCAGTTTCATCGGATGAGCCGTTATCGACGACCAGTAACTCGACTGCGATGTCTGCGGGAATCTTCACGCCGTGCATGGCATTGAGCGTCTGCTTCAAGTCCGCCGCGCGGTTGCGGGTGACGATGAGAACGGTTGCCTTCATAGGATTTCGCGCAGCTTGGCTTCGAATGCAGCGAAGGGATCGTTGGGTAAAACTGCGTGCGCATCCGTGCGTGCGCGTTCGCCCATTTGCTGCCAGTGCGGGAGCGCTGACCACGCGCGTTCCATGGCTTGATCCAGCAAGAGTGGCGTAGGTGCTTCGGCGATGAATCCGTTTTCGCCTTCGGTTAGATACTCCGCGTTGCCCGCGACGTCGGTGGTGATGATCATTCTGCCGCAGAGCATCGCCTCAACGATGACGAGCGGCAGTCCTTCGAAGCGCGATGGCAGCACCAGTGCATGGTTGGCGGCCCAGATGTCTTCGATGCTGGAAACTTGGCCGTGGAAGCGCACGTTTTCGAGTTTGAGAACTTCGGCCATACGTTTGATCGAGCCATCGCACGGGCCGCTGCCGTAGAAATTCACACGCAGCGGTCGTTCACGCCACTTGTCCATGGCGAGCACTTCCATCAGCACGTCTTGTCCTTTCGCGCGTGGGTCCATGCGACCCACGCAGGCGAGATCGACGCTGCCGTTTTCCGCGGGCCACGAGATGCTTTCCTTCACATCGACCTTCCACGGATTGCTGACGACGGCGGCGTTTGCAAAGGTCATGCCGCAGATGCGTTCCATGAGGCGGTGGTTGGATTTTGATACGAAATACAAACCCGCTGCACCCTCGTAGGCCGGGATGAGATCTTGGAGCATGTCATCTTCCGGCCACCAAATTTCGCTCGCAGCCTGAATGACGGATGCATAGCGGATGCCGAGCTTGCGGCACGTTTGCATCCACGCGATCGCTTCCAGCGGGTAGCCTTGTGAAATGACGACCAGATCGGGAGCCATCGCTTTGAGCCACTTGCAGCTAGCCTCAGGAATGCCGATGCCGGTGGACTTGTGGAAACGACGATCTAACAAGCGCCCGAGCAGCCCGCGCTTCAACGGGCGAAACTCCATCTCGCATCCCAAGTCCGCGAGTTCGCGCACGGGCGCGGGTGTCTGCGGCCACTCGAAGACGGACACCGCCACATGATCGCCTTTGGCCTGCATGCGTTTCGCAGTGCCGTGCCAGAGTTCCTCGCTGCCACCCCACGCGGCTCCGGCCATCGTGGTGATGAAGACAATGCGGCGAGGTTTGCTGGTGGCGCTCATATCTTACCAGACGGAATAAACGTAGAACTCGTTCTGCAAGGTGCGGACGCGCTCCTTCGGATAGAGGGCGAGCAGCAGCATGGCGACCACGCGCGAGAATGTGATGGAAACGCCGCGCACGAGCGGGTTGGCGTGACGTTTTCCTGTCAGCACGAGCGGTAGCCATACACTCCGCAGCAGTCCGGGCAGGGCGATGGTTTCAGGAACATATTTCCGATAGATGCGGTCCACCTCGTGGATGATCTTCTCGCGACCTACCACGGATTTGTTATCGCCGGTGAAGCGATAGATGCTCAGGACTTCTTCGGTCCAACGCCAGCGCACGCCTTCGGAAAGTAGGTAGCACCATAACTCGCGGTCCATGCAGAAGTGGAGATCGCGCAGCACGAGATCCTTGCGCCGCACGAAGTCTCTGCGCCAGAAACAACTCGGTTGCCAGATGCCCTCGGTGTAGGGCGTGGCTTCCCAGCCCGGTCCCTTGGCAGGACGTGCGCTGCTTTTCTCCGGCTCATCGTCATACTGGCAGAAGCATGCGCCCGCGAGCACATCGCACGATTGAGCATCGGTGAAACTCTTCGCAACCTTCGCCAGCGAGCCTTTGGTGAAAACATCATCACTGCACAGCCAGTTGAAGATTTCACCGGTGCAGCGTGAGAAGCCTTTGTTGATGGCATCGGACTGGCCGGCGTCTTTTTCACTCACCCAGCCAGTGAGCCACGGCTCATACTTGCGGATGATTTCGACGGTATCGTCGGTACTGCCGCCGTCGATGATGAAGTATTCGAGGTCCGGGTATCCTTGAAGCAGGACGGAGCGGATGGTTTCCTCGATGTATTGGCCTTGGTTGTAGCTCGGCGTGATGATGCTGATGCGCGGGCAGTCCTGAGATGCAGACAAGAGTGGTGACGCTTCCGTCCACGGCCAGCCAGTCTTGCCAGGCGGCGGCGCGGGAAGGTCCGCGAGGGTCGGGGTGCTGATCGTTTCGCGGGTCATGATGCTTTGTTAGAAACGATGAACGGTTCCCAGAAAGCGCGGTCGTATTTCGCCCAGGCGTGGCATCCGAATGGCATCTTGCCGCCGTTCATTTCCAGGCAGGTGCGCGGTGAGACTTCGAATGCGAAACGCAGGCCGTCTTCGAGCGAGGCGACTTTGAAATCGGGATCGAAGTAGGGCGCGAGATCAGACCAGAAGACGTCGTTGTTGCGGTTGAACTCCGCCGGGTTTGCCATCTCGTGCCGCTCCTGCATGAGGCGGCGGAACAAGCGCACGTTCGGAAACGCGGACTCCATTCTTGCGACGACGCTTACCAGCCAATCCGGCGCGGATGAGTTGAAGAGGTCATACCAAAAATACGGCGGCTGCGCGCGATAGCGGTGGGTGATGGCTCTGAGCGCGCTTTCCACGCGCAGCAGCGTGAAGCCGCCATTGCCCACGCGCGGGCGATCCACCCACGGGCTGTCCTCGCAGTGAATCCACGGCGGGCCGATGTAGTCGATGCCTTTTTCACACCACTCGGCGAGTTGGTCCGAGAAGGCGAGGCTGTCGAGGTGGTAGAAGAAAACGTATTCGTAATCGAGGAAGCTGCGGTAGAACGCGCGGGTGCCGAGCAGTTTACCATGCGCCGCGCCGGAGCCGAAATACTTGTGGGGATAGCCGCGCGTTTGGAAGCCGTCGAAGTCGAACTTCATTCCTTCCGGCGCTAACAGAAACTTGTCGTATGCGCCAAGGTGATGGACGAGCTGGCGCATCGAGATTTCCTCCTCCTCCGTGAGGTCCGGGCGCGATGACATCGGCACGAGGATAGCCACTTTCTTGCGCGGCGGAGTGCTGCGTTTGAACGGCCGGACGAAGACGCGAGTGATGCCTCGCGCCAATCGGTTCACGATGTGGTTGGACTCAGACATGGTTTGTTAGCGGCGGCCACTGAAGGTCTTTGTCATGGATCACACTGACAGGCAGTGGCCACTCGATGCCGATGGCCGGATCATCGTAGCGTAAACCGCATTCGTAGCCGGGCGTGTAAAGGCCGCCCATGAGATAAAGCAGCTCCGCGTCATCGGTGAGGGCTTGGTTTCCATGCGCGCAACGATCCGGCACGTAGATGGCAGTGCCATTGTCCGCGCTGAGTTCCACGCCGAAGTGTTTTAGATAAGTCGGCGAGTCCGGGCGCATGTCGATGATGACATCCCACACCGCGCCACGAATGCAGCGGATGAACTTGGTCTCGCTGACGGGCGGCCCCTGATAGTGCATGCCGCGCAGCGTGCCTTTTTTATCGCTATGGGAAACGTTTGCCTGCACTGCATCGAAGGTGATGCCGTGATCGCGCAGCTCGCTGGCGCAGTAAGAGCGCGCGAAGAAGCCGCGCGAATCCACCTTGCGGTCGAGTTCGACAAGCCAGGCTCCGGCGATGGGGGTCTCGTGGAAGATCATGGGGATTTTGTCCTTTTCCGTATGCGGGGGGAGGATAGAACCCGGCGAGCATGAACACATTTCCGCCGGATAGGAACCTCCGCGTTGGCGTGATAGGCACAAGTTCCTTCGCGGAGATTTGCCATATCCCCGGCATCCAGTCGCACCCGCGCGCGGAAGTGGCGGCAGTGTGGGGAAGGCGTATCAATGCTGCACGCGCAATGGCGGACAAGTTCGGAATTTCCAAAGCCACTGACGATTTCGAGGCGCTCTGCAATGACCCGAACATCGACGCGGTGAGCATCGCCAGCGCCAACGTGGTCCACGCCGAACAAGCGATCACCGCGCTGCGCTGCGGCAAGCATGTCTTCTGTGAAAAACCCATCGCCATGAATGCGGCGGAGGCGCGAGCGATGGCGGAAGCTGCGCGTGCGAGCGGAGCCGTGCATCAGGTAGCTTTCACTTTTCGCTACAACTACGGCTTGCGCGAATTGCGCCGCCGCATCGCTGCGGGTGACATCGGCACACCGTTTCTCGCGCGGATTCAATATGATCGCTGGGAAGGTCTCGCAGCGGATTGGAAGGCGAGTTGGCGTGATCAAAAAGCATCCGCAGGCGCTGGCATCCTGTTTGATCTGGGATCGCATTTGTTCGACATCACGCACCATGTTCTCGGGCCGATCAGCTCGGTGATCGGCTACACGCACGTCGTTCCGCGTGAGGCACCGGACAAGGTGACGGGTGAAATGATCTGCGTGGAAACCGATGATCTGGTGAACGCGTGGATGCGTTTGCAAAGTGGTCTTCGCGCCCAGTTTTTTGTCAGTCGTGTGACGCCGCCGTTTGCGGATCTCGGTTATTTGGAAATCGTCGGCGAGAAAGGCGCACTCAAAGCCGCGCTGAGTCGTGGCGGCGTGGATTACCTCAAGGCATCGAGCCCGGCGGTGCCGGAGTGGATGGATCTGCCGCTGCCTGCCGAAGCCTCGGACGGCACACCTCACGCGCTCGGGCTGATGATGCGCAGCTTCGTGGATGCCTGCCTGCGCGGCGGCGTGGATGAAACATTGGACGCCACGTTTGAAGACGGACTCGCCGCACAACTTGCGATGAGTGCGTTGATGGAATCCGAGGAAGCCGATCGCTGGGTCCGGCTCGACGAAGTTGGGTGAGCGCAGAGCTGACTCATCAAAAAATATTGGATTTACCGCAAAGCCGCAAAGGTCGCAAAGGGACGCGGAGATTGTTCTAATGTGCTTGGGATTTGCGGGATGCTTTGTCGTCCGACCTATCGATTCCTTCACTCGTTTTCCAGCAGCTTTGCGTTTCCTTTGCGACCTTTGCGGCTTTGCGGTGAAAATCTGATACGTCGGCCCTGTCACGGCTCCTCCTTCCGCAGCAAACCCGCGCCTTCGAGCGCGTGCGCGGCGGTCAGGATCTTGCGGAATGACATGCCTGCACGTTCGGCGATGGCGAGTAGATCTTTGGTGCCATCCGATTGATTTAGCACCCAGAGCAACGCGAGTTCATCGAAGTCGCCGCTGCGTTGTCCGCCGCCGCTGCCGTAGAGACCATACTTGCCGAGACGCGGTTCGCACTTCGGCTTGAGGTTGAGATAGCTCGCGTTGTGTTCGAGCACCTCGATGGTTTGGATCGCCTTGTCGAGCGTGTCCGCCATCTTGTCCGGCTTGATGAAGTCGAGGTTGTCCGCGCTGGTGTGGTATTCGGGAAAGGTGCCGTGCTGCGAGCGCATGAGGCCACCAACGGCGAGCGCGAAACCCGGCGAGCTGTATTGGCGCTCGTCGTATCCGTATGGATGAAACGGCGCGATGCGATGATCCTCGCCGCTGGTTTTCAGGACGTGCTTCATCGCGCGGTCGATGGGAGCATCGCCATCGCGGGTTTCTTTGTAAGTCACGCGGCCGGAATCACCGGCGCAAGTGACCACGAGGCCATGCTTGATGTTAGCAGTCTTGTCCTCGTTGAGCGCGAGCCAAGTGATGGAGCCGATGGTTCCTGGCACGAAGAGGAAACGATAAGTCAGTCGTCGCTCGATGCCCATCAAGTGCTTCGCAAGTGCGACAACCACGGCGTTGCCTGCGAGGTTGTCATTGGCGAGTGATGGATGGCAGACGTGCGAGGAGATCAAGACTTCCTCCGCAGTATTTCCTGGGATGAAAAGCTCTCCATAAGTGAGGCTGCCCTGCAAGTGATCGGAGTCGATGAAGACTTCGTAATCGCCATCCGCGAGTGATTCGACAAGCTGGTGAGGCACGCAGAAACCCCAGTTCTTTTTGTAGTAACTGGTGCGGTAGGGAATGAGATCAGGTTGATCGGGCAGACTGAAAAGATGCGACTTCAGTTCCGCGAGAGAGACTTTTTCGTGGATCGGCGTGCTGTATCCGAGGACGTGGAGATTGTGATTCGCGAAATCGACGATGGTGTTTCCCGCCGCGTCCTTGATCCATCCGGCGCGGATGTTCCATTCCTCCGGCACGGTCCAATCAAAGACTTCGGTGCCGCTGGAAACCTCGTGAGTTTCCAGTGGAATCTCAGACGCGAGACGAGCCAGCGTTTGGCGCACGCCATCGCCGGTGATGCTGCGGCAGATCGGATAAAGCTCCGCCGCGAGGGCATGCATGGCGCGACCGGTCGTCTCGATGTCCGTGGGATTCATCAGTCCAAGACGGTGACTTCCGGGATGGGCACTACGAACTTGCCACCCCACTCGCGGATCTTTGCCATCTCGCCACTGATTTCCTTCTTCAGGTTCCAGGGAAGGATGAGCACGTAGTCCGGCTTGGTCTCGAAAATTTTCTCGGGGCCGTAGATCGGGATGCGCACGCCGGGCATGAAGTGATTTTGCTTGTACGGGCTCTTGTCCACGACGTAATCGACAAGGTCGTCGCGCACGCCGCAGTAGTTGACGAGCGTGACGCCTTTGGCGGCGGCTCCGTAGCCGACGACGGACTTGCCCGCGTCCTTGGCCTCGATGAGGAACTTGAGGAGTTTGCGTTTCGTGGACTTCACCTTCTCGCCGAAGGAGGTGTAGGTTTCCATTTCGGTTAGGCCGAAACTGGTTTCCTGCTGGCGCATCGCTTCGACACGTGGAGTGACGGCGCGGAGTTCACCGGCATCATCACTGTGACGCGCGAAGATGCGTAGCGATCCACCGTGGGTGGGGAGTTCTTCGACATCGAAGAGCGCGAGGCCGTGCTGAGTGAACATCTTGTCCACCGCGAGGAAGGAGAGGTAGGAGAAATGCTCGTGATAGACTGTGTCGAACTGGTTCTCGTCGATGAGGCGCTGAAGGTGCGGGAACTCGAAGGTCATGACGCCGCCGGGCTTGAGGGCGATCTTGAGGCCGCCGATGAAGTCATTGATGTCCGGGACGTGGGCCATGACGTTGCAGCCGAGCAGCAAGTCTGCGGCCTTGCCGGTGGCGACGAGTTCCTTGGCGGTTTCCACGCCGAAGAATTTGACCACGCTGGGGATTTGTTTTTCCTCCCATGCGACTTTGGCGACGTTTGCCGCAGGCTCCACGCCGAGCACCGGGATGCCTTTGGCTTTGAAGTGCTGGAGCAGGTAGCCGTCGTTGGATGCGATCTCGACGACCTGTGAGCTTTCGTTGAAACCGAAGCGCTCCGTCATCATCTCGCAGTAGCGGCGGGCGTGCTCGACCCAGCTTGTGGAGAAGCTGCTGAAGTAAAGGTAATCGCTGAAGATCGCATCCGGCGACTCATAGCTTTCAAGCTGTGAGAGCAGGCATTTATCGCAGATCCAAACCTTGAGCGGGTAGTGCTTCTCGGCATTCTGGGCGTGCTCGAACTTCACATACGAGTTCGCCATGGGCGACATGCCGAGGTCGCACATCACATGGGTGAGTGGCTCGGCACAGAAACGGCATTCAGGGGAGTGTGTCATGGGGCAAATGAATTCTGTTGGAGAAAATTTCAGAGGTTGGTCTTCCAGAAGAAGTCCTGGTCGATCTGATTGGTGCGGATGAGGTACTGGAGTTGTTTCAAGCGGGTGAACGGGCGGAACTCGAAGTCTTCCTTGGTGAAGTCGATCTGTTGGAAGAGTTCGAGGAATTGGCGTGCGCCCTTTTCCACGTTCCAGTCGCATGTGAACTCGGGGAGATGTTTGCCGAGCTTATCGAAGCTCACGCGGTAACTGCGATTGTCAGCGCCCTGGGTGCCGAAGGAGGTGGTGCAGCCGGGGAAGATTTTTGCAACGATCTCAGCAACTTCCTTGACGCGGTAGTTCTGCTCGTTGGAGCCGATGTTGAGCACTTGGTTGTGAATGGCATCGATGGGAGCGTCCAAGGTGCAGCAGATGGCTTTACCAATATCGAGACCGTGAACGAGTGGACGCCATGGCGTGCCATCGCTGGTCATCTTGATTTCCTTGGTGGTCCATGCGAGTGCGCTGAGGTTGTTCACCACGAGATCGAAGCGCTGGCGTGGTGAAGCACCGAAGGCGGTGGAGTTCCGGAAATAGGTGGGAGAGAAGGTCGAGTCCGCCATCGGCGCGATGTCGCGCTCGCAGAGGGTCTTGCAAATCGCGTAGGCGGTTTGTGGATTGGAAGGCGTTTCCTCAGTCACCGGAGCCTCGCCACCGGCCACGCCATAGACGGAGCAGGAGGACATGTAGATGAAACGACGCACGCCGGCTTCCTTGGCGAGTTGGGCGAAACGAACGGTGCCCTTGTGATTGATTTCGTAGGTGATGTGCGGCGCGAGTTCGCCGGTGGGATCGTTGGAAAGTTCCGCCATGTGAACCACGGCATCGTGGCCTGCGATGTCCTCCGCAGTGAGGTGGCGGATGTCTTTGACCAGGGTTTTCGCCTGATTGCCTTTCGCGTGATAGAGATGGCCGTCGGCATAGAAACCGACATCGACGCCGGTCACTTCATGGCCGCGGGCGAGCAGTTGTGGCACGAGCAATGCGCCGAGGTATCCTTCTGTTCCGGTGACGAGTACTTTCATGGGGGTGGTGTATGTTTGGGTGGGTGTTAGGAAATTTGTTGGACGATGGATTTGCCGATTTCGAGCGAGGCGGTGGCGGCGGGTGAGGGAGCGTTGCAGACGTGGAGTGTGCCTTTGCCTTTCACGATGAGGAAGTCATCGACGAGGCGGCCATCATCGTAGAGTGCCTGGGCGCGGACGCCGGCTTTGCAAGGGACGAGGTCTTCCGCGCGCACTTCGGGAATCAACTGCTGGAGGCTGTGAACGAAGGCGGACTTGAAGAAGGAGCGGTGCATTTCCTTCATGCCCTCGCCGAGGTTTTTGCTGACGAGTTTCCAGAAACCGGGGAAGGCCATGGTTTCGCTGAAGTCGCGTAGGTTGAAGTCCGTTTTGAAATAGCCCTCGCGCTTGAGAGCGAGCACGGCGTTCGGCCCGGCGTGGACGGAGCCGTCGATCATTTTTGTGAAATGCACGCCGAGGAAGGGGAAGTCCGGGTTTGGAACGGGGTAGATGAGGGTTTTGACGAGGTGGCGTTTTTCAGGTGTCAGCTCGAAGTATTCGCCACGGAAGGGAACGATGCGTGCGCCGGGATCGGCACCGGCCATGCGGGCGACGCGGTCACTGTGGAGACCGGCGCAGTTGATGATGAACTTGGCTTCATACTCGGCGTCCGGGGTTTTGACGACTTTCACATTTCCGCGCTCTTCGATGGCTTCGACTGGCTGGTTGAATTTGACCACACCGCCAGCGGCTTCGATCAGTTCGAGATACTTGCGGCAGACTTGAACGTAGCTGGTAATGCCGGTGGATTTGACGAGCACGCCTGCGACGCATTTCACATGCGGCTCGATCTCGCGGACTCTCTCGGCGGAGACTTTCTCGACGGGGCACTCGTTTTGGAGGCCGCGCTGATAGAGATTTTCGAGTTGGGGAAGTTCGCTGTCTTTGGTGGCGACGATGACTTTTCCGCAGACATCGTAGGGGATGCCGTGTTCTTTGCAGAACGCGACCATGCTGAGTGCGCCTGCTTTGGCGAACTTGGCTTTGAAGCTGCCGGGCTTGTAGTAGATGCCGGAATGAATGACGCCGGAGTTGCGGCCGGTTTGGTGCTGCGCGGGTGACGATTCTTTCTCCAGCAGCAGAACGCGCGCGCTGGGAAAGGATTGGCCAAGGTGATAGGCGGTGGAGAATCCCACAATGCCGCCACCGATGACCACGTAGTCGTAAGTTTCCATGAGAAGGTGTTGCTTGGCTTACTTACGGTCCCAGTTGTTCCAAGGCTCGTTGCCTTTGGCGAGCAGCTCTTCGAGCAGCATCTTGTCACGCAGTGTGTCCATGGATTGCCAGAATCCTTCGTGACGCCAGGCTTGGAGTTGGCCGGTTTTGGCGAGGTTTTCCATCGGCTCGCGTTCCCAGATGGTGGAGTCATCGGTGATGTGATCGATGACGCCGGGCTCGAGAACGAAGAAGCCGCCGTTGATCCATGCGCCGTCGCCTTTGGGTTTCTCCGCGAAGGAATCGACGGAGTCGTGATCGCCATGAAGGGTGAATGCGCCGAAACGACCGGGTGACTGGACGGCGGAAAGCGTGGCGAGTTTTCCGTGAGCTTTGTGATAGGCAATGCTGGCGGTGATGTCGATGTCACTGACGCCATCACCATAGGTGAGGCAGAAGGTTTCGTTTCCGATGTATTGGGCAACGCGCTTGAGGCGTCCGCCGGTCATGGTTTTCTCACCGGTCTCGATGCAGGTGACGCGCCATGGTTCGGAATCGCAGCGATGAATGGTGGTGGTCTGGTTCTTGAGATCGTAGGTGACGTCCGCAGTGTGAAGGTGGTAATTGGCGAAGTAGTCCTTAATCATGTGGCCCTTGTAGCCGCAGCAGATGATGAAGTCATTGATGCCGTGGGCGGAGTAGATCTTCATGATGTGCCAGAGAATCGGGCGGTTGCCGATCTCGATCATGGGCTTTGGTTTGACTGTGCTTTCCTCACTGATCCGGGTGCCGAATCCTCCTGCGAATATGACTGCTTTCATGATTGAATTTTTCTGATGGCGGCTGCCGTGGTGTTGATGGGGGTGATTTTGTTCTCGGCGGGCGCTTCGCTGGAAGCGGCACGGTGGCCTACGACACGCGCGGGCACGCCTGCGGCGATGGCGTTTTCTGGGATGTCATGGACGACGACCGCACCGGCGGCGATGACGGCTCCTGCGCCGATGGTGACGTTTTGAAGAACCGTGACGCCATGGCCGAGCCATGCTCCATCACCGATGAAGATGGAGCCTTTGCTCTTCAGCGGCTGCTCCATGATGGGGATGCCGGGAGCGATGCCGTGATCGTAGTTATAGAAAGCGCAGCGTGGCGCGATCTCCACTTTGCGACCGATATGGATGCCGTGGATGTGCGAGTGGAAATGACAGCCCGTCTGGACGTGGGTGTGCTCACCAATGTGGATGAAGCCGCCCGATCCGGTGTCGAGAAACGTTTCGCCGTAAAGGCAGACGTGGTCATCGAGTTTGATCGCTCCGCCATCATCGACTCCGGTGACGATGACGCGGTCTCCGATGAAGACGTGTGCTCCGAGTTTGAGATCGGGATGGGAAACTTCCGCCGTGGGGGCGATGAAGCCTTTGGGTGTGAGATCGGCGAGCCAGGCACGCTGGTGATAGGAGCCGGTATTGCGGGAAACGATGCGCGCTGCCACGCGGCCGAAGCCGTGGGGGCCGGATCGTTCCAGCCAGAACATCCTCCAACCATGGAGGAGCTGGTTCCGGAGATTTCGATAAAGTTTGCGCATCGTCTGGGGTTCTCCGGCCGCCCCCTATTCGGCCGGTGATGATTTGAATGTTTTTGATCGGTGTGTTCGTTCAGGGCGTGCTGACGGCTACCCCAAGCCGTGCGAACAAGCCTCCGCTTGGTGCGAGCGAACGGGGAATGTAAACCTTGACCAAGTCGATGCCGGCACCAGCCGCATCGTTTTCCACAAGTGTCACCACGCCCGGTGTTCCGGTGGTGTTGGTCCAGCCTGTGGTGAGGCTGGTGCTCCATTGCACGTTGATGGTGGTGGATGGATCGTTCTTCGCAAGATCGGTGCGGCGATAGGTGAAGAGCAGGTAGTCGGCGTTGATCGAGTTGTTATCTGGATCGGCGTTGACCATCGAGATGGTGGGCAGCAAGGCGGTGTTGTTCTGGTTAGCTGGATTTCCACCGATGACGAACTCGACTGAGTTTCTGATAGAGTCGTTATCCGAATCCCCGCCGGGGCCGTCGCTCAGCCCGAAGCTGGCGAGCCACTGGTTGATTTCCTCAAGTGAGTTGACCGTGATGGAAATGGTGGCCGGTGCGGAGTTCTCGGTGCCGTCGTTCGCCTTGAAGGTGAAGCTGTCGGTGCCGCTGAAGTTTGCATTCGGTGTGTAGGTGAGGTTCGGGGCGGTGCCGGAGAGCATACCGTTAGTCGGACCTGTCAGCGTGGCGTAGTTGAGTGTGTCGCCGTTCGGATCGTTGCCGGTGAGGGTTATGTTCACGGAGGCGTCCTCGTTGACGGAAACGTTCTGCGCGGTCGCGACTGGCGGTTGGTTGGGCGATGCGGCGTTGATGATGACGCCCATGCGGACGAAGAAGCTGCCGTTCGGGGTGAGGGTGCGCGGCAGATAGACGCGGACGCGGTCGATGCCGGTGGCGAAGTGATCGTTGTCTTCGAGGATGACAGCACCGGGGCTGCCGACAGCGTTGGTCCATGGGCCGGAGAAGTCATCGTTCCACTCGACGCGGATGATGGTGTCTGGATCGTTCTTCGCGCGGTCGGTGCGGCGATAGGTGTAGAGCACGTAGTTCGAGCTGACCATGTTGCCATCGGGATCGGCGAGGACCGATGCGACGGTGGGGAGCAAGTTGATGTTGCTCTGGTTGGCTGGGTTTCCACCGACGACGTATTCGACGGAGTTGCGAACTGTGTCGAAGTCCGGGTCTGCATTCGGAGTGGAAACGAGGCCGAACTCGGCGAGCCAGGCGTAGAAGCCGGGGTTCGTGACGTTGTTCACGGTGATCGAAACGGTGGCCGGTGCCGAGGAGCCGGTGCCATCGTTGGCGATGTAGGTGAAGCTGTCGGTGCCATCGAAGTTCGCGTTCGGGGTGTAGGTGAGGTTTGGCTCGGTGCCGCTGAGCGTGCCGCTCGCGGGTAGTGTCGCGACGGAGAACGAGAGCGTGGAGCCTTCGATGTCGCTACCGGTGAGGGTGACGGCGACGTTTGAGTTTTCGTCAACTGTGATGCTTTGATCGTTGGCGACTGGGACATCATTGACCGGAGTGACGGTGATGGAGACTGTGGCAGGAGCAGAGGTGGCGGTGCCGTCGTTGACCGTGAAGGTGAAGCTGTCGGAGCCTGTAAAGTTGGCGTTTGGTGTGTAGGTGAGGCTTGAAGCCGTGCCAGTTACCATACCGTTTGTTGCGGTGCTGTTAGAGAAGGTGAGGGTGGAGCCTTCGATGTCGGTGCCTGCGAGGGTGATGTTCACGCTGCCATCTTCGGCGACGGTTACACTTTGCGCGGTGGCGACGGGTGCGTCGTTGGACGGAGTGACAGTGATCGAGACTGTGGCAGGAGCGGAGGTGGCGGTGCCGTCGTTGACGGTGAAGGTGAAGCTGTCGGAGCCTGCGAAGTTGGCGTTTGGCGTGTAGGTGATGCTTGAAGCCATGCCAGTTACCATGCCGTTTGTTGCGGTGCTGTTAGAGAAGGTGAGGGTCGAGCCTTCGATGTCAGTTCCGGCGAGGGTGATGTTCACTGAGCCGTCTTCGGCGACGGTCACGCTTTGTGCCGTGGCGACGGGTGCGTCGTTGACGGCGGTGACGTTGAGGGTGACAGTGGCGGTGTTAGAGGCGACGGTGCCATCGTTGACCGAGAAGGTGAAGCTGTCCGGGCCGGTGTAGTTCTCGTTCGGAGTGTAGGTCAGGTTTGGAGCGGTGCCGGAAACCATGCCGTTCGTTGCGGTGCCCACCGTGTAGGTCAGGGTGTCGCCGTCAACATCGGTCGTGCCGAGAGTGATGGCGGTCGGAGTGTCCTCCACGATGTCGAGCGACTGGGCGTTTGCTACAGGCGCGTCGTTGAACGAGGTGACGGTGATCGAGACGGTGGCGGGAGCGGAGGTGGCGGTGCCGTCGTTGACGGTGAAGGTGAAGCTGTCGGAGCCTGCGAAGTTCGCGTTTGGCGTGTAAGTAAGGCTTGAAGCCGTGCCAGTCACCATGCCGCTCGTTGCTGTGCCATTGGCGAAGGTGAGGGTGGAGCCTTCGATGTCGATGCCTGCGAGGGTGATGTTCACGCTGCCATCTTCGGCGACGGTCACGCTTTGTGCAGTGGCGACGGGTGCGTCGTTGGACGGAGTGACTGTGATGGAGACTGTGGCAGGAGCGGAGGTGGCGGTGCCGTCGTTGACGGTGAAGGTGAAGCTGTCGGAGCCTGCGAAGTTGGCGTTTGGCGTGTAGGTCAAGCTCGGGGCGGTGCCGGTGAGCATGCCGCTCGTTGCGGAGCCGTTAGAGAAGGTGAGGGTCGAGCCTTCGATGTCGGTTCCTGCGAGGGTGATGTTCACGCTGCCGTCTTCGGCGACGGTCACGCTTTGGACGGTGGCGACGGGCGCGTCGTTCACCGCGGTAACTGTGATCGAGACGGTAGCTAGGGCGGAGGTAGCGGTGCCGTCGTTGACCGTGAAGGTGAAGCTGTCGGTGCCTGCGAAGTTGGCGTTTGGCGTGTAGGTGAGGCTTGAAGCCGTGCCAGTCACCATGCCGCTTGTTGCGGTGCCGTTGGCAAAAGTAAGGGTGGAGCCTTCGACATCGGTTCCAGCCAGTGTGATGTTCACCGAGCCGTCTTCGGCGACGGTTACACTTTGCGCGGTGGCGACGGGCACGTCATTGGACGGAGTGACGGTGATGGAGACGGTGGCAGGAGCGGAGGTAGCGGTGCCGTCGTTGACAGTGAAGGTGAAGCTGTCTGAACCCGCGAAGTTTGCGAACGGCGTGTAGGTCAGATTTGGAGCCATGCCGGTTAGAGCACCGTTGCTCGCGTTGCCGTTGGCAAAGGCGAGCGTAGTGCCTTCGATGTCGGTGCCTGCGAGAGTGATGTTCACGCTGCCGTCTTCGGCGACGGTTACACTTTGTGTAGTGGCGACTGGCGCGTCGTTCACCGCAGTGACGTTGAGGGTGACAGTGGCGGTGTTAGAGGCGACGGTGCCGTCGTTGACCGAGAAGGTGAAGCTGTCCGGGCCGGTGTAGTTCGCATTCGGAGTGTAGGTGAGGTTCGGAGCGGTGCCGGAAACCATGCCGTTGGTCGCGGTGCCAACCGTGTAGGTCAGGGTGTCGCCGTCAGCATCGGTCGTGCCGAGAGTGATGGCGGTCGGAGTGTCCTCCACGATGTCGAGCGACTGGGCGTTTGCTACAGGCGCATCGTTGAACGGAGTGACGGTGATCGAGATGGTGGCGGGAGCGGAAGTGGCGGTGCCGTCGTTGACGGTGAAGGTGAAGCTGTCGGTGCCTGCGAAGTTGGCGGTCGGCGTGTAGGTGAGGCTTGAAGCTGTGCCAGTCACCATGCCGTTCGTTGCGGTGCCATTGGCAAAGATGAGGGTGGAGCCTTCGATGTCGATGCCTGCGAGGGTGATGTTCACGCTGCCGTCTTCGGCGCCGGTCACGCTTTGTGCCGTGGCGACGGGAATGTCGTTCACCGCAGTGATGTTAAGAGTCACCGTGGCGGTGTTAGAGGCGACGGTGCCGTCATGGACAGAGAAGGTGAAGCTGTCAGGACCGGTGTAGTTCGCATTCGGCGTGTAGGTGAGGTTTGGAGCGGTGCCGGAAACCATGCCGTTGGTTGCGGTGCCCACCGTGTAGGTCAGGGTGTCGCCGTCAGCATCGGTCGTGCCGAGGGTGATGGCCGTCGGGGTGTCCTCCACGATGTCGAGCGACTGGGAGTTTGCCACCGGCGCGTCGTTGAACGGAGTAACGGTGATGGAAATGGTGGCCGCAACGGAGCTGGCGGTGCCGTCAATGACGGTGAATGTGAAGCTGTCGGAGACTGAGAAGTTGGCGGTCGGTGTGTAGGTGAGGCTTGAAGCCGTGCCGGTCACCATGCCGCTGGTTGCGGTGCCGTTGGCGAAGGTGAGGGTGGAGCCTTCGACGTCGGTGCCTGCGAGAGTGATGTTCACGCTGCCATCTTCGTCAACGGTTACGCTTTGAGCGGTGGCGACGGGAATGTCGTTCACCGCAGTCACGCCGATGGTGATCGTGGCGGAAGTGGAGGCCATTGTGCCATCGAAGGCGACAAAGGAGAAGCTGTCAGGGCCGAAGTAATTGGCGGTGGGAGTGTAGGTGAAGTTCGGGCTGGTTCCAGTCAGCGTTCCACTGGACGGATTTCCGGCCAAGAAGGTGAGGCTGTTGCCGTCCACATCGGTGCCGGTGAGCGTGATGTTGAGGCTGCCGTCCTCGGCGACCGTAACGCTTTGTGCGATGGCGACGGGCGCGTCGTTCACCGGTGTCACGTTGATGGAAACCGTGGCGGGCGCGGAGTCTGCCGTGCCGTCGTTGGCGATGAAGGTGAAACTGGCAGGGCCGTTGTGGTTCAACGCAGGTGTGTAGGTGAGGTTCGGCGCAGTGCCGCTGAGTGTTCCACTAGTCGGAGTTCCTGCGGTGAAGGTGAGGCCGGAGCCTTCCACATCGGTGCCGGCGAGGGTGATGTTCACGTTGCCTTCCTCGGCGACAGTCACGCTTTGCGCGGTGCCTACAGGATTGTCGTTCACCGGATTAACGGTGAGGGTGACGGTGGAGATGGCGGACTGGACGACGCCGTCACTGGCGCGGTAGGTGAAGGAATCGGTTCCGAAGAAGTTCGCGGTGGGAGTGTAGGAGAAACTTCCATTCGCATTCAAAACGAGCATGCCATTGGTGGGTCCGGTCACCAGGCTTGCGGTGAGTTGTACGAACTCTGGATCGGAATCATTGGTGAGGACACCGGGCAGGGCGACGACGAGTTGCACGTCCTCGTTTGTGGAATAGGAATCCTCCGCCACGATCGGCTGCTCGTTGGGCAGATAGACTGCGGACATGGTGGCATCCGCAGTGAGGGTGACGCTGGTGCTGCGGTTGGTGCTATGGTCCACGCCGTTTCTCCTCCACTTGAGGAAATTGGAGGTTCCGAAGGTAGCCGGGACGGTGAGATTCACGGTCGCTCCGTCCATATAGAGGCGGTTGAAACCGGTGACACCGTTGGCACCGCCAGAGATGTCGCTGGGGCTGACGGTCACTGCCACACCGCTGTCCGGGGTGGAGTCCACGGTGAGGGTGCGGGTGATTTGCGGCAGGACGCGGACGTTGTCTAGCAGCAGGTCGAGGCCGATGGTGGCTGTGGACTGGTCAGTGAACTCCAAGGTGGTGGTGGCGCTGTTAGCGATGAAAGCGTAGGTCTTGGGCGACCACACGATGGTACCGGCTCCGTTGCCATTGAGGGTTTCCACTGTGGAGAGGATGGAGGACGAGCCGGTGAGGGCGACGCGGAGTTTCTGCTGATTGAAGTTGAAAGCCTGAATACCGACGGAAAGTTTGAGTTCATACGGGCGGCCGGGCGTGGTGGCGAAGGTCTGGGAGAAAACCGCGTTCGCAGTCCTGTTGATGTCGTTGAACGCGATGTGTTTGGTGCCATCCGTGTTAGGAGGGTTGGCGGTGGTCGTTTGCACGCCATAGTTCGTCGTAGAACCGCTGGTCCGGGTGATCGTCCAGAAATCTGGCACGCCGCTAGTGACCAGCTCGAAGCTGCCGTTGAGCAACACCTCGCTGACAGAGATGGAAACGGTGGCCGGTGCGGAATCGGTGGTGCCGTCGTTGACCTTGAAGGTGAAACTGTCCGCATTCGTGTAATTGGCGACAGGTGTGTAGGTGCGGATCGCTCCCGTGCCTGTGAGCGTTCCGTGGGCGGGTGGAACCGTGATGGTGTAGGTGAGCGTGTCGTTATCCGCATCCGTCCCGGTGAGTGTCACCACGCGGGAGGTGCCGCCGGTCATGGTGAAGGACTGCGGGTTGGCAACCGGCGCGTCCGCGATGGGAAGCACGTTGAGCGAGACGGTGCCGGGAGTGGATGCACCGGAGCCGTCATTGACGGTGAAGGTGAAACTGTCCGCGCCGTTGGAGTTTGGATCCGGCGTGTAGGTGAGGGCCGGTGCGGTCCCGGTCAGTAGTCCGCGTAGCGGGTAATTGACGATCGCGTAGGTCAGCGTGTCGCCTTCCGGATCGGTGCCGGTGAGCGTGACGGCAGCGGCGGTGTCCTCGTTGGTTTGCACGGACTGTGATTGGGCGACGGCTCCATCGTTCACCGGGCTGACGGAGATGGTGACGGTGGTGGGCGCGGAACTCAGGGTGCCGTTGGTGGCATGGTAGGTGAAGGTGGTGCTGCCATTGAAGTTGGAGGCTGGCTGGAAGGTAAAGCCGCCGTTGGCATTGAGCGTGAGCGAACCGTTGGCGGGCGGCGTATCAACGACGGCGGTGATGGCGAGGGAGTTCGGATCGACGTCGTTGCCCAACACGCCGGGCACGGCCACGGTGAGCAGCGTGTCTTCAGGTGTGGTGTAGGAATCCGCGATGCTGCGTGGAGAGTTGTCCACTACGTACACGGCGGTCATCGTCGTGTTTGCGCTCAGTGTGACCTGGGTGGTGAGATCGGTGCTGAAGTCCACGGAGTCCTTCTGCCACTTCTGGAAAACATTGGCACCAGACGCGGAGGTGGCGGTGAGCGTGACGGTGGCGCCGTTTTCATAGCTGCGGGTGAACATGGTCTGGCCATCGGAGTTTCCTCCGAGATCGGCAGGCGCGATGTTCACGTTGAATCCGCTGACCGGAGTGGTGGCGACAGTGAGGGTGCGTGAGTTGTCGATCGGGCTGATGCGGACCTTGTCGAGTAGCATGTCGCTGGTCTGGGAAAGGCCGACGGTGGAGAGGTTGTCATCGAAGGTGAGCGTGGTGGAGGCGCTGTCCGCGATGAAGGTGAAGCTCTTCGGCACCCATGAGGTGATGCCAGTTCCGGCGGTGATGTCCTCTATTTTTGAAAGCAGGGTGACAGTGCCACGCACCTTGATCTGCAGGCGCTGCGTGCGTGGGCCGAGGTTCGAGGCGTTGTAGATGCCTTGGTCGAATTCGAGGCGGTAGGCTTGGCCGGGGGTGGTGGTGATGACCTGCTCGACCTCTCCGTTGTAGGAATCACCGCCGCCATTGAATACGGCCATGCGGCTTCCATCGGTGGAGATGTAGTGGGGATTTGGCGGTGTGTCCTGGATGTAGCCGATGGGGCTACCGGCGACTGTCCAGTTGTTCATTACCGTGACTTGGCCGGCGACGATCGCGCCAAGCTCGAAGCTGCCGTTGACCAGCAGGTTGATCGGAGCCGCAGTCATCGTGATGGTGACGGTGGCGACGTTTGAATCCAACAAGCCGTCGTTCGCCTTGTAGGTGAAGGTGTCGTTTCCAACGTATCCCGAGGTGGGGCTGTAGGTGAAGCTGCCGTTCGTGTTGAGCGTGAGGCCGCCATGAGACGGGCCGGTGACCTGCATGGCGCTGAGGGTGTTGCCTTGGGCGTCGGTGTCATTGGCGAGGACGCCGGGAAGAGTAACTGTTAGAGGAACGGCCTCGATGGTGGTGTAGGAATCGTTTCCTGCGACGGGAGCGGTATTGGTCGGGACGAGCGAGACGCGGACGTTATCCACGACGAGGTCCGATCCACTGGTGGATGAGAGACCGCTGGTGTTGTCGCGCAGAGTGAGAGTGGTGGTGCTGCTGTTGGCGACGAAGGTGTAGTTCACGGGAACCCACTGAACGATGTCGGCTCCAGCGGTGGAGGTGCGGGTGAGCTGGTTGGTCTGGATGTTCGAGCTACCGTCGAGTTTCACTTCGAGGCGTTGGTTTTTGCCTGCGATGCCACCGGAGTAGATGCCGACGTCGAGATCGAGGAAATAGCTGTTACCGGGAACGGTGGTGAAGGTTTGGGAAACGCTGCCGGTGAAGAGATCGGAGCCGCTATTGTAGCCGCCGTTGAAAACGAGCAGTCTCGTATTGTTAGTGGGCGGGTATTGGGTAGTGCCGACAAATCCGAACTGCGCGCCGCTGCCGGTCCAGTTGTCGGTGGCGGTCACGCTGCCTGCGCCGCCGCCGCCCACGATGACCGCGCCGGTCTCGAAGCTGCCGTTGAGCAGGCCGGTGAAGACGGGGGCGCTCACCGTGATGGTGACGGTGGCAGTGTTTGAGTTGTTCACTCCATCGGTGGCACGGTAGGTGAAGGTGTCAGTGCCGGTGAAGCTGCCGGAGGAAGTGTAGGTGAAGCCGCCGGTGGAATTGAAGGTGACGCTGCCGTTGGCGGGATCGGTGAGTTTCACCGCCGTGATGGTGGCGGAATCGGAATCGGTGTCATTGCCGAGCACGCCGGGAGCCGCGACCACGAGCGGAGTGGCGGTGGTGGCGGTGTAGGAATCGTTTCCTGCGACTGGAGCCGCGCCGCTGCCACCCGAGGAAGCGGTGACGCGGACGTTGTCCACGACGAGATCGGATGCGCCGGTGTTGCTAAGGCCGGTGGTATTGTCCCTAAGCGTGAGGGTGGTGGTGGCGCTATTTGCCACGAACGAATAACTGGCGGCGAACCACTGGACCACATCGGCTCCGGCGATGGAGGTGCGGGTGAGTTGGTTGGTCTGGATGTTAGAGCTGCCGTCGATCTTGATCTCGAGGCGCTGGTTTTTCCCTGCAACGCCTGCGGAATAAATGCCGACGTCGAGATTGACCGCATAGGTCTGGCCGGGAGTGGTGGCGAAGGTCTGGGCCACGCTGCCGGTGAAAAGATCGGAGCCGCCGTTGTAGCCGCCGTTATAAACGAGCAGTCTCGCGCCATCGGTGGCCGGGTATGTGGCCACGCCGACGAAGCCGAACTGTGCGCCGCTGGCCGTCCAGTTGTCGGTGGCGGTGACGCTACCGGCTCCACCGCCGCCCACGATCACCGCGCCAGTTTCAAAGCTGCCGTTGGTCAGCAGGTTCACGGCTGCGGGATTCACGGTGAGTGAGACGGTGACGGTATTAGAGTCTAGGCCGCCATCGTTGGCTTTGTAGGTGAAGGAATCGGGACCGCTGTAGCCGGAAGTGGGGTTGTAGGTGAAGCTGCCGTTGGTGTTGAGCGTAAGGCTACCATTTGCGGGGCCAGCCACTTGGATTGCTGTTAGAGTGGCGGATTCCGCGTCCGTGTCATTGCCGAGCACACCGGGCATCGTCACGGTAAGCGGCACGTTGGTGGTCGTCGAATAGGAGTCGGCGACCGCGACGGGTGCCGCATTGGCGACATAGACGGCGGTGAGCGTGTGGTTCGCGTCCATCGTCACGAAGGTGGTGTGGTTCGTCGTCAGATCGACGGCGTTTTTCTGCCACTTCTGGAAAATGCCGCTTCCTGAGTATGCAGGAGCGGTCAGGGAAACGACGCTGCCGTCGCCATAAGTGCGGGTGAAATTGGTGGTGCCGTTGGCGTTTCCACCGGTATCGGCGGGACTGACCGTCACGCTCGCGCCGGTGGCGGGAGTGGAATTCACGGTGAGGGTGCGTGCCACCGCGGGAGCAAGCGAGACATTGTCGAGAAGCATGTCTGCGTTTGTGGTGAGGCCTGAAGCAAGCGTGCCCGAGGCGTCGCTCAAGGTCAGCGTGGTCGTGGTGTGGTCTGCGGTGAAGCTGTAGGTTTTACGAGTCGCCCAGAATGAAGCCGAGCCTGTCGCGGTGATCTCTTCCTGCTGCGAAAGCAGACTGCCGCTGCCATTTACGGCCACCAGCATGCGCTGCTTCTGACCGGAAGTGCCGGTGATGCCAAGGTCCAGCCCCAGCGTGTAGGACTGGCCGATGGTAGTCGCGAAGACCTGTGAGGCAGTTCCGTCAAACACATTGCTCGCGCCGTTGAAAACCGCGAGTCGCCCGCCTTCAGTCGGGACATACGAAGGAGCCGAGGTGAGGTAGCCGAAGGGAGGAAACGGCGGCGTGGAGGCAGGCCCGGCCGTGCCAGTGACGGTCCAGCCGTCGAGAGTGCCGACGTTGCCAGGTGCGCCGAGTTCAAAGCTGCCGTTGATCAGCGTTTTATAAACCACCGTGAGCGTGTGGCTGGCATCCATCGTCACGCTGGTGGCGGTGCTGGTGCTGAAGTTCGCGCCGTTCTTGAGCCACTTTTCAAAGGTCTTGCCGCCGAAAGTCGCGGGAGCCGTCAGGTTCACGGTCGCGCCCTGGTTGTAGATCCGCGAGAAATCCGTAGTGCCGTTCGCATTGCTGGAGTTATCCGGCGGGCTGACCACCACGCTCACTCCGGCGGCGGGCGATGAGGTCACGGTCAGAGTCGGCGTGGAACCCATTTCAAGCCTCACGTCATCCAGCAGCAAATCCACTCCCGCTGTCACCGAAGAGGCATCCGCGAAAGTCAGTGTGGTGGTGGCGCTGTCCGCGACGAAGTCGAACGAGCGTGTGATCCAGCGCGTACTGCCATTGCCGAGACCGGCCAGCGTTTCACTGCCGTTGAGCAAAGTGGTGGTGCCCATCACCGTGAAATCGAGCGACTGCGTGTTGTTTCCGAAATCGTAAACACCCATGTCGAACTGAAGGCGGTAATACTGGCCGGGGACGGTCTGGATCGTCTGTGAAAGCTCGCCGTTGGGAGTGGTTTGAAGGCCGTTAAAAACCACCACCTTCGCGCCATTCGTAGCGGGCAGCACGGAGCCACTCACCGTCGAGTTGCCGTTGCTCGTCCAGCCCTGGCCATCGGCCTCGAAGCTGCCGTCCACCACCGCACGCGAGGTGAAAGTGCGGATCGACTGCGGCAAGATCAGAGTTTGTGCTGGCGTCCGGTCACGCACGCCGCTCACGGAGAGAGTGTGCAGCACACCCGCGCTCTGCGGGCTGGTCGTCAGTGTGACGACTCGCTTGGAAACGCTGTCCAGGCTGGCGGCCAGCACGGTCACGCCGCCGCTCACGTTGAAGTTGGAAACCGTAGCCGCAGCGTCCTGCACCGGCTTGCTGAAGGTTACCGCGATGTGCTCCAGATCCGCACGCGCATCCACATCAGAGATGGCAGGAGCATCTGCGTTGCCCAGCGGACTGAGAATACTAGTGATGGCGGGCAGCCAGGCATCCGCCATCTTGGCGTAGCCAGCTTGCGTCGGGTGAACGCCGTCGTTTAGATCGCCAGGATCCAGCACCGAGTGCATATCCATGAAATGGACGTGCCGCCCGAGTAGCACCTGCTCGCTGACGAGCTGCGGCAGGGACTGGCCGAAGGCGGCTTGTGTTGCTTCAAAAGCGCCGCTGTCGGTGCGGAGAACTGGCCCCGCTACGATGATGTGCGCGTGTGGGCGCTGCGAAGAAATCTCGGCGAGCAGGTTGCGCAGGCGGTTCTGAAGCGTGGTCAGATTCGCACCGGCGGAAACATCGTTGGTGCCGGTGTGAAGCAGGATCACGTCTGGCTGGCCGGTGGTTTTGAGGAAGACCCGCGCGGTGTCACGGAGGTCATCGATCTTGGAGCCGCCCATGCCTTGATGATCGGGGTCTGGAATCACCGTGTTCCCGGCATCCTTGTTCGTGCCCACGTAATCGACAGTGTAGCCCGCATTCTGAAGCAAGGTGTGAAGATGATTGCGGTAACCTCCTTCGATGGAAGAGCCGCTGCAACAGCCCTGCGTGATGGAGTCGCCCAACGGCATGATCCTCACCGGAGGCGCATCCGCATGGCAGAGTGAAATACCGTGACTCGCCAATGTCAGAATTCCGGCAAGATTCAGGATTCTTTTAATCATTTTCATATTCGATGGGGGAAAGAGGGGTGTGGAATTATCCGGGAAATTAAACTTCCCGGATGAAGGCCGTGTGTAAAAAGCAATCGCGGACGCCAGCGGCGAAGCGATTTGATTGATTCAGCAATGAATGTGCAACAGAGGTCAAGGTTTTAGACAAATGCGAAATATTAATGCCATCAATACCCTGAAAACACGCAAAAACCCGGCAATTTGGCAGGATCGCCAAACCATCGGGTCCACTTGATGTTTTGATTTCGGAACGGAAATACATTTTCAGGGGGAAACAATACCAAACAACCCGGAAACGATTCCCAGGAGCTTGGCTCAGTCACCACCTTACATAGCAGGATGTGAATAACCGGAAATCACGTGATCGCGTATTAACTGAAACCATGCCGTCCGAAACAGGCTTTTGATGAAGGCCACTCAGCCCACCGGACTGCCCTCGTGCTGGCGCCAGGAATGGTTCACTAACACCGAAACACCTTCCCAGCCTTCGTGGTGGAGTTTTCCGCTGCCGTAGAAATCGCCGTCGATCACCTCGATGACGGACGCGTCGTTGAGGTAATCCTGCACGCCATGGCTGGAGCCGAGGTAGAAGTTCACATGGTAACGCCCGCCCATGAGCGGCCAGTTCGGAACGAGGAAGTCGATGCGGCCCTCGCCGGAAAGGCGCATGCTTTTGCGATCCACGAGCGCGGAGGAAAGCGCGAAGTATTTTTTGAGATCCTTGCAGATTTCCACACAGAAAACGCAGTCGTTGAGGACGAGGTCGTCTTTTACGGAGTAGGCGAGACTGAGCACGACATCATGGCCGGAGATGGCTTCCGACATGATGTTTCCGTCCTTATCACGGAGGTCGATGGAAGTGATGCGGGCGTCGCCTTTGCCCGCGCGGTCTTCGCGATCCACGAGACCCTCGTTGGCGAGCGCAGTGCCCTTGGTCATGTAGGAGTTCACGACATCATCGGTGCTGCCCTGCATGATGAGACGGCCCTTGTCCATCATGATGCAGCGCGTGCAAAGGTTCTGGATGGCAGGCATCTGGTGACTCACGAGGATGACGGTGCGTCCGTCCTTGGCGGACACATCCTCCATCTTACCGAGGCATTTCTTCTGGAACTCTGCATCACCCACGGCGAGCACTTCGTCCACGATGAGGATCTCCGGCTCAAGGTGCGCGGCCACTGCGAAGGCGAGGCGCACATACATGCCGCTGCTGTAGCGTTTTACCGGGGTGTCGAGAAACTTGTCGATCTCCGCGAAGGCGACGATTTCATCGAACTTGTTTTTGATCTCCACGCGGCTCATGCCGAGGATGGCACCGTTGAGGAAGATGTTTTCGCGACCGGTAAGCTCGGGGTGGAAACCGGTTCCCACTTCGAGCAGGCTGGCGACGCGCCCGCGCAGTTTGATGCTGCCGGTAGTCGGCTCGGTGATGCGACTGAGGAGCTTGAGGAAGGTGGATTTGCCCGCGCCGTTGCGACCGATGATGCCGACCATCTCGCCGCGCTTGATCTCGACGCTGAGATCCTTCACCGCCCAGAAGTCCTCGGTAGTGGCACGTTGCGCACGGGCTTCGGGTTTCAGCCAACTGAACGGTGCGCGCACGGCTTGTTCGAGGATATGCCGCAGGCCATCGCCTTGGTTGGCTTGGCGGCCGATCTTGTAGCACTTCGAGAGGTTCTCTACGGAGATAATGGATTCACTCATAAACTTGAATTGTTAGGTGGCGGCTTCACGCCTTCCAGACTTTGCCTTCCGGGGCGGTGACGGCAGCCATTGCATTGCGCGTGTCCACGATGCATTGCGACCAGTCTGCGAGTTGCTGGTAATCGACGCACGCGTGTGCAGTCGCGACCACGGCGAGATCGAAGCTGGCGATGGCGGACTCGTTCCACTCGACGGAGCAAGTGCCTGCCCACTCGGCGTGCTCACGCGTCATGCCGATGACCGGCACGTAGGGATCGTAGTATGCGACGTGTGCGCCTTGGTGTTTTAGCAACTCCAACAAGCGATAACTGGGCGACTCGCGTTCGTCATCGACGTTGGGTTTATATGCGAGGCCGACGATGAGGATGCGCGAGCCTTTCACGGGTTTGGCGGCATCATTGAGTGCCTCCGCCACGCGGCTGACGACGTAGGATGGCATCGCGGTGTTGATTTCGCCTGCCAGCTCGATGAAACGTGTGGCGCAGTCGAATTCGCGGGCTTTCCATGTGAGATAGAACGGGTCGATCGGAATGCAGTGCCCGCCAAGTCCAGGCCCCGGATAGAACGGCATGAAACCGAATGGCTTGGTGCGTGCGGCGGCGATGACTTCCCAGATGTCGATGCCCATCGCTGCGTAAACGATCTTCAACTCGTTCACCAACGCGATGTTCACGCTGCGGAAGATGTTTTCTAACAACTTCGCAGCCTCCGCCACGCGGCAGGATGCGACTGGCACGAGGTTTTTCAACGCGAGACCGTAGAGCGCCATCGCCTTTTCAAGACACGCCGGAGTGAAGCCGCCGACGAGTTTCGGCACCTCGCCGACTTTGCTCGCAGGGTTGCCGGGATCTTCGCGCTCCGGCGAGTAGGCTAGGTGGAAATCCACACCTGCAACCATGCCGGAGCCGGCTTCGATCACGTCCTTGAGATTCTCATCCGTAGTGCCGGGATAGGTGGTGGATTCTAGGACGACGAGCGCGCCCTTGCGCAGGAATGGAGCGATGGCCTTGCCGGTGTCTAACACGTAGGAGATGTCCGGGTCACGGTTCTTGCTCAGTGGCGTGGGCACGCAGATGACGATGGCATCCACGCTGGAGATTTCGGAAAAATCCGTGGTCGCATGGAAACTTCCATCCGCCACCATCGCGGCGATTTTTTCCGAAGCGATGTGCTTGATGTAACTCTCTCCGGCGTTGAGGCACGAGACCTTGCTTGCATCGATGTCGATGCCAAGCACCTTCACGCCGGAGCCAGCGAACTGCAGCGAAAGCGGCAGGCCGACATAGCCCATGCCGATCACTGCGACGGAGTTGTGAGTTACGGATGCGGTCATTGAAATGTGGCGTCAGATCACATCCGCGAAGGTCCGCTCGGTGCGGCGGAAATACCAGATGCCGGAGATGATGATGAAAAACACCGCCGCGATCGATATCCACAGTCCCGGCAGGTAGAGATGCCTGTCACCGAGGATCGCCCAGCGGAAGCCGTCGATCACGCCGACCATCGGGTTGAGCGAGTAGAGCATGCGCCATTCTTCCGGCACCTTGCTGCTACTGTAGCCTACGGGCGAGATGAACAATCCGAACTGCACCACGAAGGGAACGATGTAGCGGAAGTCCCGGTAGCGCACCATCAGCGCGGATACCCACAGGCCGGAGCCGAAGGCAGTGGCGAAAGCAAGTAGCACGAACGCAGGCAGCAGGATGATAGACGTGCCCGGCATGTAGCCATAATAGACCATGATGATCGCCATCATCACTGCGGAGATGAGGAAGTCCACGAAGCTAGTGATGACACTGCTCACAGGAACGACCAACCTAGGGAAATAGACTTTGGAAATCATGCCCGCGTTTGACACGAGGCTGTTACCGCTCTCCGAAAACGCAGTCGCGAAGAACTGCCATGGCAGCATGCCGCAGAAGACGAGAATCGGATAGGGCACCGTGCCCTCGGTGTCCATGCCTGCTATTTTTCCGAAGGTGAAAGTCAGCGCCAGCATCGTGAGCAGCGGCCGGATCACACCCCAGGCCACGCCGATGACGGTTTGTTTGTAACGGACCAGAATGTCCCGCCACGCGAGGAAGTAAAACAGCTCCCGGTAGCGCCAGAGGTCACGCCAGTATTGGCGCTCTGCGCGCCCCGCTTCGATGGTGATTTCGTTCATGATTGTTAGAGAGGATTGACTGAAGGCCGTGGCCACGATGGCGAGCGGCGGCGCAACGCACGGCGGACGCGCAACGCGGCCAATGAAAGACGTGCGGAAACCGAAGGGCCAGCCGCAAGTCGGCTTTCGGCATGCAGCTCAGAGCGCAGTTCTGCTAGAGAACGGTCGAGCTGGGTCAGAGTCGGCGTGTCGAAGCCGTGGCTACCACGGGCGAGACTCTCGACGACGGACACGCAATGACGCGCATGGGCGAGGCGGTCGTTCATGCAAGTGACGCCGATGCCATCGGTGTCATTGCGTTTTACGACGAGTGGCTCGGCGATGAGACCCCAGGTGCCGGCGGTTGCGAGCTTCATGGCGAGTTCGTAGTCTTCTAGGATACGCAGCGCGGGATTGAAACCGCCGACTTTGGCAAATGCGGATTTACGGACGGCGACCACTTG
>JANMLQ010000294.1:0-2016 GCA_031372635.1 Akkermansiaceae bacterium | reverse complement strand
ATTCCCGCGCCAAACGTCGATGTAGGCCTCACCGGCCCAGAGCCGGGTGGTGGTGTGAGCTTCACCCTCGCCAAGATCCAAGCGGTGGTTCAAGACGATCAGATCCGGGCAGTATTTCCGGCATTCCTTGAGCATTTTCACGAAAGCATCCTGCTTCTCCGGGCGCAACTGGCCGCAGACGGCATCCACTTTAAAGAGGTGGAAATTGAAATCGCGGCAGAGTTTGACGAGCATTTCCGTGCGGGCTTTTTCCTGTTCCGGAGTATCACCGAAGCCATCTGGACCGAGCCAGACACCGAGGCGGCAACCGAAAGATTTCGCCTTTTCGGCAATCGGACCAAAGCCGTTTGGGAACTGCTTTTTGAATCGCTCCGAGTCCATGCTGCCGTAGCCACCGGGTGTGTCGATGGCACCGGCATCCAGCGCGTAGATATCCAGCTCCATTCCGTAGTCGTCATGGAGCCATTTAAAAAACTCCAGATTCGCGAGGGTTTGCTTTTCGGTTGAACCCTCGTTCGTGTTGTCGATCCAAGAGAAATAATGACTGAGCGAAGGGGTCGATTCATCGGCACCCGCGAGTGGATACTTGCCCGGCTCTTTGGCTTGAAGAACTGAGAAGCTCGAGATGGTAACGGCACAAAGACAAAGCCAGTGGCGGAGGTTTTTTATGTGAGAAGACTCAAGCCGGGAAATGGAAACGCGAGGAGGGGTGGATGCTGTCATGTTTGATCGATTTGGAAAATTTAAAGGACTATTGGCTGACCTTGAGGCGCACGAAGGTCGAGCTTTCACTGGCAGGGATGGTGACTTTCACCCGATCCGACGGACTGCCGGGGATAATTTCCACGATGCCGAGACTGGCCGCCGGGATATTTACCGGGGTCCAGCCTGTGAGGTCACTGCCGTATTCAACCGTCTGTATGGTAGAGGTCTGGGCCGCATCGCTGCGATTGTATTCGAATACCCAATCTCCGGCTGACTTGCCGAGAGTTGGCTGGATCGTCTGAGAGGAAATCATCGGCGCACCACCGAGGGCGAATTCCATCAGGTTGGAGTAGCCATCGTGGTCAGGATCATCCGAGGGGGCGTCGTTCACGCCGGCAGTGAGTCCCTGCGCGCCATTTCCAGCCCAGGATTCGTAAGATGGCTGCGAGATCATCAGGCTCAAAGCCGTGGAAGTGCTGGTGGCGTTAGTCGCATTTCCCGCATACACCGCAGTGATACTGTGAGTCCCGACTGCCAGGCTGCTGGCGGCAAAAGCAGCTTGGAACGAGCCATTCAGAGCACTGCTGCCGAGCAAGGTGACACCATCATAGAACGACACATTACCCGTCGGTGTGCTGCCGGTCACGGTGGCGGTGAATGTCACGGCGGCTCCCACCGTGGCGGGGTTGAGATTGCTTGCCACGGCGGTGGTGGTGACGGCGAGGGGCGGCTGATTCACCGTCACAGTGACGGTGTAGATTTTCGTCGAGAGATTTTCCGCTGTGATCGTGTAGGTCTGCGGCGTGGTGAAATTTCGCGCTGTCCCGGAAACAGGACTTCCCGTAGCCAGTGCTGAAACCGTGTAAGTCGGGGCGAGCGCGGTCACTGCCGTTCCAAACGGGACCGTCACGCTGATATTTGTTCCAGAAATGGTGGCATCGGACTGCCCCGGAAAAACGAAGGTCAGGATGTCCTTGGCCGAACTTCCCGAGGGAGTCGCGGTGCTAATACTGGAATAAGCACTCGAGCCGCCGCCGGAATTGCTTGCCGCCACCTTGAAATCATAGGATGTGCCATTGCTCAGGCCGCTGACGATGTAGGGCGATGCCGCCACACCGTTGACCACCTGCTCCGTGCCGCCCACTGTGGTTTTGTAAGATAAGCGGTAACTCGTCGCGCCGGACACAGCGGGCCAGCTCACGCTGATTGCTCCCGATGACGCAGGCGTTGCCGTCACTCCGGTCGGCACCGCCGGTGGATCGACCACTGGATAGGCTGCGGACAATGCGTATTTAGCAGCCAAATAGCTGC
>JANMLQ010000065.1:0-17666 GCA_031372635.1 Akkermansiaceae bacterium | reverse complement strand
GCGGTCCAACGCGCCGAACCACCTTTTGGGTCGCCCCTTCAGGGCTCTGGATCGCTAACGCGCTCTTACCTAGGGCGTTGCCCTAGGCTGTGATAGTTCGCACCTTTGGTGCTGAAGAAATCCGAATCCTTAAAGGCATTGGACTTCAGTCCGTTGCCTGAAAGGATTGGCGAATGAAAAGCCGCAGGTCTTTATCCCAGGGCGTGCCAGAACGGCCGCTATCACCAAGGACGTTCGCGCTCTCTGCGACTTACAGAGCCCGCAGTGCGCCAGGAGATTCAGACGGAAGACGGCTGGCGTTATCTCTCGGTGATTTCGAGGACGGTGTTTTCCACAACACATGCTTGCGGGCGCGCTCCGGTTTCATACCCGCTCAACGTGATTCATCCCGAGAGCCTCAAACTAACCACTGAGGCCGAGATCGATCATTTCGCCCGTGACTTCATCATCCCCCGATGAGGCGAAGAGGCGGCGAATGATCTTGGGGGAATAAGGAGAAGGGGTTTGAAACCCCTTTCTTTACCGGCTTACTGGGATTTCCTTGCTAGTGAAAAGGGTTTCAAGCCCCTTCTCCATAGCCCATTCACCATCGCCGAAATGGCAATGCACAATATGGGACGTCATCGCCGCCCGCCTCTAATCCCGCTTGTTTCATCCGGCGCTTTCGGCGATGACTGCCGCGGGCAGCTCCCACACCATGAATATCGTCCTCGGCATCACTGGTTCCATCGCGGCTTACAAGGCGGCGGATCTCGCATCGCAACTGGTGAAACAAGGCCACGATGTCCACGTCGTCATGACCCGCACCGCAGCGGAGTTCATCACGCCGCTCACCTTGCAGACGCTGACGCGCAACCCGGTGATCGTTTCACTGGAGGACGAAAAACAATCGTGGAAACCCGGCCACATCGAGTTGGCGGACCAGGCGGACCTTTTCCTCATCGCCCCTGCGAGCGCCAGCGTGCTGGGCGAGTTCGCAAACGGCCTTGCGCCCGATCCTCTCACCTCCGTCTATCTGGCCCTGCCGCGCAGCACACCGGTAATCATCGCACCCGCTATGAACGGCAAGATGTGGTTGCATCCTGCGACGCTGCGCAACGTGGCCCGCCTGCGCGAGGATGGCTGCCGTTTCATCGATCCTGCCGAGGGCGATCTCGCATGCGGCTATGAAGGCATCGGCCGACTCGCTGCGGTGGAGGAAATTCTGCGCCACGTCGCAGAAGTGCTCGAGGAGAGGGTTTGAACATTCCGGGAACCGCGAAAACTGAATGTATTTCAAACCGCGAATGGACGCGAATTTTTAGAATCTGGATTTTCAAAAACCCTCTTCATTCCGTCCATTCGCGGTTCAAAAATCTTTAGCACGCCCCCCGGATTTTTTCCGGCAAAGCCCGGCGATGGCTCCGCTTTGCGGGTTGCACGATCAATCCGACGTGCCAGAGTCCGCCCACCAAACCGATGACAATGGAAAACTTGCAGGAAAGAATCGCCGAGTCCAGTGGCTGGATCCAGTCCGTGAAGGATGAAATGGGCCAAGTGCTCGTGGGCCAAGAACGACTGGTGGACCGGCTGCTCATTGGGCTGCTCTGCAACGGCCACATCCTGCTGGAAGGCGTGCCCGGCCTTGCGAAAACACTGGCCGTTAAGGCGCTCTCCGGCTCGCTCCACACCACCTTCGCGCGCTTCCAGTTCACCCCAGACCTGCTGCCTGCGGACCTCGTCGGCACCATGATCTATCACCCGCAGACGATGAAGTTCGAGCCCAAGCTCGGCCCCATTTTCAACAACCTTATCCTCGCCGATGAAATCAACCGCGCCCCCGCCAAGGTGCAGTCCGCACTGCTCGAAGCGATGCAGGAACGCCAGGTCACACTCGGCGATCACTCCTATCCCCTGCCCCAGCCATTCCTCGTGCTCGCCACGCAAAACCCGATCGACCAAGAAGGCACCTATCAGCTTCCCGAGGCCCAGCTCGACCGCTTCCTGCTCAAAGTCACCGTCGGCTACCCGACCAAGGACGAGGAACTGATGATCCTCGACCGGATGGCGACATCCACCCCGCCTTATCACACCAAAACCGTCGCCACACCCGAGCAAGTGGGACTTTCCCGTGATCTAGTGAACTCCGTTTACATCGACCCCGCGATCCGCAAATACATCGTCCAACTCATCCACACCACACGTTTCCCAGGGCTGGTCGATGCGCCACTGCGGAACCTTGTGCGCGCCGGTGCCTCGCCGCGCGGCACTATCAACCTTGCTCTAACAGCCCGCGCACTCGCCTTCATGCAAGGCCGCGCCTTCGTCACACCGCAAGACGTTAAGGACATGGCTCCCGACGTCCTACGCCACCGCATCCTGCTCACCTATGAGGCAGAGGCCGAGGAAATGAGCACGGACACCGTGATCGAGCGCATCCTCAGCAAAGTGCCGGTGCCTTGAGAATTTGAGATTTGAAATCAACGGATGCTGACGGACCAACAGATCGAGGAAATGATGGCGCGGGTGCGCAAGCTGGAGCTGAAAGCCCGGCGGCTCGTGCGTGAATCGTTTTCCGGCGAATACCTTTCCTCCTTCCGGGGTCAGGGCTTGGACTTCGACGACTTCCGCGAATACCAGCACGGCGACGAAGTGCGCTTCATCGACTGGAACGTGACGGCGCGCATGAACCAGCCGTATGTTAGAAAATTCCGCGAGGAGCGCGAGCTATCGGTCGTGCTGGCGGTGGATGTCTCCGGCTCCGCAGACTACGGCAGCGTTTCACTCAGCAAACGCGAAGTCGCGGCGGAAACTGCGGCCGTGCTCGGCTTCAGCGCATTGCACAACGGCGACAAGGTAGGACTGCTGATCTTCGCAAGCGAACCGGTGCTTTTCATCCCACCGGAAAAAGGCAGCCGCCACTTGCTGCGCATGATCCGCGAGATCCTCATCGCCAAGCCTGACAAACCCGGCACCTCAGTCTCTGCTGCATGCGATTTCCTCGTCCGCACACTGCGCCGCAAATCGCTCGTGTTCATGATCTCGGACTTCTTTTCCGATCCTTTGGACAAGCCTCTCGGCAAACTCTCCCGCAAGCACGAGACTGTCGCGCTGCGCGTGATCGACCCGCTGGAATCCCGCCTGCCCAAGGCTGGCAAGGTCGTCATGATCGATCCGGAAACCGGCTTTGAAACGCTGGTCAACACGAACAATCCGAACCTGCGCATGGGCTATCAGAAACTCATGGGCCGCCAGCAGCAAGGCGTCAGCGCAGTCTTCAAGAAACACGGCATCGACGCCGCAGACCTCGCCACTCACGGCGACACCTTGGCGGCGCTGCATCGCATGCTCAAGCGCCGCAGCCGCAAGCGTGCCCGTTAGAAAACCATGGACGGCAAGGCGCATAGTTTCGAGTTGATGGAGCCGGCCTCGCCCGAGTCGCTCGTGCCGGATTACGGACTGTGGCCCTGGTATCTGGCTGCGGCCTGCGCGGTGATCGTTCTCATCGCGCTGGTTTTCATTTTGAAAAATCGCAAGACCCGGCCCGATCCGCAATCCATCCGCGACGCCGCTTTTGATGAAGCCTCCACCGCACTCGCTGGCATCACCACGGACACCGCACGCGATGCGGCAGTGCGGGCCTCGCTCGTGCTGCGCCGCTATCTATCAGCCGCCGCGCGCGATCCTTCATTGTTCGAGACACACGAGGAATTCATCGGTCGCCAGGATTCACTGAAGGAACTCTCTGCAGACGCGCAAGCCGCCGCGCAGGCTGGCTTCACCCGTCTCGCCGCACTCAAATACGCGCCGGAAATCCCGGCTGCGATACCACAAGAAGTCATCAGCGATTCACGCGCCCTCTTGGAAACCTTGCACCGGGGATTCACGGCATGAGCAACTTTATTGAGCACTTCCGTTTCGCCCATCCCGGTTGGCTGCTGCTGTTAGTGCCTGCCTTTCTACTGCTGATCCTGCGCAGAGGTCGCGGCGCGGAAGCCGCAGTGATGTTTCCGAACCTCTCCGTGCTCGTCAGTCTCGGCAGCCGCGTCCGCCGCACTGCCGGTAGTTTCGGCCTACCTCTCGCATGGCTCGCGCTGATCGCCGCCATCATCACCATGGCGCGCCCGGTTTGGAGAAACCAATACCTCAACCGTTCCGCCAGCGGCATCGACATCATGATCGCCTTCGATGTCTCGCTCTCGATGGACATCGATGACTTCATCGAAAACGGCGAGCGTGTGAAACGCATCCACGTCGCAAAAATGGTCGTCGATGACTTCATCAGCCGTCGCCCGGATGACCGACTGGGCCTCGTCGCATTCGCAGGCAGACCGCGCGATGCCAGCCCGATCACACTCGATCACAAGTGGCTGCGCAACGCGCTCGGAGAACTCCGTCTCAACGACGAACAAAATCGCGGCACCATCAAGGAACAAGGCACCGCCATCGGCTCCGCCCTCTCCGCCGCTGCCTCACGGCTCGATGCGCGGGATGCGAAGAGCAAGATCATCGTGCTCATCACCGATGGCGCCAGCAACTCTGGCAAGATCTCGCCGCTGGAAGCCGCCGAGCATGCGAAAACCCTCGGCATCAAGATCTACACCATCGCCATCGGCACCAAGGAAGGCCGCGTGGACCCGAGCATCATGCGTTTTCCCTATCAGGAATTCGACCTACCCACTCTCAAGAAGATCGCGGAACTGACCGGTGCCGAGCACTACTGGGCGCAGGATCTCGAATCGCTGAAACAAACCTTCACCACCATCGACCGCCTGGAAAAAACGGATGCGAAGAGCATCGCCGTGATCGAAGATAGCGAGTTGTTTCCTTGGTTCCTAGGCATCACGCTGCTCGCTGCCTTCGCCGCTGCTATCATCCTCGCGCTCAATCCACCACCATCGCCCTGATCCGTGAGTTTCGCCCATCCAGCCTGGTTGATTCTGTTAGTGCTGCTCCCGCTTCTGGGTGCGGGCGCGCTGGCCACTGCCCTACTTCGAAAAAAACAATGGCAGCTATTTGTGGCCCCGCGTTTGCGCAGCGCGCTGCTCAAGCAAAGCAGTCCGCTGCCGCGTTGGTTCGCACTCGTGCTACTGCTTTCCGCATGTGCCGCGATGATCGTTGCTCTCGCCCGCCCGCAGGCAGACGCAGGCACACGCACCGAGAAATCCCTCGGCCGCAATGTGCTCATCGCGCTGGATCTCTCCCGCAGCATGCGTGTGAAGGACGTGCAGCCAGACCGTCTCTCGCAGGCGAAAATCGTCATCTACGAGTTGATGGAAGCCATGCCCAACGAGCGCATCGGCTTCATCGGCTTCGCAGGAGACGCCCACCTCTACGCCCCGCTCACCATCGATCATGGAGCCGTACGCGAAACCATCCAGCAGGTCGATGAAACATGGCCGCCGCTCGGTGGATCGGACCTCGCCTCGGCACTCCGCCTTGCCATCGACACCTTCAAGAAAACCCGCCAACACAACAACGCACTCGTCATCCTCAGCGATGGCGAGAAACACAACGGCGATCTGGATGACATGATCAACGAAGCCGAACACGCCGGCGTTTACATCCTCGCCATCGGCGTGGGTACCGTGGACGGCGACCATGTGCCCCATCCCATTCAACCCGGAGCCAACATGGTGGACAAGAATGGCCGACAGATCCTCAGCCGCCTCCAACCGGAAGTGATGCGCGAACTCGCCACGCGCACCAAAGGCCGCTACGCCGTGGCAGGAAGTGGCATGGACATCCCGGCGATGGTGAAGTCATCCGTGAAGGAATTGGACGCCTTCGAGTTAGAAGGCCGCGAGCGGAAAATCTCCATCGAGTTCTATCAGTGGCTGCTGCTGCCCGCCATCGTGTTTCTGCTAGGCTCCATCCTCGCCGCCACCCGCTGGCGCGCCATCTACCCTGCGGCGCTCGCGGCGGGCTTGCTTCTAACACCCGGCGCGGCCCGTGCAGACGATGTTTCATCCGCCAAGGACGCACTGAAAAACGGCCGCTTCAGCGAGGCGCGGGAAACCTATCGCAAACTCGCAGAGGACACGCCCATCGCATCACGCAAGGCGCGTTTCCACTTCGGCGAAGGCACCGCCGCCTATCGTGGCGGGGATTTCAGAACTGCGCGTGCCGCATTCAGCAAGGCCATGCTCGCGGATGATCCCGCAGTCGTCGCCAACAGCCACCTCGGCATGGGCGACACGTTGTTTCAACTCGGCTGGCGCACGCTCTCTGGTGAAACCTATCCGAAAGATGCGCCGGACATGGAGAAGTTCGATACCATCGTCAGGGAGATGCTCGCCAAGCTCAAAGAAGCACCCGAAGGCGAAACACCAAGCTACGATGACATCGAAGCACTGGTCACCAATTGGACCGATGCAGTGCGTCATTTCGATTCCGCCACCAAAGCCGGGGAAAAAACATCCTCCGCTAACAACCGCAGACTTTCTGTGGCCTATCTGAAACGCCTCCGCGAATTGATGGATGAGGACAAGCAGCAGACCGAGCAATCCATGCCGCAGCCGCAGCCCGGAGAAGGTGAACCTAAAGAAGGCGATGACGGTTCCGCGCCGAAGCAAAAGAACGACGGCGAAGGTGACGAAGGAAAGAAACCCGACGGCGACAAAGGCGACGGCGACGAAAAGAAAAAAGACGGCTCCAATGGCGATGAAGAGAAGGAGTCCGATAAAGAAGGCGACAAGGAATCCGACAAAAAAGGCAAAGGCGAGAAGCCCGGTGAAACACCCGATGAACGCGCGCGCCGCATCCTCAAGGAAAACGCGGATCTCGAAAAAGGCCCTCTAACACCCGGACGGCGCGAGTTCAGGGATCCCGATAAAGACTGGTAAGCACATGAGCGAAATCAAACACATCACCCTCCTCATCACCGCATGGCTGCTCGCCGCAGCAGCCTGCCCGGCGGATGTCCTCAGCCGCATCTCCACCCGCTTCCTCGCACGCGGTGAGCAGGCTTTGCTCGAAGTCGCCGTCACAGGCTCACAGCCGACTGCGATGCCGCAGATCCCCGCCATGAATGGCGTGGAGATTCGTCCCACCGGTCGCGGCGTGGTGCCCAAGATGCTGCCCGGCAGGAAGCTGGAGTATGTCCTAGAATTCATCGTTTCCAGCCATGCGGTAGGCCGCCATGTGCTGCCCGCCTTCGAGGTAGAGTCGGGCGGCGTGAAGACTCGCACCGAGCCGCTCGAATTCTTGGTCTTCAACCCGGACGAACTCCAGTGGTCGGAGGCGGAAGTCGGCGGCACACGTTTCCGCTACGCCAGCTCCATCCGCGCGATGAACAACAACCCCTACGAGGGCGAGACCACACCGGTCGAGATCAAGCTCTACGTGCCTGCGGATCTGAATGTGGACGAGCAAGGCTGGGGCATCCCAGACTTCCAGCGCGACGGCCTCACCGCATGGCGCTTCCAACCCTCCGCCATGCGCGGCCAAGTCAATCTGTTAGGAAGACCGTTCCTCTCCGTGGCCTATCCGAGCACCATCACTCCCACGCGCAGTGGCAAGGTCGGCATCGGCCCGGCGACGGTCCGGCTCACGACCATCCAGCGCGTGATGGATGGCTTCATGCGCTTGGTCCATCAGGAGGTGAATGTTTCCGTGCCGAAGCTGGAACTTGAATCCACACCGCTACCCAAGGGTGCGCCGGAGGGTTTTGAAAACGCCGTGGGCAGCTTCAGACTCGATGTCAGCACCACCATGCGCGAGGCGCAGGAAGGCGACCCGATCCCAGTGGACATCCTCGTCAGCGGCAGCGGCAACCTCGACACGCTACGCCCGCCAAAACCCGTGGATACCGCAGGCTGGAAAGCATACGACGCCACCACCGACCTGCGCGGCGACGAGCGGCGCGAACTCTCCGGCACCAGCGTGTTCCATCAGTTCATGCGCCCGCTGGAACTCAAGCCAGCCCTGCCCTCATACCGCCTCGTTTACTTCGATCCCAAGGACAAGAGCTACAAAACTCTAACAAGCGAGCCGATCACCTTGAAGTTGAAACCGATGACTGCACCGCGCCCCGCCGCGCTCGAAGCACCACAAGCGCTTGCCGTGCCGGTCGAACGCATGACCGACATCCTCGGTATGCTGAGGACTAATCGACTCACGATGACTGGATCGTCCGCACTGCCCGCTTGGTTCTGGCACGCGCTCGGCGGACTGCTCGCGCTGATCCTCATCGCGAAGGCGCTGTGGATGCGCAACGCCCATCGTTTCCACAAAGACCCTGTGCGTGAAGTGCGCATCAAGGAGCTGCGTGAAATCGAGCGCATGCAATCCGGCGATGACGCAGGATTCCTCATGGCCGCCGGACGTTTTGTAGAACGCTGGCTCGGCAGCAATCCCACACCCGAAGTGAAAGCCGTGCTCGAAACACGCGACTCACTCTGTTTCCGCGCGGACCAGAACGCTCGCACCGTCCTGGAACCAAGCCGCCGCGATGACATCCTCCGCACGCTGCGCAAGGCCGCGCTGCTGTGGATGGCGCTCGCGCTGTTAGGAACTGGAAACACCGCCCGCGCGGAAACCATCGCGCAACAGGCACAGACCGCCTACGACTCCGCGCGCTTCGACGATGCCATCGCACTCTGGCTCAATGCCGGCGACTATCAGGACCTCTCGGCGGACACACTCTACAACATCGGCAACGCCTGTTATCGCGCCGGTTCCCCCGGCCATGCCGCGCTCTACTACCGCCGTGCGATCCACCGCGCTACGGGCCATCAGGAAGCACGCCAAAACTTACGTTTCATTGAGCGGAAACACGGCTCCGTCACTGTCCAACGCTCGGAATACCAGAATCATCTCGCCCGCCTTCCACTCGCCACATGGCGCAACTTCATCTGGGCAGGCGCATGGCTGTGTGTTCTCGCAGTGCTCGTTTTTCCCGCCACACTTCCCTACTCAAAACTCCGTGTCGCCGCCTTCGTCGCACTGCTCATCGCCCCACTCATCGCCGCCTGCGGTGCCCTCGGTTGGCGCTATTACCCGGACGACGCCGAATTCGCCCCCCCCGCCCGCCAAGCCGTCGTCATTACTGAAAAAGCCGTCCTCCACGCCGATGCCTCACGAACTTCACCGGAAGTCATCGACGCACCACCAGGCTCGCTCTGCGAAATCATCCACCTCTCCGACCGCTGGGCCTACGTCGCCTTCGCCACCAAAACCCGTGGCTGGATCCAAATCGAGTCCATCGAAAAACTGGAACCCACCACCCCACCGACACCACCCACGATCCGCAAACCAAAAGTTGATGGGAAGAGCGCGTGAGGTTATCACCGCAAGAAAATGACTTTTTTTTTGATGTGGTATTGAAACCAACGTATTTCTGCGCCGCCTATCATGTGGGTGCTTGCGATCCTATCCCGCCAGCAACGGCGGCGTGTTGGGCTTCGCTTTTGTCACCCGCTCCGTGCGCCCTCCTTAGGGCGCGGTTTCCATGGCTTGAAAAATTTCCAGGGTGACGGGGAAATACCCGTCACCCTTCGCTTTCACCGTTCACGCCTTTGGCGTGGTGGTTCCATAGTCCCAACGGGTCTCACGGTGATAGCGAAGGGTGACCGCAGGGAACCCTAGTAACACCGACCCCACCATATCCGCGACCCAACGGGTCGCACGGCGGCGTGTTGGGTTTTCGTAATTCGCCCCCTTCAGCCATTTCATTGTGATCAACTACGGCTCTGTAACTCCTAGATCCTTGCAAATTTTCTTCACCAACAGGTCATTGATTTCGGAATGGCGGGGGACGGCCGATCTTCGGTTGCTTTCGCGATGTCGCCACCAAGAATGATTGCCGCCCTCGCGGACCAGTTCACATCCTTCCTTGGCCAGATAACTGATGAGCGCCCGCCGCTTCATACAGTGACTAGCTCTTCCGTGTATCCGCCTTGGGCGCTGGCCCTGGCATCTTCCCGGTTCATCTCCAAGGCTTCCTTTAAAACCTCCCGGAGCGATGCCATGAGCGTTTCCTTCGTCCGCTCCTGAGCATTCACGCCGGGAACTTCCTCAATCCAACCGATCCACCAGCCGTTGTTTTGCTGGACGATTGCCGTGTAGGTGGAATTCATGCGGCGAAAGTGGCATGCCATCATCCGCAAGACAACCCCGAAACCGACGGCAAACGAGTTGCGTGACTCTTCAAAACCACAGATGGGACAAAATGTGCCACGCATTTCTGCACCTCTCTCCGCCAAGACCCTACGCTCTTGAGGGATTGCCAGCCTGCGCGGAATCCCGCAGATTCCGCGCGTGAAAGTCACCAAAGCCGTCATCACCGCCGCCGGGAAAAACCAGCGCATGCTTCCGCTCCAGACACTCGTGGATCGCGATGGCGTTTCAAAATCCGCGCTGCGCATCCTTGCTGAGGAAATCGCCACCGCTGGCATTGGCGAGATCGCAGTGATCGTTTGTCCGGGCGATGAGGCTGCCTACGCCGCTGCCGCCGGACCATTGGCGCGGCAGATGCGTTTCATCCCGCAGAGCGATGCGCTCGGATACGGCCATGCTGTTCACTGCGCGGCGGAGTTCACCGGCGACGATGCGTTTCTCCTAACAGTCGGCGATCACCTCTACATCAGTCGCAGCGGAAAATCCTGCACCGCACAGCTACTGGAAACCGCCGAAGTCGGGAAATGTTCGGTCTCAGCCGTGCAGGCCACCCATGAGAGCAAGCTCCCGTTTTACGGCTGCATCGGAGGACGCCGGGTCCAAGGCTCGGAAAGACTCTACGAAGTGGAAACCGTCATCGAGAAACCCACGCCCACCGAAGCCGAGCAGAAACTCGTGGTGCCCGGTCTGCGCAATGGCAATTACCTCTGCTTCTTCGGCATGCACGCGCTCACACCATCCGTCATGGAAATCCTCGGCCGCCAAATGACGGATGGCCGCGCGGATCTATCAGCCGCACTTTCGGAAACCGCGCGCCGCGAACGCTACCTCGCCCACGAACTCCAAGGCCGCCGCCATGACATCGATCTCCACTACGGCCTTCTCGCCACCCAGCTCGCGCTCGGACTCGCTGGCAAGGACCGCGACGAATTGCTCTCGCTACTCGTCGAACTGCTCGCCCAATCTCAAGATTGAAGAGTCCCCTCGCACTAGAAAGGCGGCTTGCACAGCGCCCTGTATTGCGGCTAATTTTCGCCATGGCCTCAGCCGAAAAAGACACGTCCATCAAAAAGGCTGCCGCTCGTCTGGTGCGCCAATTGCCGGAAACCGCCAGCTGGGATGATCTGATGTATGAAATCCTCGTCCGCCAGAAAATCGAAGCCGGTCTGGCCGATTTGCGAGAAGGTCGCAAGCATGAGCACGCATCCATCCGCAGCGAGTTCCGCGTGGCATGAATATCACATGGTCAGCGCAAGCGCGACGCGATCTGCATGCCATCCGGGATTTCATCACCCGTGACTCGGAACATTACGCACAATTGCAGATCGAGCGCCTGATCTCTCGTGTTGAGCGTGCGGCTGTGATGCCTTCCAGTGGGCACCCCGTTCATGAATTCATCGAGTCCGGACTGCGCGAGGCTCATGAAGGCAACTACCGGATCATTTTCGGTGTCTGCGGCGATGAATTTCAAGTGGTGACCATTGTTCACATGAAACAACGCGTCACGCGTCGACGACTGCGCTGAGTGGCAGGAATTCAACCACTCCGAGGATTGCCAGTTGCCAGGCCATGCTCCACGCTACGCGGCGTGAGCCTCATCGAACTGATCACATCGCCGGAGGAAAACGTCCGCAATCTCCCGCTAGATGCAGCCTGCGCCGGACTGGATGCCGCCTCGCTTCTATCAGAAGCCGATGCGCTCGACGACTTCCGCCGCAGCAGTGACAATCTCTATCAGCGAGTCCGCGCGCTGCTTTTCCTCCACTCCATTCACCGCTTCCATCTGCCTGCGTTGCTCGCTGCGGAGAAACCCGGAGCCATTCCCTTCCGAGGTTACGAAAACCTGTTAGAGCGCCGTTTCGAGGAAGCCATCGACGTTTTCCTGAAACACCAGCGCGAGCATGGTGCCAGCGACGCCATCTCCAGCGCGCTCGCATCCGCCTATCAGAAACTCGCTTTCCAAACTCTCGCCGATCAAGTGCGCCGCAGCGTGCGCAGCGTCAGTGGAAACCAGTGGATGTTCCGCATGGGCCACCCCGCCGATCAACCGCTGCGCATCCGCAAGGAACTCACCACGCGCGATCCGGCCACCGGTCTCTATCCGGTCCTGCGCGAGCGCACGCCGGTGCGCATGGACCTCACGCATTGCGGCTGGAGCGACATCTTTTTCCTCGGCATGGATTTCCCGGAAGGTGCGAAGGTGCTGAACATCTCCGTCGATCTCGCCGTGCATGGCCGCGACAAGGAACCAAGCCCGCCAGTGGAGGCCAGCCTGCGCGTCATCGAAGAACCGGTGCTGCGCCTCACCAGCGTCGATCTCGGATGCAGCGCGGAAATTTCCAGCCTCAACGAGGTGTTTGATTTCGCAAAGGACTACCTCGGCCTGCTCAAGGCGGCGGTCATCGCCAGCGGCATCGTGCCGCCTGGCATCGAAGGCTCGGGCCAGAGCCTCGCGGATTTGTTAGAGCGCGTGGTCGGTCCCGGCAAGGGGCTGGAACTCGTTTCCAACGTCAACAACATCCCCAAAGGCTCGCGGCTCGCCGTTTCCACGAATCTGTTAGCGGCGTTGATCGGCGCCTGCATGCGCGCCACCGGCCAAGCCGGATCACTCACCGGACAGCTTGAGGAAAACGAGCGCCGCATCGTGCTGGCGCGCGCACTGTTAGGCGAATGGATCGGCGGCTCCGGCGGCGGCTGGCAGGACTCCGGCGGCGTCTGGCCAGGCATGAAACTCATCTGCGGTGCCATCGCTTGCGAAGGTGATCCCGAGCACGGCATCAGCCGTGGCCGACTGATGCCCACCCACCGGATTCTCGATCACGACGACGCGCCACCCGCCGCGCGGCGCAAGCTGCAAGACTCGCTCGTGCTTGTGCATGGCGGCATGGCCCAGAACGTCGGCCCCATTCTGGAAATGGTCACTGAGAAATATCTCCTCCGCAGCGAGCCCGAGTGGTCCGCCCGCAAGGAAACCCACGGCGTGCTCGACCGCATCCTCGCCGCCCTGAAATCCGGCGACGTGCCCGCCATCGGCGCGGCGACCATGGAGAACTTCAACGGCCCGATCCAGACGATCATCCCATGGGCAGGCAACCTCTACACCCAGACACTCATCGACAAAACCCGCGAGGCATTCGGTAAAGACTTCTGGGGCTTCTGGATGTTAGGCGGCATGGCGGGCGGCGGCATGGGCTTCATCTTCGCACCGGAGCGCAAGTCCGAGGGGCAGGAGTTTCTGCAAAAACTCATGTCGGAAACCAAGCGCACACTCGCCTCCGCGCTGCCCTTCGCGATGGAACCCGTCGTTTATGACTTCGCCATCAACGAACGCGGCACTTGGTCCGATCTGCTCACAGGAAACGAGGCGCTGATGCCATCCGGTTACTATCGTTTTGTGGTCCCCACTCTGCTGCGCATGGATCGCAAGGAACTCGGCGCAGCGCGACTTGCGGAGCTCGATCAATTCGCAGCCGCCTGCCGCACGCGGCCCGAGTTGCAAGGCATGGTGCAGACGCTCTTCGACTCCATCTTTCCGCACGGCGGCGATGACTCCGGCAGCCGCGATACACTGGACGCGCTTCTCACAAAATACGGTTTCGACCGCGTCATGCACGAGCAGATCCGCGAGGATCTCCGGGCCGGGCGCATCGGCCTCGCACAGAACCGCTTGCCCGCGAACTCGGTGATCGAAGACGTGCGCGAGTCCGATCTAACCGATTCCGCCACGCTCACGGAAAAACACCGCGCACTCGGCCTCGCCGCGTTGAAGAACGGTGAAGTCGCTATCGTCACGCTCGCGGCGGGCGCAGGTTCCCGCTGGACCCAAGGCGCGGGCGTGGTCAAGGCATTGCATCCCTTCTGCAAACTCGGTGGCCGCCACCGTTCGTTCGTTGAAACCCACCTCGCCAAGAGCCGGAAAATTTCCAGGCTCTGCGGCGCACCACTGCCGCACATTTTCACCACCAGCTATTTCTCACACGAAGCGACACGCAGCTTCCTCGAACAACACGGACACTTCGGCTACGAGGGACCGCTCGTTCTATCCGAAGGAAAATCCATCGGCCTGCGCACCGTTCCCACCGTGCGCGACCTTCGTTTCGCATGGGAGGAAATGCCGCAGCAGACGCTCGACGTCCAGCAACAGAAAGTGCGCGACAGTTTGCGCGGCGCGCTCATCGGCTGGGCGGAAAGCACCGGCGAGGCTTCCGACTACACGGACAACCTTCCCCACCAATGCCTGCATCCCGTGGGCCATTGGTATGAGGTGCCCAACCTTCTGCGCAATGGCACCCTCGCCCGTTTATTAGAAGAGCGCCCCCAACTCAAGACTCTCGTCCTGCACAACATCGACACCGTCGGCATGAACGTGGACCCCGCCTTGCTAGGGCATCACCTCGCTAGCGGCGCCGGCCTCACCTTCGAAGTCATCACCAGCCGCCTTGAGGACCGTGGCGGCGGCCTCGCCAGCGTCAACGGACACCCGCGCCTGCTCGAGGGCCTCGCCATGCCGCGCGAGGAGGACGAGTTCAACCTCACTTATTATAACAGCAACACCTGCTGGATTGATATCGACGCCTTGCTCGCCGCTTTCCACCTCACACGCGGCGATCTGGCCGATGAAGCGAAGGTTTCAGCCGCCATCCGCACGCTCGCCGCGAAAATGCCTACCTACCTCACGCTCAAGGATGTGAAAAAACGCTGGGGCCACGGCCAGGAGGATGTTTTCCCGGTATGCCAGTTCGAGAAACTGTGGGTGGACATGAGCCAGCTTCCGTCCATCGAAACGCGCTACATCACCGTGCCCCGCCTGCGCGGGCAGCAGCTCAAGGACCCCGCCCAACTCGACGGCTGGCTGCGCGATGGCTCCGCCGCGTTCCTTGAATCGCTCTGCGACTGGGAGTGAATGCATGTCGCACCGGACCATCGAACGCCATGATACAGGTTCCAAAATGCCCGCGCTGCGGGAAAATCATTCCTGTTGAGGATATAAATGTCGCCAAAGACGTGGCGCTCTGCCGTTCGTGCAATCTCGTCAGCGCCCTTTCCTCGCTCGTTTCCGCTTATGCGCTGGAGCCGGATGTGGATCTCCACCAGCCGCCGCCCGGATGCTGGCACCGCTCCACTGGGTTCGGAACGGTGGTCGGAGCCACCCATCGATCACTCGGCACGGCCTTGAGCCTGCTTGCCGTAGCGCTTTTCTGGAATGGCATCGTTTCCATCTTCGTTCTGGTCGCGATCTCTTCAACCCTCCATTTGCTGCACGTGCCGGTTCCCGATTGGTTTCCGGCACCCAAGATGAACGGAGAAACCATGAGCGTCGGGATGACGATATTCATTTGGATCTTCCTCACACCTTTCATCACGATCGGGATGATCATGATAGCGGGTTTCATCTCTGCCGCAGGAGGTCATACGGAAGTCCGCGTCGAGCGGGGAGAGGTCGCCGTGGCCACCGGTATTGGTCCCATCGCATGGAATCGCCGCTTCATGGCTGCAGACCTGAAGGGAATCCGCATCGAGGAGCGCCCCTCGCGCGGCAGCGATGGGGACATCCGGCCGAAGTTTCAAATCGTCGCGGAATTGCAGAGCGGGCGCTTGATCAAGTTCGGCACCGCGCTCCGGGAGGGCCGGCTCAGGTTTCTCGCCGCGGCGGCGGACAAACTCATACGCAGCTAAACGTTCCGGCGTGCCGAATTTCTTGCCCCCCGCCAATCGGTCCTCTACACCCCGCGCGTGCTCACGATCAAAAAGCTTACCAAGACCCTCGGCGGCCGCACCCTGCTGCGCGAGGCGGAGATGTCCATCAACTGGGGCGAGCGCGTCGCCCTCGTCGGCCCCAACGGCGCCGGGAAATCCACCCTCTTCCGCATGATTCTCGAAGAGGACAGCCCCGATGAAGGCACCATCGAGCGCGACGAATACGCCATCACCGGCGACCTCCCGCAGGAAGCCGGCGAACCGACCGATGAAACGATCATCGAGATCGCCATGGGCATCACCCCGGAAATGATCGGCATCCTCCGCACCATGCGCGAATACGAAGCCAAGGGCGATCACTCGCATCCGGAATTCGCCAAAGCCCAGGACCAGTTCACTCACCTCAACGGCTATCAGCTCGAACCCAAGGCCAAGAAGATCCTCGCCGGCCTCGGCTTCAAGCAGGCCGACTTCCACAAACCCGCGCGCACCTTCTCCGGCGGCTGGGTGATGCGCGCCCACCTCGCCCAACTCCTGACCATGGAGCCGGACCTCTTGATGTTAGACGAGCCGACCAACCACCTCGACCTGCTCTCGCTGCTCTGGCTCCAGCGCTATCTGCTCAACTACTCCGGCGCCATCCTGATGATTTCCCACGACCGCGATTTCATGGACTCGATCATCGAGACCGTCGTCGAGATCGATCCCGACGCCGCGAAACTCATTTCCTACACCGGAAACTACAGCTCCTTCCTCGCCCAGCGCGAGGCCCGCTTCGACCAGCAGACGCAGTCCTATCGGAACCAGCAGAAGGAAATCGAAGGCCACCAGGAATTCATCGACCGTTTCCGCCAGGTCGGATCGAAAGCCGCGCAGGTGCAGAGCCGCATCAAGTTTCTTGAGAAGCTGGAACGCGTCAAAAAACCCCGCGCGCCGCGCAAGCCCTTCAAGTTCACCTTCCCGCAGCCGCCGCGCTCGAATCAAAAAGTGATGGAGCTCACCAAAGCCTGTCAATCCTACGGCGAGAAGCGCATCTACAAGGACCTCGACCTCACCATCGAACGCGGCGACCGCATCGTGCTCGTCGGCCCTAACGGCGCGGGCAAATCCACGCTGCTCAAGATCATGGCCGGGCTCCTCCCCATCAATGGCGGCAAGCGCGAGCCCGGTTACGCCACCAAGCTCGGTTATTATTCGCAACACCGCCTTGAAACACTCAACGAGAACAACACCGTGCTGGAGGAGGTCATGGGCTGCTGCCCCACCCTGCGCGACGAGGACGCCCGTTCCATCCTCGGCACCTTCCTCTTCCGCCGCGCCGATGTCGAGAAACGCTGCGGCGTTCTATCAGGCGGCGAGAAATCCCGCCTCAACCTCGTCAAGTTCCTCGTCGATCCGCCGAACCTGCTGCTGATGGACGAGCCCACCACTCACCTCGACATCCTTTCCATCGACTCGCTCGTCAACGCCCTCAAAGGCTACGAAGGCACGCTCGTCTTCATTTCCCACGACGTCCACTTCATCCGCACGCTGGCTGAAACCACCCTCCACATCACCCGCGCCGCCGATGATTCCTCCGCCGTCCTCACCCGCTACACCGGCGGCTATGATTACTTCCTTGAGAAATCCGGCCTCAACGACGACCGCGGCGCGGTGACGGCGTAAGCGGCGACATTCCTGTCGCCCTCTTCCTCACATCCCGGTTAATGCCGTGACAATTGGCGGTCTGTCCACCGAACCAATTACAGGATACCTCCTACGGCAGCTTTACCTCCACGACGCCGAAGCATCTTGGAGTGGTGGCGGGGTTGCAGGGTTCCTGGACGAGGACACGCTCCCATTGGTCGTTGATGGAAGTGACAGTGGTGGTG
>JANMLQ010000273.1:0-3075 GCA_031372635.1 Akkermansiaceae bacterium | reverse complement strand
AATTGGCTTTGCATCTGAAGAATGAACTCCTTGTTCATGATTTCATGGGCTGGCATTCGCCGCAGTCTCTTAGTTGTCGGAGAGGTAGCGCAGGAAGAGGAAAGACAGCATGTAGTCGCGGAAATTGTCCGCGTCCATGGCTCCGCGAAGTTGGTCGGCGCTGCTCCAGAGGGTGTTGCCCAGTTGCTTTTGGTTGGAGTCGGTCATGATTCGCCTCCGTTGCCCAGTTGCAGATCGAGGGATTGGCGGACCAGCCCGAGCACATACGGAAGCTCGTCCATGCTCGAAAGCCCCACCTCCACATCACCATTTCCCCACCGCCCGATGTCCGTCACATCCTTACAAAGCCCTTTCGGGTCAGTCACTTCGTTAAAACGCATGTTCAGCGACAGGCGCAGGCGCTTGGCCTGTGGCACAACATCCACAAAATTCGTCTCGGCCTTGTAGGCAACGTAGAGCTTGAGAAACTCCTCACTCACGCACGGGTCGAGGGCGAGCACAGCCTTGCGAAACTCCTCAAACACCAAGCGCATGTTCGCCGTCAGTAGGTTGGGATGGTCGTCGATGGTGTAGGCAGTGTTCGCGTCAGGCTTCGGGCGGTAGGCATTTAGAATATCCTGTGGAAGCTTAGGTGCTGACCAGACTGCGACGCCTGTTTCAGCCAGCTTGGCCGCGCGAGTCTTGATCGTCTCTTCATTCCAGATGGCCAGAACCGCGAGACCCTGATTCAACTTGAGAGGACTTTGTTTGAACCCTTTCTCCGGCGCGCTCGGCATGTCGCGTTTTTCAATAAAGGCGCGGTCACTGAAATCGCTATTGTAGGCTGTAAGGGTGAGGTTTCCGAGCGTGTGAAGCCAGATTTGCTGGATGCGCTGCCACTCTTCACCGAGGTCCTCGCGCCACTTCGCTGGTAGATTCTCGTTTTGGGGGAGAATGTGTTCGATAGTGTATTCGTCCACTGACACGCGTTCTTTTCGTCCGTGGTTTTCCAAGCGGCGCAGCCAGTAGCTGCGGCTGCGGAAGCTGTAGATGTCGCGGGTCTGGAAGTCCCGCCGGAACTCATCGTCAGATGGGAAGCGGCGATAAGACGGCAGCCCGAGGAAATGCGCCTGGACGCTTTCAAAGTAGCGGTCCTTCTTCAGCGCCTTCGTGAACGTCGCAAACGTCTTGTTCATCGAGTTGGTCGGAATGGCGCAAATGGCCCGCCGGAAGACATAAGCCTCAATCAGCCTCACGCTGGCGAGCAGATCAGCCTTCGACTGCATGTCCGTCTTGTAGTCGTGATACAGCTCCAGCAGGAACGGGTAGGCCACGTCCACCCGGAGTTCCCGCAGGTCATGGAAAGCATTCTTCAGCTCAGCGTCGGATTCGCTTCCCAGCGCCATCGCGCAGAAATGCCGGGCGTAGTCGCGGATTTCGCGGACGAGACTTTCGATATGGCTCTTGTCGTCCAAGAAATCAGCTCGCGAGGTGCGTGCATGGCCTTTGAAGGCATCGTAAACTGCGTTGATGTTTGGAATATCTCCCGTCATCACCGTGAGGTAATGCCGCATGAATCCATCAAAGTGCGTGCCGTAGGCTTCCTGCCCGAAGTCCAGTTCCATCGGACGCCAGAACTGCTCATACAGCTTGGTTTGCAGCCCCGGCTCCAGGCCCATCAGGATAAAGTTACGGATGAGGTCAGCCTGACTCAGTTCTTTGCCAGTTGAATTCATACTCTCGAAAATGAGCTGTGGGTTGTCTTGGTCACGCGTGAGGGCTATGTCTACCACCACCAGTTTCGCCAGCCCTCGGCACAAGATCGCCAGATCGACTTTTTCTTCGCCAATCCATCGCTTGAAGGACTCGAAATTCGCGTTAATGCGGATCGACGGCTGCTGGGGCGGCTCACCATCACCAACCAGTGCTGTGAGCGATGCTTTGTCCGTCTGCGAGAGCAGTAGCTTGAAATGTCTCTCCCCCGTTTCCTCGGGATTCACCAAGTAGTAGTTCTTGATCTTCCGTTGCGAGAAACCGTCGAAAGGCTCGCTGTCGGCCACCGCTTTAGCGAGGGCCGCCAACAACAGTGAAACGGTCGTAAGCCGCTGCTGCCCGTCGATGACCAGGAGCGGTGCTTGATGCGTCACCTGCGACAGTCCGCTTTCGACATACACGATGGAGCCCACGAAATGCACGGCGATCTTGTCACTGCTGCCACAGCGCACGATGTCGTCCCAAAGCTGGCGGCATTCCTTCTCGGTCCATGAATAGGTGCGCTGGTAAATGGGAATGACGAATTGCGGCGACTTCTTGAGGAAATCGAGAAGTTTGGCTTCGGTGGCTTTCATAAAGTGTTCTGTTCGTCCGGTGATGCGAAAACCTGCTGCATCAGACCTTTCTTGTGGGTCTTGTGGCTTCGTGCTTTTGGGTTTGTGGGGCGATGAGGTCGTCGAGGCTGCTCAGGCTCGAGGCGATGCGTTGTTGTTCGGGGAGGGCAGCTCGTTTTGGGCGGACTCATCGTTGCAGGGATACTCTTGCAATTGAGCCGGTAAGGCCAAGGGGATAATAGGGGCGCTTGGTGTCAGTGGATCCGGCCCGAGGGCATTTGCGCAACGGGTTGTTGCGCTAATGGATTTTTCCGGAACTCGCCACCGGCGGGGTCTTTGATTTGCTGTGTGATGACGACGATCTGCCCCCAGGGTAATTGTGCAACAGGCTGTTGCACAATTACCCTGGGGGAAAGTTTCGGCAAACGCTCTCATAAAAAAGTTGCGCCGATTGAGGCCGCTATTGTCCGGGAAAGATTGCACCGGGACGGGTGCGGCCACGGGAAAGGCGTGGCGCGTCCGGTTTTTCGGTGATGGGTTTGCTCGGCTTTTTCTTACTGCTCATGGCGCTGGGTTTTAAAACGCACATCGCCTCACCCTCCGATGGCGGTCATCGGGCGCTGGACTTGGAAGTCGTCGGCGAAGGAGTGGTTCTCGGGTTTGTTGGCGATGGCTTCATTAAACGCATCGGTGATGTCCGCGGCATTGCCGCGCAGGGCAGGGATGAGGTCGATTTCGCCGTGGCGGCCGAGGCAGGGGCGGAGCTTGC
>JANMLQ010000197.1:0-30431 GCA_031372635.1 Akkermansiaceae bacterium | reverse complement strand
GTCTTCGGCTGCTCATGCTCCTTTTGCACGATCGATTGCTGCTCGGCGGATGGGATGTTTTTCCGCTTGGCGTCGTCGTGCTTGAGTGTTTCAACGGCTTTGTAGGTGGCAGGCTTTTTCTTGGCGGGCATGGTTCAGAAGGGTGATTGGGTTTCCTGATTGAGGAGATCGAGACAGGCGGAGTAGGTGTAGAATCGTCCGTATTTTTTGCCACTGCCCTCGGTGACGATACCTAGAGATTGAAGAGCGACGCACAATTTCTGGGCGGTATGGAAAGACATGCCCGTCTCGGCAGCGGCAGCGGATGCGGTGGTGACGGGATGGCGCTGTAAGTGCTCCATGAGGCGCAAGCCGGAGGTGGTGAGGCGTCCAAGACTGCGGATCAGTAACTGGTGTTCCTGAAATAGGGCGAGCAATTGATGTGCGGTGGTGGCGGCCTGGGTGGCTACGGAAATGACGCCTTCGAGAAAAAAGGTAATCCATTCCTCCCAATCGCCTTCCGTGCGCACGGATTGGAGCAGCTCGTAGTAACGGCTGCGGTGTTGTTTGAAATAGAGCGAGAGATAGAGCAATGGTTGCTGGAGAATGCCTTCCGCCTGGAAAATCAACGTAATGAGCAAACGCCCGATGCGGCCATTGCCGTCGAGGAAGGGGTGAATCGTCTCAAACTGGACATGAGCAAGTGCGGCGCGAATCAGCACAGGGACGTTCACTGGCTGACCGTGGAGAAATTTCTCAAGGTCACCCATGCACTCGATGAGCGCATCTGGCGGTGGCGGCACGTGGCGGGCGTTGCCGGGGCGAGTGCCGCCGATCCAGTTTTGGCTGCGTCGGAATTCACCCGGCTGCTTGTCCGCGCCACGGCCATCGCTGAGGAGGATGGCATGCACTTCTTGAATCAAACGGAGCGAGAGTGGTAAGCCTTCGTGGAGGAGCTGGATACCACGCTCCAGAGCGGCGGCGCAGTTGGAGACCTCGCGGACATCATTCATGGGCACACCGGGGCTCCCTTCCGCCTCGTAAAGAAGGAGGTCGGAGAGGGAGGATTGTGTGCCCTCGATCTGCGATGAGAGCACGGCTTCTTTGCGAATGTAAGAATAGAGGAGATGCTGAGGCTCTGGGAGAAGAGAGGAAATGCCATCGAGCCTGCCAAGTGCCAGCGACGCTTGGAGGGCGAGTGCCTGTAGGTTTTCGTCCATGACTATGGCGGGAGCCGGTGGCAAGGGGTGTGGGACAAAGGCACGACAATTCTCGCCCAAGGTTGAAATGGGTTGATGATAGCCGGTGAGTCCTCGTTTCATGATGGAATGTGCAATTTCAAATGGCTTAATTTGCACATTTTGGCCGAATGTGCAAATCCAATCTTGTGGAATTGATGAATCTGCAATTTGGGAGGTCGAAATGTAAAGAAAACTGGCATTTCGTGAGCATGTCGTAGCGGACATGCCTACGGAATGGCGTTTTCGTGTGTTCATCACGCATGGGGTCACATGGCTTGGGTGATCATCTTGCCAAATTGCGCTTCCACTTTGGTGGCGAAGTCGGCCTCGATCTCATAGACATCGCAGAACTCGGCGAAGGCCCAGCGGCCATGGGTGGCGAGGTGGTTGACGCCGGGAACCCAGTAGGAATCCATGGTGGATTTTTTCTCTTTGGCGTCTTCCTTGCGGTAGCCTTTGATTTCCACAATGAGGTGAAGGAGATCGTCTGGGCCGTGGCCGTCATCCACGAGGACGATAAAATCTGGGATGTATTTCCGCATTTCGGAACCGAAGCGGTAGGGGACTTCCAAGCCAAGGTTGTGGTTCTTCACGTAGGAGTGAACTTTCGGGTGGCTCTCCGCGACGCGGCAGAATTCGGCCTCCCACTCGCTGTCGAGGATGACCCAATTGATGTGGCAGCGCTCGGAGTTGGATTCCCAGCGCAATGTCTTGGAGGTGTTGAAGCGGACGTGGTTGGTGGAGCCGACGGGGTTGTAGGGATCGAGCAGGGCTTTGATGGGGCGTTTCCCGGCGAAGGCGGCGGTGATGCCTTTGGTGATGCGCTCGCAGGCCATGTCCGCGAACTCCTGATACATGAGCTGGGCGGGATAGGTGCTGCCCTTGCAAACGAGACAGGTATCCAGCCACTGCTTGGTGATGCGCTTGAGTTGGCCGAAGAGGTGAAGCTTGGGAGCCTCGCCGGGATCGCGCCATTTGGTGTAGAGCAGACGCTGGGTGAGGTGGAAGATGAGGGTGGACGGACGCATGTCGCCGAGATGCTCGACATTGATCTCGATGCCCTGCCCGATGATGCCCTCGACGCGAGTCTTGGTGGGGCCGGTCATTTCTGGTGTGAGCTTCAGAATGTGGTCGTCGTTGAAGTCAGCGGTGAGTCGTTCCTCGGGGAGTTCCACGCGGTAGCCTTCGACACGTGGGAAACGGATTTCGAGAGCATCGCGATCGGGACGCACGGCTTTGACCTGGATGGTTTCCCGTGGCGGCTGGGGTGGTGAGATGACCGGCTTGGCGGTGAAGTCGAAAGGGATGCCGAGCACATCGGCGTATTCGACGTTGAAGAGATTTTCCTCGTTGAGATCGTAGGATTGGCGGCGGAGGGCGCGGCCGATCACCTGCTCACAGAGCAGTTGGGTGCCGAAGGCGCGGACGCCGAGCACGTGGGTGACGGTGTTGGCATCCCAACCTTCGGTGAGCATGGAGACGGAGACGACGCAGCGGATGGATGCGCCCAAGCTGCCGTGTTTGCCCACGGTGTTCATGACCTCACGAAGCAATTCCTGATCGGTGAGGTTCTGGCCAGCTTGGGAATCACCGGTGCGTTCTACCATCTCGCGGCGGAATTTCTCGATTTCCTCAGCGGCCATGGCGCGGAAGTTGTCATCGAGGGCGTCGCCGGATTCGAGTTGCTCGCTATCGATGAGCAAGGTGTTCGGGCGCGGGAGTGGATTTCCGGTGGTTTCATCGAAGTTCCGGAATAGGGCGAGCCGTCCGTGTTCGAGCTGAGAGCTGCCGTCCTCGTTTTTCCGATGGAAGCCGGAGATGTAATCGTAAACCAGTTTCGAGGTGGCGGTGTTGTTGCACACTACGATGAAGCAGGGAGGAACGCGGATGCCCGCCTCTTCCCAGAGCTTGTAGGTTTTTTCATAATGACCGTAGAGGGCCTCCAATGCGGTCTTGAGCAAGGTGGGTAGTTTGAGCGGATCGAGATCCTCGGACGAGCCACGGCCTTTCTTAGGCATTTTGCTGCCGATGTGTTTCCATAGATCGCGGAACATCGGCATTTCCTCGCCTGGGATGTTCTGGGCAACCGGGACGCGCGGGAGTTTCACGATGCCACACTCGATGGCGTCCATCAGGGAGAAGTCGCTCATCGTCCATGGAAAGAGCGTGCCCTCGACGTAGCCGGAACCGCTGAGGAAAAACGGCGTGGCGGAAAGGTCCATCACGCGATTGAGGCCGAGCTTGCGATCGACGGCTTCGAGTCCGGAGATCCAGAGGCGGGCAGCTTCGCGGTTCTTTTCGGCTTCCTTTTTCTCATCGCCCTTCAAGTCCGACTCTTCTTCGCTGCCGGGCTTTTCCCGGTAGCAGTGGTGAGCCTCGTCATTGATGGCCATGATGTTTTTCATGCCCATGAGATCCGGCATGACGCGCTGGATCATTTGGCCTTCGGTTTCAAGTGTCTGAATGTCTTCCCCAGTGCGGCCTTTCAGGAGAAGTCGTCCGCCTTTGGAAATATCGATGCGCTCGCGGAGTTTGAAGGCGTGGTAGTTGGTGATGACGATCTTGGCCTTGCGGATGTCCTCAAGCATGTCGTGTGGGACAAGCTCACGGCTGGCGTAGTAGCTGTCCGGGTCATTCGGCTGAAGAACACGGAGACGGTCTTTGATGGTGAGGCCCGGAGCAACGATCAGGAAGCCACGGGTGAATTGCTTGCTGCCTGGGCGCCGCACCGCGTTGATGGTCTGCCACGCGATCAGCATCGCCATGACGGTGGTTTTACCTGCACCGGTGGCGAGCTTCAGGGCCAAGCGGGAAATATCCGGATTGGCGTCGCGGTTGGCACTGTCGAGCAATTCGAGGATGCGTTTGCCGGCTGGTGATTTGGGTGCCACCTCGGTGAGCCAGATGGCGGTTTCCACGGCTTCCACTTGGCAGAAGAATGGGCGAATGCCATTGAACGGATGATGCCGCCAGTGATCAAGAAGGCGTGCGGTCTCGGGTGTGACCTGCCACTGACCGGATGATGGGAGTTTCCGCCATGTTTCGACGTAGCCGCGCACTTCGTTGATGACCGATGTGGCATCGTATTGCTGCTGCTTGGTGGAAATTCCCTTGCCCTCATCGAGAACCATTTCCGCTTGAGTGGCGGATCCCTTCCGCTTTTTGGCTTTCGGAATCGGTGTGATGAACTCCGCCCTGCGGCGGGTATCGAGAATCCTCTGGGTCGGTTGACCGGTCGAGTCGAGTTCCCAGTGGCGCGAAGGGCGCTTGTAGGGAGAGTTGAGGATTGGGTGGTCGAAGAACGGGTTGCTCATGTGCGTTCGGAGTCGATCAACTAAAGCTAAGCATTGCGAGAAACGAATCCGCGCCTCTTCCCTAGGTATCGCGGTAGGCGATTTGTTCGAGGATGTTGGGTTCCTTGTGGAAGGTTTCGCCGCCGATTTCGATGTCCATGGAGAAGTCCGCGCCGACGTCGAAGGGGGGATCCGATGTAGATGAGCTTGAGGCCGCCGGCGTCCTCGATCTGGCGGCGCAGGGCCCCGGCCTTGAGGGAGGAGAGGATGAGCTTGTTGTCGCCCCAGATGAGTTTGTTGGCCCAGCCCTTGACCTGGCGGCCGGTGGTGTCGAAGAGTTCGGACTGAAGTCCGGGACTACTTTCTTTGCGCGGTTCGTCGATGTGTTCGAGGGTCTGGAAGGGGAGGATGGCGGTGCAGACCTCGCGGGATTTGCCGTTCCAGACGAGTTCCACCTCGCGCTTGTCCTCGAAGAGCAGGAAGCGGTAGCGCTCGGGCAGCGGCTTGCCCTGCTAGATGCGCTTGATGATGTCGCGGCGCTCGGTCTCGGTGAGCTCGTAGTGGGTGGATTCAGGGCGGGCCATGGTGGGGAAAGGGGGTGGGTTGGAGGAAAATGATGCGCCAAGTTTATGAACCAGTTTATGAACCAAAAGCTGCGTTTTGGCGCAGGGTTGGCGCAGGGTTGGCGCAGGGTATTTCATGATTGGGCATTGCTGACGAACCATCGGGCTAATTCGCGAACTCCCTCCAGACGCACTCGCTCTTCGGTTTTCAACTCGTTGAGCAGCCTTTGGATGGTTCGTCGCGAATTGGCGGGCAAGACTTGCTGTAGTTCGGAAATCTGCGCCCCTTGCAATCCGCAGGATCTGAGATGTTTGCATAGGAGTTCTTTGTTCGTTTCATGGTCCAAGCCCTGCCGCCTGGTGTGGACGCCCGGCATCCCCATTTCCGCATAAAGCTCGCGGGAGAGGAAGTGCTGCTTTCCTTTGCCTTGTCCCATGGATTCGACGGCACCGACATCGATGAGGTCAGGGAGGCGGGTTTTCATTTCTGGAGTCAGCTCCCGGCCATGAGCGAGGGTGTCGAGAGCGAGGAAATCGAGGGTCTGGAATCGGGAAAGGGCATCTTCCCCGAGGCGCTCGATGAAGCGGAGGAAGGCGGGGTTCTGGATGGTGCCTGCGAGCGTGAGAAAAACCTCATGGGCGGCGGAGCGTGAGAAATCCGGCAGAGGCTTGGTCTGGCGGATGGCGCGCTCGATCATGAGGTTCACGCCTTGGCCGGAGCGCTCGATGAAGCCGCAGCGGTTGAGGGCTTCGGCGAGGCGGCGGTTTCGCGGGTTCTGCTGGTCGGCGATGTTTTCCAATGTGATGCCGGGCGGGAAGCCGCCGGGGCTGACGATTTCCAAGCGCCGGGAATACTGCCGGATGAAGACCGAACCGCCGAGCCGGTAATCGCGGTGGCAGATGGCGTTGAGGATGCCTTCGCGGATGGCGGTTTCATCGAAGGTAGGAATGTCGTAGCGGAAGAAATCGTCCTGATAGCTCTGTCGGTCGTTGCGGAGATTGATCTTGGTCCAGAGTCGGTCGTGGAAGAGCAGGAAGGGTTCGCGGTATTCCTCGCGGTCGGCGGCGGGTCCGGCGGCTTCGGAAGAGCGGTATTCGAAAATGACTTCGGCCTGCGCGAGATAGCGGGTGATCGTGGAGGGTTTGCCGAGAAGGATGAGAGCGGCGTAGGTGATGCCGTCGCCGTCCATGAGTGAGCAATCATGAAGGATTTGCTCGTTCGACATGGTGGCGAGGCGGCTATTGCCGGATTTCCTTTGCCAGCGTTTGCGGAACTCGGAGACAGCCTCGGACTGGAGATCCCTGAATCCCGCGCCGGGAACGATCTCTGCGGTGAAATCCGGGCCGGTTTCCGAGAAGATGGCGCGCAGTTCCTGATCGCCCATCGGCACCAAGGCGTCACCGGCGCGTTTGAGGTATTTTCCATCGTGCTGCCATGCGGTGCCGGGTAGGCGGCTTGGAATATGGATGATGAGCACGCGTTTCCCTTCGTGTTGGTATTCTTCGATGGGAATCCGGTGGCCGAGTGCGCGGTGCAGGCTGGCTTCCGTTTCACCCGGCTCGGGGAAAGCACTGGTGCCCACCACTTCACGGGGACGCTTGTCGGTGACACCAAGAAGCATGGTGCCTCCAAGCTCGTTGGCGAAGGCAACGCAGTAGTTTAACAGCTTATCGAACTCATAGCTCGATTTCGCGGCTTTGAATTCAAGCCGTGTGCCCTCGGGGGCCGAGAGGTATCTTTCAAACTGCTCTGGAGTCGTGGAACGCATCGCTATCTGTATTCCGTAAAGCTCGCGGCGAGATCGGCGAGGGACTTGGGTTCGTGTTTCCGGAAGCCGTCTTCATCGACGTAGAGGAAATCATAGCGGATGCCCATGCCGCCTTCTTCCTGTTCGGCGGTGGTTGCGTCTCCGCACCATTGTTTGAGGCGGGCCATTTTCTGCGGGATGTCGAGTTCCTCGCGGCCTTTGGTTTCGATGATCCAGACGGTGCCGGAGGTGTCGCGGACGATGAAGTCCGGGGTGTAGGTGGAGAGGTCGCCATCGGCCTTGACGTAGTCGAGGCGGAAGCCGACAGCGAGGTAGTTTTTGGCAAAGGCTTGGCAGTCCTTTGCGTCGTGTAGGAAGCGGGCGAAGTCGAGTTCCAGCCCGCCGCCGTGGACTTCGCCGACGGTGCGGTTGAAGATGGATTTGTCCGAGGAAACGAAGGGCCGTGCTTCGGTGCGGAAGGGGCGGGTGTGTTTGAGGGAAATGCGGTCCTCAATGCGCGAGGTGCCTTCGTCGCGGATGGTGAGGGCGTTGATGGCGGCCTTGAAGGTATCGAACAGGAGTTTCCCGGCGGCGGGTTCGGAGAGGTTGCGGAGGATGACAGGGTCTTCAAGATCGACGACGGCGCCCTCGAAAAGATGGCTGCGGACGAAGTCGCGCACGTTCGGATAGAGAAACTCGTAGCCGCCTACGAGGCGGAGTTCCTTGAGGAGCTGGCGGGCGAAGAAGGCGACGACGGAGCGCCAGTCGGCCTTGCCTGCGGAGTCGAGGTGGATGGTGTGGTCGATCTCGGAATCGAGCATCTTCTTGAAGATGATCTCGCGGGTTTCCTCTTCGGTGAAAGCTTTGAGCGGCAGGCGCTTGTTGCCGAAGGTGGCGGGATCGAGCGCGTTGAGGTCCTTGAACTCCCGGACATAGCGGCGGCTGAGCTTGGGCAACGGGATGTCGAGCGAGTCGGGATTTTTCTCCGGATTGTCGGTTTCCACTTCGACGATGAGCGAGTCCTTGCGATTGTTTCCCTCGCCCATGGCGACTCGCTCGAAGGTGACGCCTTCGCTCTGGATCGATTCGACGAAATCCATGAACGCCGGAGTGCCGAGCACGGAGACGGTTTCCTTCACGTCGCTGCCGAAATACATCCGGCGCAGGCCGCGGCCGAGGGTTTGCTCGGGAAGGATATTCGACTTGGCGGCGTAGGCGCGCAGGCCGCAGATGACGGTGACATTTCTAACATCCCAACCTTCCTTGAGCATGAGCACGGAGACGATGGCCTGATAGGGTGAACTCCACGAGTCGATCTCATTGGACTGCTTGCGGAGAAGTTCGAGTTCCTCCTTGTTCTTGCCGGACGAGGCTTCGGAGATGTCGCCGTTTTCCAACAGATGCTCGGTCTCGAACCAATGAGTGAGCAGGGCTTTTGTGGTGATGGAGGCACCATCATAACCGGAGTGACGCCAATCGTGGATTTCCTTGCGGAGCTTTGCGACCAAAGGAGGGAGAAGTTTCTCGTAGGCATTCTCTCGCAGCGCTTCATCCGCAGGAAACCACCGATGATCGGGCAAAAGTGGTTGGTATGGAGATGCCGGGAAAAGCGGATGCAGTGCCATTACTTGCTCAGGCTAGCGGCCAGCATTGGCAGGTCAACCCCATCAACGCCTACTTCTCCACCACCGGCGGAGGAAACGGTTGGTCGGAGATGATCCAGTCTTCGTTTTTATCGGCGAAGGTTTTGAGCGCCCACTCGCTGGGGAGTAGGGCGACGAGCCAGCCGTTCGAGTCGCGGGCGAGGGCGGTGCCGAGTGAGAGTGAGGGTTTGGCTTCGGGCGCGAGTGGGTCGCCTTGTTTCGGCTTGAGCCAGCGGGCGATGTTCCAGTTTGCCTGTTCGATGCGGGTTTCAGCGGCGTATTCGCCTTCGAGGCGGTATTGCAGGACTTCAAATTGCAGCGGGCCGACGGCACCTAACAGCGGCACGGATGTGGGGCCGGAGTCTAGCAGTTTGAACTCGCTGGCGACGCCTTCTTTGAGGAGTTGTTCGAGTCCGTCGCGGAAGCGTTTGTATTTCGCGGTGCTCTTGTTGTGGAGGTAGGAGAAACATTCCGGCGCGAAACGAGGGATCTCATGGAAGGTGACGCCGGAGCGTGAAGCGAGCGTGTCACCGATGAGAAGATCGTAGTTTCCGACGAGGCCGACGACATCGCCGGCGTAGGCGTCGTCCACGGTTTCGCGTTCGCGGGCGAAGAGGCGCTGTGAGTTGCCGAGGCGCATTTTTTCGCCGCTGCGGGTGTTGAGCACGTTCATGTCGCGCTCGAATTTTCCGGAAACGATGCGCACGAAGGCGACTCGGTCGCGGTGCTTCGGGTTCATGTTTGCCTGGATCTTGAAGACGAAGGCGGAGAATTCCTCGGAGGCGGGATCGATGGTGAAATCTCCACTCTCGCGCGGCAGTGGCGACGGTGAGAGTTCGAGGAAACGATCAAGCAATAGCTGCACGCCGAAGTTGTTTGCAGCGCTGCCGAAGAAGACGGGCGTGAGTTCGCCAGAGAGAACCTTCTTCACATCGAAGTCCGCGCCCGCGCCTTCTAACAATTCCAGTTCATCGCAGACTTGTTTGTAAGTCCCCTCCTCCACCGCTTCCTTCACGCTCTCGTCCTCGATGCCGGTGACGGCGACCGGCGCACGGTAGGAGCCGTGAACGGTGCGTTGGAAAAGATGCACCTGCTTTTGCTCGCGGTCATAGACGCCCTTGAAACGCGGGCCATCGCCAAGCGGCCAGTTGACGGGAAACGCATGGATGCCGAGCACGTTCTCCAGCTCGTCTAACAAATCAAGCGAGGGCCGCGCGGGGCGGTCCATCTTGTTCATGAAGGTGAAGATCGGCACACCACGGCGGCGGCAGACTTCGAAGAGTTTGCGCGTCTGGCTTTCGATGCCTTTGCCGGCATCCACGACCATCACGGCGGCGTCCACGGCGGTAAGAACGCGGTAGGTGTCCTCCGAGAAATCCTTGTGGCCCGGCGTGTCGAGGATGTTGACGACGCAGTCCTTGTATTCGAACTGTAGCACGGTGGAGGAAACCGAGATGCCGCGTTGTTTTTCCAGCTCCATCCAGTCCGAGGTGGTGGCGCGCTGGTTCTTGCGCGCCGTCACGCTGCCAGCGAGCTGGAGCGCACCGCCGTAAAGCAGGAATTTCTCGGTGAGCGTCGTTTTTCCGGCATCCGGGTGGGAAATGATCGCGAACGAGCGGCGGCGCTGCACCTCGCGCTGCAGCGCGGGCGAGGGAATGGCGTAGGGTGAGGCGGACATGAAAGCGGCCCGCAGGGCTAACCAGCACCGCACTCGCCATCAAGCCCCGAAACGAGAATCGGCGGACGCTGAAGGGGGGAATCTCCAACATCCGCCGACCCGTTGATGGGGGGATTGTGTCATTGTCACCACCGCACTTACGGGGGGGTATGCTTGCGGCGACATGCAGTGAATATCCCAAATCCGGCCAGTTGCCATGCCGTGATCGCGTGGAAGATGAATCGGCAGATGCAGAATGGGGGAACTTCCGCATCCGCCGACTGGTGTTGTGGGGGGCTATGAAACCGAGTTCCGGGGGGGAAGGAATCCGATTACGGGGGGGTGGGGGAGCGCCCGCGTGTATCAAGATCAAGCAGGATGGGTGCCAGATTTCCATTGTGACTGAATCGCCACATTTTTCGCGGCGCGGCGACTGCAGCCGATTGCGGATTGCATCCATGAGGGCCGCCTTCCATCGTGCAGCGATGCGCGACGATACCCGCCGCTGGATCCATGCCGATCAAACGCACTGCTGGCACCCGTTCACCCGGCAGGGCGAATGGTGTGCGCCTAGCCACGAGCCGCTCGTGCTGACTCATGGCAAGGGCACATGGCTGTGGGATTCCGAGGGAAACAGATACCTTGATGGAAACTCGTCGATCTGGACAAACATCCACGGTCACGGCCATCCGGTGATTTCCTCCGCCATCCGCGCACAGTTGGAAAAAACGGCGCACGTTTCGTTTCTCGGCTTCACCCATCCGCTCGCGGCGGAACTGGCAGCACGCCTCTGCCGCTTCTTCCCATCTAACACATTAGAGCGCGTGTTCTTCTCGGACGACGGCTCCACCGCAGTCGAGTGCGCGTTGAAAATGGCGATCCAGTACCGCCTGCAAACCGACGAGCGGGAACGAACGCGCTTCATCGCCTTCGCGGACGGCTATCATGGCGACACCCTGGGCGCGGCCTCGCTAGGTGGCGTGGGCCGATTTTTCGATCGCTTCAAGGGCGGCGGCTATCAAGTAGGCCATGTGCGATCGCTCGACGACCTCGCCGCGCTTGATCCGAAAACCATCGCAGGCGTCGTCATCGAGCCGCTGATCCAAGGCGTCAATGAAATGCGCCCCTGGCCCGCGCACATGCTCGCCGCGCTGCGTGCTTGGTGCGATGAAACGGGTGCCCATCTGATCCTTGATGAAGTCATGACCGGATTCGGACGCACCGGCAGCATGTTCGCATGCCAGCAGGAAAATGTGACGCCGGATTTCCTCTGCCTCGCCAAGGGACTGACTGGCGGGTTCCTTCCGATGGCCGCCACGCTCACCACCGCAGCGGTTTACGAAGCCTTCCTCGGCCCTACGGAAAACGCCTTTTACTACGGCCACAGCTACACCGCCAATCCGCTCGGATGCGCCGCCGCCATGGCCAGTCTCGATGTTTTCGAGCAGGAAAAAACCCTCGCCACGCTGCCCGCGAAAATCGAGCACCTGCAAGCCGGACTCGCCGCACTCAAGGCCGCGCATCCACTCGTCCATGAAGTGCGCCAATGCGGATTCATCGCAGGGATCGAGCTGCGCCAAGCGGATGGTGAGCCGTTTCCGCGCGAGGCGCACATCGGCGAGAAAGTCTGCCACAGCGCGCGTGCCCACGGCCTGCTCACCCGGCCGATTATGGACACCATCGTCCTCATGCCGCCGCTCTGCACCACCTCCGCCGAGCTGGACCACGCCTTCACCGCGCTGCACAGCGCGTTTTCCGAAAACGCAGAAATCTTTCCGAAAACGCAGGCATTGACACCCGCCCGGCCAGCAAGTAATCACTCGCCCCCGCGCAAGCGCACGGCGGAGTAGCCAAGTGGTAAGGCAATGGTTTGCAAAACCGTCATTCGAGGGTTCGATTCCCTCCTCCGCCTCCAGTTTTCAAACCCACGAAAACAAGGATCTCAGTGCGAGGTGACTTTCCTGAGCAGCTCGAAAAACTGTTTCTTACGCGTGCTGTTGATGCCCCAGTCCACCGGCAAGGGACATGGCGGAAAACCAATCTTTACTTGGGAGCTAGGCGTGCAATCCCGGCGATCCCCGCACGGCTGAAATGTTTAACTTGCTAATGACGGGTTCCTGTTGAACTGCCCGCCAAGCATCGCTTTAGTATCCGCCTGTCACGTATCCCCTCCTCTGAACGGTTTTCCGCATCACGCACGCATGCAACCCTATCACGTATCCATTCCAAGCCGGGTCTGGGAATCGCAGTTGCCGCGCCTTCTGGCATTGTTGAATCAGGCGGAAGGGCATCCTGCCGTCGTGATCGACATCGCCGTCGTGAAGTTTCTCGCCCCCGCAGCCATTGTGGCCATTCTGGCCTGCTGGCATCGGTGGAAGAGGGAAGGCAGAGCAGTTTTCCTCGTTGGCGTGGAATCCTGTGAAAATCTAAGCTACCTCCAGCGGATCGACTTTCTGACTCACCTCGGAGTCGAACTCCCGGAAAACTTCATCCGTCGTAGTGCCGCCGGTCGCTTTGTCCCGGTGCAAACCCTCAATTTTGCCAGCGGCGACGTTGGCAAAATCGCCTCCGAAATTTCACGCTGCACCCTGCCTGATGCGGATTTCCACGACGATGGTTACCGTCTTCTCGAATATGCGGCCGGGGAGTTGCTCTCCAATTCCAAATATCACTCCGGCGGGCGGGCATTCGTCTGCGCTCAATTTTTCCCTTCGCGCAGTCAGGTGCATATCGCCGTGGCCGATGACGGCATGGGTATCCGCAGAAGCTTTATGAACACTTCCCGTGAATCGGAAGCGGATACACCGGACGCCGCGATCCGCCTCGCCTTGCAGCCAAAGGTTTCAAGCGCCCTGCTCCGCCCGAATCCCAACCCCTACGCCGGGCAGAATCACCGTGGAGTCGGGCTTTCCATCACTCGACTTCTTGCCAGGAAATCGCTTGGACAACTCTCTATCGCATCCGAGGACGGCTGGTTTGATGAGCTTCACGGAAGGGAACAAACCCGCCCCCATCAGCCCGTTTTCTTCCCCGGAACGCTGGTTGCCGTCTCCCTGCACCGGGACCAAATCGCCGACTACGCCGCCATGCATGCGGAGGCGATGGCCGAGATCGGAATGGGCGATCTTGACACGGACGCTATGTTTGAGGATTGAAATCGCCTGCGAAAGAACGCAAGTCCCCCACCACGTAGCGCAAATCATCCCATGAAACTCGAATTCCAAATGGTCTCCGAATTCGGCGAATTCCTCGCCGACGGCCACCTCGGGAACCAATTCCGCACTCTCCGGATCGAAAGCATCTGGGACCGGGTGGAATCGGTCGTGTTCGATTTCACCGGTGTGACCAATCTCACGGATTCCTTCGTCCACGCCTGCTTCGGCAACATGGCGGAAGAACACGGTGAGGAGTTCTCGCGGAAGGTCCGTTTCAAGGGATGCTCGCCATTGGTTCGCTCGTTCATATCCATTGCCGTCTCGGAAGGTTTGAAAAAGCACCGAGAACACCACGCCGGGCATTGAGCCGAGGCGGAGTCGCTAAAATTTGGCTTTCACGCCTGCGCCATCGACAGCCACTTCCTTCAATGCTGGGCGGAAGGTCAACTTCATCGGGCCGGTGGGCGCTTTCTCACGGAAGCGGCTGGTGACGAGAGAGCAGAACGCTTTCGCCTTCAGGGTGGCTGTGATTTCCCCAGTGCCGGTGCAGGGGATCTGGCTGCCTCCCCAGCGGGAATTGACGGTGAGAAACTGATTTTCCACTTCCAGCGTCACGTTATCCAGCAGGGACTTGCCGATAGCCCGTTGGAGTGCGCGGCCCACACTGAAGAAGTCCGCGCTTTCGAGGATGAAGACCAAGGTTCCGGGTTCGCTCATTGAAAAGTTTTGTTGGGTTCCGCTCCTTCGCTCAAACTTTAGGCGTGGCTGTGAGGATATTCAAAAAGGTATCTACTTGACGTAATGGCGTTATTTTGAACACCATTCAACTTCTTTCTGAATGGCGAAAACCGAACATGAACTCCGAGATCCGATTCATGGATTTATTCGATTCTCATCGCATGAGCGGAGTTTGCTAAATGCTCGTCCGTTCCAGAGGCTCCGCCATATTCACCAACTGGCTCTGACGTATTTGGTCTATCCTGGAGCGACTCACCGTCGCTTTGAGCACTCCTTGGGGGTGATGGAGCTGGCGACTCGCGCTTTTGATGAAATTGTTGCTGAACAGCACATCGTGTCTGGGGTATCGGAACGTCTTCCGGAAATAGCGGATCGCGGCTACCACAGCTATTGGAGGCAGATTCTCCGGCTTGCCGCACTCTGTCACGACATCGGGCATCTTCCATTTTCACACGCTGCGGAAAGCCTGCTACCCGATGGGAAAAAGCACGAATTCCTGACCAAGTTGTTGATCGAGAGCGACGAAATGATGGCCCTTTGGAAGGGGTTTCAAATTAATCCGCGACCAGAGGATATTGTAAAGCTGGCACTCGGCCCAAAGGAATACCCGGAGGGAAAGTTCAGCGACTGGGAAGTAATTTTGTCCGAAATCATCACCGGGGATGCCTTGGGGACTGACAGAATGGACTATCTTCTGAGGGACGCCTACCACACGGGAGTTACCTATGGCCGTTTTGATCACCTCCGTCTTTTGCAAGGGTTGAGGGTGGTTTTGAAACCCAGTGAGGACGGAAGCGAAGTGTCTCCGTCACTCGGTATCGAGGAAGGAGCCTTGGCGGGTGCTGAGTCGTTGTTGGTAGCTCGCCAGTTCATGTACACGCAGGTGTATCACCATCATGTGAGACTTGCCTACAACCTGCACTTGGAGGATTTTCTTCGGGAATGGCTGCCTGGAGGAAAATTTGAAATGACGGCGGAAGGTCATCTTGCCCTCACGGACAACGAAGTTTTAGCCGGAATGGCGAAAAGTCTTCGAGAGGGCGGCCCCGGTAGCGGGGCCGCGGATCGAATCCTCAATCGAAAGCATTTTAAGCGGATTCATCGCTTCTCTCACGTTGAGCAGGCAGCCGGCGGTGTGACGCTTCTCGAAGCCGCCGAAGCCAAGTTGAAGGAGAAATTCGGGGCTGCAAATGTTCGGTCCAATCGGAAGGAAGTGAAGGGTGGTCGTTCGGAATTCCCCGTCCTCCGTGGAAATGGAGAAATTACGTCTTCCCTTAAGATCTCGAAAATCTTACCAAACCTGCCGTCCGAAGTGCTTGAAGATTTGCTCGTCGAACCGAGTATTCGGGATAGTGCTCTCGCCTTCCTCCAAGAATCATTGAAGGATCGCGCACCGATCACTCCTCTTTTTCCCAGTTTCCAATCCTAAAAACCCCCATTCCTTGCAACATTCCCATGAATCGTGAACAAAAATTCCAGTTTCTCACAGAAGTCATCAGTGCCTTGCGCGTAAAGGGCAGTTGGTGCGGAGAAACGCACATTCAAAAGGCCAGTTACCTGATTCAGCATTTGTTGGGCGAGCAGGCTTTCTCCTTCATTTTGTACAAACATGGTCCTTTTTCCTTTGATCTGCGTGACGACCTCGAAAACATGCGCGCTTATGATCTGATCAAGTATGAAATGGTGCCAGTGGGGTATGGAGCTCGGATCATCCTGAACACCCAGAACGCTCCGAAACTTACCGCTGAACTGTCAGCGAGTTGCAAGGCCGCGATCCAGAAGGCGGTTGACGAGATCAAAAACGCAAACGTTGCGGAGTTGGAGCAATTGGCTACGGCGCTCTATTTCACTCGGGACGAACCGAAGGGAGATCAGAGGGTTGAGGCAATCGTTGGGGTCAAGCCTCATATCAGCAGAGCGGATGCAGCGTCTGCCGTGCATCGGATTGATCACCTCCTGACCGAATGCGCACTTGTTGCGTAAGAAAATCAGCGTGTCACACCTCCCGGTGAGGTCGGTTCAAAACACCCATTGCGGCACGGTTTTCCACGCTTCCCGCAATGCCTTATCCAATACTTTGTAGCTCGGTTCATAGACCGCGACCAAGCGCCAGAATTCGTTCCCATGGTTCATGTGGACGGTGTGGCAAAGTTCGTGAATGATCACGTATCGCACTAGAACGGGAGACAGGAAAAGCAACTTGGTGTTGAGCGATAGATTCTTCTGCGCGGAACAACTTGCCCAGCGGGTGCGTTGACTTTTCACGAGCAAGCCGCCGAGTTTCAGGTCGTGCTTGGCAGCCAGATTCTCAGCCAGTGGAAACAAGCCTTCGCGGACTTTCACGCGCAGCCAGTTCTTCAGTTTCCGAATCACGGCTTCACGATTCAAATTGGACCCACTGATGACGAGATTTCCCTTGTCCGCTCTGAGACGGATGCCGGAAAACCCTTCATCCTCCCGATAGGTGACGGACCACGTCTCACCCAGCGCCACCAGCCGTATCGTCTCGGGGAGATGGATGACGGGTTTGGGTTCGAGGAAACGTTTTGTCTCTCCGACACGCGTCAGAGCATCGGCGATCCAAACCTTCTTCTGCTTGAGCAGTGCCGGAATCTTCTTCTCGTCATAGCCCTTCGGAATCACGACGAGCAGGCCATCCTCCCGCGTCACTTTAAGGCGGAGATTCTTGGCTCTCGGACTATGCCGGACACTGAAATCAGGAAGTGCTGTCTTCATCTGCATTTCCGACGAAACGGGTTTTCTCCAGCAGGCGCATTGCGCGATCCACAAACCCCGTGCTCAGCCCATGGAGATTCGCATCATTGAATTGTTGCACGAGCGCGATTGTGATTCCAAGGAACAATGCCTGCTTCACATCGCTCTTCAGATGCCAGTTGGGGAAGCAGACTTTGCCCGCTTCGGCCACGACCGCCGCAGCGATGGCCGTTGCCTGTTCTTCGGTGATGCCGGGATTGATCTCTCTCGCGGCATAAGCAATGGACTCAGCGACGGGCTTCTTGCCCTCGTTGACGAGATCCACAACTTCTCCCGCCAATCCTTCCAAGGCTGAAATGAGTGCAACGCCTTGCAGGGCGGCGTTGCGTTTGGCGTCGATGATGCGCTTGAGCTTCTCACTCAGCGCCTCGGCCTGCGGGTCTTCGTCCACGCGGATTTTCAGTTCAGCCGCCAGCATAGCCTCGATGTCGAGAGCCTTGGAGTCAGGATCAATGTCTTCCAGTTTCGTCAGGTAGTTCTCATCCAGCACGTAGGTTGGAAACTCCTTTTTGATCTGATCCACATCCACATGCTCCCGGATCATCTCGCGAGTCTTCGCGCCGTCCTCGGCCGCCGTCTCGAACTTCTCCAGCGGATAGAACTTCTTTCGATAGACCATGTATAGCTTGCTCAACCACACGTAGTCGGCGCGGTGAGGCATGAGGAAATCGTCCGGTTCGAGTAACTCGTAAATCTGGCGAATCTTGCCGTAGCCATTCTCGAACTTGTCGCGGGCTGGCTCGTTCTTATTGAAGAACGCAAGGATACGGATGATTGAACCATGGGATCCGCCTTTCTCGTGCCCTTTTAGCAGATCGAGAACGGTTTCCATGTGAAGTTTGAACTCCTCCCGCACGACTCGAAGCGGGAAGGCCACATCACCGAGTTCCGATTTGTCGTAGCGAAGCGCCTCGTTCAAGTGGCTGAATACGCCCCAGAAATCTCGTATCACGCCTTCCTTCTTGAGCTCGTTGTATGGCCGGTTCACCCGTGCGATGGCTTGCAGGAGCGTGTGATTCTTCAGGCTCTTGTCGAGATACATCGTTTGTACTATAGGCGCATCAAAGCCGGTGAGAAGCATGTCGCACACGATGATGATCTCCGCTCGCCGCCATAGCTGTTCTCGCCGGTCTTCATCCTCGGGCTTGTCGGAAGGCAACTTGCGAAACTCTCGGATCGCCTCCGCTCGCGTTTCTTTGCCCATGTCGAGATCCTTAACCAGTTTTGAAACCTTCTCGTCCTTCTGGTTCACATCGGAAAAAATCGCGATGCTTGCCTCCGCTCCAAGCAGGGTATCAAGCGCCGTTTTATAGAGCGCCACCGTCTCCTTGTTGTAGCAGACCAGCATGGCCTTGAAACGATTCGGGCGGACGTGCTTCACGAAATGGTCCGCCACTTCCGCCGCGATGTCCGCAATCCGGTTCGGATGCTTCACCATCACGTCGATGACCGCGTTTTCCTTTTTGAGCTGTTCTCGCTCTCCTTCGGGCAAGTGGGCAAAGGTTGCGTCGAACTTTGCATCAAGTTCCTTGCCCCAGAGTTTCCAATCGCGTGGGCTTGGCTCCCATAACAGGCGCAGTGTCGCACCATCCCGGATCGAGTCGGCGATAGAGTAGCGCGGCTCCAAATAACGCTCAAACTTCGTTACGCCGGTGTCGTCAGTCGAGAGTTCACGCCCAAAGGCGCGGGGCGTGTTGTGATCGTCCAGTTCGATGGGCGTGCCGGTGAAACCGAATAGCGAGGCGTCCTTGAGCGCGTAGCGCATCGCCATCCCAAGATCGCCTTCCTGCGTGCGATGCGCTTCGTCCACGAGCACGATCACGTTGCGGCGGTCGGTCTGGAAGTCGCCGGGCTGGAACTTGTGCATGATCGTCACGATGATGCCACGATAGCCTTCCCGCAGCTTGGCAAGAAGATCGACGCGGCTGGTGGTGACGTAGCAGTTCTCCGTGTTCGTGCGGAAGAACTGGCCGCTGATCTGATCCTCTAGCTGGTCGCGGTCAACCACGATGATGATAGTCGGTTGGCCCAGGGCGGAGTGGAACCACATTTTCAGCGCGGCGAAGAGCATGGTGAGGCTCTTGCCCGAACCCTGCGTGTGCCACACAAGGCCGCGCCGCCAGCCACGCGGCTTGTCGAGCTGCACCGCACGCTTCACGATCTCGTTGGCACCCCAGAATTGCTGCCAACGGGCCACCTTCTTGACGCGTTGGCCTTGCTCCGTGTCGAACACCACGAAATGTCGCATCAGGTCGAGCAGGTTGGTGCGGTCGCAAAGGCCGTAAATGCCAGCCTGCAACTCGTTGTCGTGCTCGATGTGGCTGTGCGGATTCGGGCTTCGCCACGTCTGCCAATGGTGGAACTTCACGCCGGGCACGCCGTAGCGCAGTGTGATTTCGTTCACGGCCACGCAAAAGACATTCGAGTGATAGAGCTGCCCCGCCTCGCGCAGATAGCGCCCGCACTGCCGAGCGCCTTCCGTCCAGTCAACGTGCCAATCGCGGGCCGTCGTCTTGGCTTCAATGTTCATCAGTGGGATGCCGTTGATAAAAAGCAGAACATCCGTGCGGATGCGATGATTGCCCCCATCCACCCAGAACTGATTGGTGGCGAGGAAATCGTTATTGTTGAGGGGATCGTCCTCGTAGTCCATCAGCCGGATCTGCTGAGCGTTCTCGTCCACGCTGAATTTGTAGGTTTCCTCGTTGCGCATCCACTTGATCCATTCCGCGTTGTCGCGGATGCCTCGCAGCCGGGTCACGATGGCTTCGGCCCGCACATCGTCGGTGATGACGCCGGGATTCAGATCCTTGAGCTTCTGCCGCAGGATGGGCAAAAGGAGAACTTCCACCTCATCGGTGCGGTAGCGGTCGTTCACCTCCTTCTGATTCTCGAAACGCCAGCCCAGTTCGGGCGTCACCAGCCATTCGATAATCGGATGCTCGACGGTGTTCTCTTCGTTCCATTTCTTCGGGGGCATGGTGGTTAGGGTGAGTCTCGTTTCGGGAGTTTCTTTGCGGTGTCTTCGAGCTGGCGCAGCGCTTCCGCCTCGCCCTCCGCTTCCAGATGGGCGCGGCGGCGGGTGGTGAATTTCTCATACTCCTCCGCCGCCTTGCGGTCGGCGTTTTCCCGGCTCATGTGTCCGGCATTCGGCAGCACGGCGCGGTCGTTGAAGCGCAGGAAATCGTCCAGCTTCACCTTCCAGTCGCTCAGGAAAACCTGTTTGCGCCGGCGTGCCTGATCGTCCGCGTAGTCCAGGAACATGACCACGATGCGGTTCAGTTCGTCGATCTCGGATTCGTTCAGGTAATTCTTGGCCACCGTCACGTCGCCTTTGCGGACGCTTCCGCCCTTCCACGTCGTCAGTCCCATGTTGGGCGCGGCGGCATCGGCGCGGGCGGCGATGAGTTCCGGCGCGGTCAGGCCGGTGGCCGCGAAGTGCAGCTTGTTCTGCACGATCTGGAAAACCGCCTGCGTCTCCGCTTCCGCCGGTGCGTAGTCCGCCGCCAGCGCGAGGATTTCCCGCACCCGCAGATAGACCCGCTTCTCGCTGGCGCGGATGTCGCGGATGCGTTCCAGCAACTCATCGAAATAATCCGGCACGCCCGGCCCCGGCGGGTTTTTCAGCCGCTCGTCATCCATGGTGAAGCCCTTCACCAGATACTCGCCCAGCCGGGCCGTCGCCCACTGGCGGAACTGTGTACCCCGGTGGCTGCGCACGCGGAAGCCGACGGCGAGGATGGCGGGCAGGCTGTAATGCAGGACCGGGCGGGAAACCTGCCGGGAACCCTCCAAACGAACCATTAAGTGGGACTTAATGGTTGCCTCCGCCGCCAGCTCACCCTCGGCATAGATCGCCTTCAGGTGCAGATTGATGTTCGGCACGCTCGTCTGGAATAACTCGGCGATTTGAACCTGGGTCAGCCAGAGCGTCTCGTCTTCAAACCGACACTGCACACGCGTCTGGCCGTCCTCCGTCTGGTAAAGGATCAGGCTGGACTCCGGCGGTGGCTCGGGCGTGCTCATGGCTTCAGGCGGATCTTGCCGGTGAGGAGATTTTGTAAAAGCGACTGCTTCACCCGGCGGGCGGCGGTGAGTTGAGCTTGGAGCGCGGCGAGATTTTCGGAAGCGGAGTCAAGGATTTCTACCATCTGGGTTTGTTCGTCCTTGGGTGGCAAGGCGACCCACTCACGCGAAATGTCCCGCTTGTTCATCATCCACAGTCCGCTACTCGACTGGGCTTTCGATTGAAGCCGAATTTGGAAAGCACGCGATTGCCAAAGATACGGATAGAACCCTTCCTCCACACGAGACTTGTCAAAGCGCAGGCGGATGAGTTTGTCCGAGAAAATACAGTTCTCGGGCGGAACCTCCCGCAACCAGCCGCCCGTGCCGACGTAGTTCCGGTTTCCATTCCCACGAAGAACGAAAAAATCACCTTTCTGCGCCGAGTTGGCGCGGATGGTTGCCTCGTCCACATCGACATAAGTCACAGCTTCAATGGTGCACAGACCGTCGTTCACGCAGGACACATTCAAGATGGGTGTTCCGGGAGGGTTCGCACGCGATTCCGGCGAGACACCGTTGTAGGGCGGTTCACGGAATGTTTTGCCGAGGCGTTGAAATGCCCAATGCGCTGGAATCGGGCCGATACTGGATTCAACGGTAGAAGTGCGACTGCCCGGCAAACCAAACACGAAAAGTGATTGCAACAGCGCCTTCTTCACCCGCTCCGCCTTGCGAAGCTGCTCTTCGAGGGCGCGGATGTGGTCGTCTGCCGCCTTCAGCGTTTCGGCGATGCGGGTTTGTTCCTTATGAGTTGGGGGAACTGAAACCCACATCCATTTCTTGAATGTCTCTTCCGTAACCCGCAGCCGTCCAGTCGATCCCTCCATGCGCGAGATTGCCCGAGAGTGAATGGCCGGAGAGATAGCAAGCGAATGAACGAAAAATGGATCGAAGCCCTCTTTGGGCGACAAGACGATGAACTCCGTCGAACCACTTCCATTTTCGGCGGGCAGCCTATCAACAAAGGCGACCTTTCCGTTTTCAGCGCAAGGCGTGATCTTGGCAAACAGGGTATCATTCAACGCAAAGCGGCTCAATGAACCTTCAAAGGGCCGGGTGTCATATTCGATGATGCCGCCGAAGTCCTCCTTCACTGCCGCCATCTCAAGGAATGGATAGTCGCGGCCACGTTCCATCGGATAGAGTTGATTCACTTCGACCAGTTCACCAAAGGAGCACTTCAGCCAGTTCGCCGGTGAGTCAGGATGGCAATCAACCCTTCCGCGCGGAACTTCTTTTGTAACTATGGGAGTCATATCAGGCCAGTTTCAGAAGACTCCGAAGTTTCTTGTTGGCTGCCTTTGAACTGAAATCCGCGTCTTCCAGTTCCTTCAACGCCGTCTCTAACCCAATTTCCTCCTCCGGCTCAAAAGTATCCACGTAGCGCGGCAGGTTGAGGTTGAACTCGTTTTCCTCGATCTCGTCTTTCTCGGCGACGACGAAGTAGCGGCGGGCCTCGTCGGGATCGGCGCAGATGCGTTGCAGGTCGGCGATGGATTCCTGCACCTCCGCCGTCTCGCGGTCGGCGCGGCGATTGATCTCTGCGATGCGTTCGTCGCGCTCCTTCTCCAGCTTCTCTAACGCCTTGATCTGCGCTTTGACGATTTTCAGCCGCTCCTTAGCATTGTCCTTGGCGACTTTGGTGAGGGTCTTGAGCGCAGCTTTGTCGAGTTTGGGATCGGCCAGCTTGCCCCAGATGGGATGGGTGTCTTTGGGTTTTTCCTGCCAGGCTTTGAAGCCCTCGGCGGAGAGGCTTTCCGCCTCCTCCCGCAGCACAGGCAGCGCTGCGATGATGGTGTCGTATGCGTCGCTAATTTCCTGCAAGCCGTGCGCCCGGTCATGGGCGATTTCATCGAGGATGGCCTTGCCTTCGGCAGGGAGGATTCTCAACGCCTTGGCCGTGTCGCCAAACGCCCGCCATGGCAGGAGGATGCGAAGACAGTCGGCCCGGCGCAGGAAACTCTGCGGGTTGGCGTGCTGGTAGTGGCGGCTGGCCCAAATCATGAGCACCCTTTTCCCCCGCTTCGGGTCTTTCCGCTTGTTGATGATGGCGAGGCAGGCAGGGACGTTGTTGCCGTAGAAGATACCTGAGGGCAGCACGATGACGGCCTCGATGAGATTGTCCCGCAGGAAACCGGAGCGGATCAGGTATTCGTCGTCGGCCTTGCGGGTGCGTCCGTCCTCCTCTTCGGTCAATTTCGGCTGGCCGCGAAACAGGATGCCCTGCGACATGACAACGATGGCCTTGCCGTCCGGCTTGAGCGATTTCGCAATGTGCTGCATCCAGGCGTAGTCGCCATTGTCATTCGGCGGCTGGCCGTAGCCGAAGCGGTCGTAAGGATCGCCATCGGTGAAGCTTTCCGCGCCCCAATCCTTGAGCGAGAAAGGTGGATTCATGACAACCCGGTCGAACTGCTTGATTTTGCCGTCGCTGGTCTTGTGCTTCGGGTCGCGCAGGCTGTCGCCGTGGGCCGGGTGCCACGAGTTCACGCCATGCAGAATGAGGTTGATGCGGGAAATGTTGTAGGTGGCGAGGTTGCTTTCCTGCGCATAGAGGAAGAGGCGGTTCGGATCCTTCTTGTGACGTCGCAGGTATTCCCGGCACTGGAGCAGGAGCGAAGCGGAGCCGCTGGACCAGTCGCACACCTCGTGTTACTCGTCCGGCTCGATGATCTCCGACATGAGATAGGAAATCTCCTTGGGCGTGTAGAACTCGCCGGAACTCTTGCCGGCCTTGCTGGCGAAGGTGCGGATCAGATACTCGTAGGCATCGCCGAAAAGGTCATCCGGCACATGGGCGCGGTCGAACTTGCGGCTGGAGAAATGGTTCTTGAGCGTCACCAGTTTGTCGCGTGGCAGTTCGTCGGTCCGGTTGAAGTCGATCTTGCTGGTGAGAATGCCGTCGAACTTCGGCGCATTTGCCCGCTCGATGGCGAGCATGGCGTCATTGAGCGACTGGCCGAGTTGCAATGAAGTGACCTTCTTTTCCCCGGACCCGACGGTGACCGCCTCCCACATGGAATCCGCAGGCACCACGAAGGGCAGGGATCTCTTCTGCATCGCGGAATCGTTCGCCAGTTCCTCGCCCAGCGATTTCGCGAGATTGCGGACGGACTCCTCGAACACGTCGCTGATGCGCTTGAAGAACAACAGCGCGAACACGTAGCCACGGAACTCGGAGTGATCGACATTGCCGCGCAGGATGTCGGCGGCTTTTTCAAGGAAGGAATCCAGCTCCGCCTGGGTCATGCGGCGGAGGGGGATGGAGACGGGTGACGCGGTCTTTTTGGCAGGCATGGATGAAGCGGAGGAGAATGGAAATTTGAGAAGAGGCGGAGGATTGAATCTCAACCGTGGTGCAAATGCATTTCAACCCACCGACAGCGGGGAGGGAAGCCGGATCTTGGTGGAACGGAATTACTCCCGGTTTCTCCGAAACGTGGAAGTCGGGCTTTGACCACCAGCCAGTTCCTTCAAATGCCCCGGTATGGTGAAATCCGGCCTGGAGGCGACATCGTTGAAATCATCGAGGACTGCGAATTGGGGCTCATCGTCATCACGTAATTCCAACCGAATGCAAATACGGGCGTCAGTGCGAGGTGACTTTCCTGAGCAGCTCGAAAAACTGTTTCTTACGCGTGCTGTTGATGCCCCAGTCCACCGGCGGATTCTGAAAACCCTGCTCGGTGGACTCGCCCTTTTCCCGGTAATCGAAGTAGCCCCATGAAACGCCGTTTTCGATGGAAACGATCATGTTGTTCCCTTCCTCTCCGAAGCCTTGATGCTTGTCGCGCCATGGCCGGTCATCCTCGTTGTTGATGATGGGCTTGGGGTTCACCCCGATGCGTTTGCGCGTCGCTTCGATGAGTTCCATCATTCGCTGCGGGTCTTTCACGCCGTTGCCGTGAAGCAGGACGTAGTCCGATGCCGCGATCACTTGTTGGCCGGGAAGTGCGCCTCCGCCATAAGAAGTGCTGGCAAGCAGACGCCGGCCATCGGCCGATGACGATTGGACCCGCTTGATGAGTTCGTGAACGCGCTTGGGTTTGAGGATGCCGTGGTCGTATCTGACGTTGCACTCGTTGTTGATTTCAACGAGCACGTTGCGCCAGTTACGCTCAAGAAACCATGTTGTCGCCTGATCGACCGCGTTGATGACCGCCGCTTCGTTTTCAAGACGCTCATCCTGTCCGAAGTAGAAATAACCGACGATAACGACCATGCCGAGTTCGTCCGCGCGTTTGAGAATCCGATCGAGGCGGTTCATGTAGGCATCGCGGAGATTGCCCTTGGCATCGAAGGCCGAGTTGATCCAAGGCTGGTCTTTGGAATAACCTTCGGGCGAGCCGCCTTGGAGATTGATCGTGAAGGCGAGTAATCCATGCCGCCGCCATGCTTCCATCGCTTTGAGGAATTCAAATGTGTTGCGTTCCGGGTCCCATTTGCCGGTGTCCTTGTAGGCCCACTTGTCGCGCGTTTCCGGATTGAGGTCATCGAAGATGCCCTGCACCAAGCGCGCGTTCATCAGCAAGCCCTCCATCGGCACGGGCTTGCCTTGTGGGTTTTTCCAAGTGACTCCCTGATAGGTCGGCGCACCGTTGATGAGAAACCGGGAACCTTGGATGGAGACTTCGGTTTTCCGTTCCTGCGCGTGCAGATGGAGCGTGAGTGAAACCGCAATGACCGCGGGCGCGATGAGTGAAATTCCCGTCATGAGCATGGTGTGATGATTGGTGGGCGGATACACGGATTCCGAACCTTTATTTTCAAATGGACCGGCTGCGGTTGTCGAGGCGCGGCACGGATTTGGTCCGGTTCAATATCATCACACAGGCCAATCCCGGGCTTGCCTTGCGACAGCGCATTCCGTTCATTCGCAGCGCAAACATCATGGTTCACCAGGCACAAATCGCCAGCAAGCTAGGCATTTCACCCCACCTTGACACGATTGCGCTGGCAGGCCATCCGCAGGTGTCCGATGGGTGCCGGGATCGCATCCACGCGGCTGCATCAGAAATCTCGGGATACTGCGTGGGGGAAACACCCGCCTGATTTTCAACTTCAAGTCCTCATGCCATCACTGCTCCAAGCCGCCATCAAAGCCCCGCTCGACCCCGGCTTCCTGCCTGCGGTCCTTTTCAACCGCCGTTATGTGGAAGCCGCCCGCGCTTCCGGGAAAGCCGTACCGCTGGCACTCGGCCTCGAGCGCGAGTGCGGACTGGTCTCGCGTTACGATACCCTAGTGCTTCCTAACAGCGATCCGGAAACTCTGCGCTATGTCGAGCGCATCGTGAAATTCCTGCTGTGGTCCCGCGGTGGCTGGAAGCTACAAGTCGGCGGCCCCAGAGCCATCGCCGAGTTCCTCCGCAAGACCTACTCGCCTCGCGGCGCGCGCAAGTTCGACTGCCAGATGATGGAACTCGCCTATGGGAAAAAATTTGAAGTTGTTCCAATGACGGCGGACAAGGTTTCTGCGGCGAAGGACATGCAGGTCGCGGCGGGCGGCCACCTCAAGGGCTGCCGCATTGGCTTCGACCTCGGAGCGAGCGATTACAAGGTGTCCGCCGTGATCGATGGCGAGGCGGTTTTCACACAGGAAACGCCGTGGGATCCGAAGAACCAGGCCAACCCGGAATACCACTATCACCACATCTCCGCCGCGCTTCATCGCGCCGCCGCCTGCATGCCGCGAGTGGACGCCATCGGCGGCAGTTCCGCAGGCATCATCGTCGATAACGAAATCCGCGTCGCCTCATTGCTGCGGGCGATTCCCAGAAAACTTTTCCCGCAAGCCGCGGCCGTCTTCAAACGCATTCAGAAAGAATGGAACGTGCCGCTGGTGGTGATGAATGATGGCGATGTCACGGCCCTAGCGGGCGCACTCTCGCTCCAGCAGACAGGCATGCTAGGCGTTGCCTTGGGGTCCAGTGAAGCCGCCGGTTTCATGGATAAAAAAGGCCGCATCCTCGGCTGGCTCAACGAGCTGGCATTCGCACCCGTGGATTACAATCCGAAGGCCGCCGCCGATGAATGGTCCGGTGATGCAGGCGTCGGCGCGCTCTATTTCTCACAGCAAGCAGTCAACAAGCTGCTGCCTGCCGCGAAGATCAAACCGCCCGCGAAAATGGGGCTGCCGGAACGCCTTGTAGAAGTCCAGAAACTCATGGCCGCCGGTGACGAACGCGCCGCGAGGATCTATGAAACTATCGGTGTCTATCTCGGCTACACGATCCCGCACTACGCCGGTTATTACGACTACGCGCACATGCTGATCCTCGGCCGCGTGACCACCGGCATCGGAGGGGATATTGTTCTAACCAAAGCGCGCGAGGTCCTGGCGGCTGAGTTCCCGGAACACGCATCGAGCATTGCCATCCACGTACCGGATGAGAAAACGCGCCGCGTGGGCCAAGCCGTGGCCGCCGCCAGCCTGCCAAAAACCAAGAAGTGATTTCCTGAAACCGCAAGAGCGCCAAGCCATGAATCCTCAGGGCTTCCGGAAACCATACGAGCGATAAGACAAATTCCCCTGCACCAGCGCGTTGTAAACCCGCGAGCCTTTGACGCCTGCAAAGTCGCGGCCGAGGTTGTGGAGGAACTTCGGCAGCTTGCGGTCTAACAGCGCTTGCGAACTCGCGGAGTTTTTATCCAAGCCGCGGATGACGCAGGGGCCGATGTCGGTGGTGGCTTCGATCTTCATGCCGCAGTTGGCGATGGCTTCCTCCCAGGCGGGGATGTTGTCTGTGAAACGGAAGTCCGCGTAGAGGAAATGGCCGCCGGGTTTCAGTACACGTGCGACTTCCGTTAGAAAGCGCGGGAAGTCGGGATAACAATGCGAGGCCTCGACGTTGACGACGGCATCGAATGATCCGCCTTTGAGCGGCAAGCTTTCCGCATCGCCTTGGATGAAACTCAAGCCATCGACGTGATGGCGCGTCTTGCAGAATGCGATGCCGGTGGGGTTGAGATCGAGGCCGGTGTATCTCGCGGGCTTGAAGGTGCGGGTGAGGTAGGATGCGCCGCCGCCGTGGCCGCAGCTTACTTCGAGCACATCCTTGCCATGCAAATCCGCCTGCGAGGCGACGTGGTGATAGAGCTGGATGCAGGCGCGGTCTTTCTCTTCTTCCGGCGCGAGCGGGATGGCCATCGGTGTCTCGGTTTCGTATGCGTAATTGAGGAAAACCACGCCCTCCTCGTGCAGCCTGCGGGTGAGGTAGGGATACCAGAATTTCCAGACCGCCTTGCGAAGTGTCTGGCTGCCTAACAGGTGGTCGATGAGTGGCATGAGGATGATTTACTCGGCAAACTCGTCTTCTTCATCATCCTCGGGTGAAGATGGCGCGGGCGGTGCGGGTGGGACGGGAGCCGGCTTCTCGACCTCGCCTGTCTGACGCTGCTTGAGATATTCCAAAGCGGCGCGTTTCTCAGCGATGGCGGCGTGGATTTGTCCCATCTGGCCGGCGGTGAGGATGCCGTCGTAACTCTGGAGCTGTTCTTCGATTTCCTGGCGCTGGCGCTTGAGCACTATCTGATAAGCTTTCAGCGGATCGTCCGGCGCTGGCGGATCTTCGCCTGCGCGGGTGAGCGCGAGCACGGTGTCCACGGAAAGATCCTTGGCATCGGTGGGCAGCATCGAGGTACTGAGCAGCAGGGTGGCGGATGCGGGGATCGCCTGGACTTGTTCCTTGACTGATAGACGGAGGCGCGCGAGCACATCGTCGCGTTGGCCGGGAGAGAGGTCGATTTCCTCGATCATGTGGGAGAGCGTGCGTTGGGCGCGGGCCTCGATGCGGTTCTCGCGCTCGCGGGTGCGGAGTTCATCGAACTTGGCAAGCTGCTCGGCTGTTAGAATTTGTGAGAGCGCGTCTTCAAGTGTCTTGCCGCGGACGGCGAGATCCTGGATGACGGGCAGATTATCGTTGGCAGCGGCTTTGGCGTCTTCGAGTGCTTTGATGATGGCTCCCTGCTGGTCGATGGTCAGGCCGAGTGCCTCGCTGAGTCGCAGCAGCTTGGCTTCGCTGCGGGTCTTCGGGCCTTGTTCTGCTAGATCGGCCAGCGGGAAATCCCCGGCGTTGACTTCCTTCGGGCGCTTCTCGGCCATGGAGGGAGTTCTAGGCTTTGACGAGTCGATCCGTGGCGGGTTCTTGAGGCCGGGTTTCCCGTTTTCGGAAAGGGTTCCGGCAGGTGCGTTAGCGGCAGGTTTCACGGCCCATGCGACGGTGAATCCGATGGCGGCGGCGAGTAGCGGGAGAAGGTGTTGGGATTTCATGCGTGGCGTATGGCGGTGATGGCGGCGGCCATGTCCGGCGCGCGGAAGGTGGAAGAGCCAGCGACCATCACGTTCGCACCGGCCTGGCGGCAGCGTGCGGCGGTGATGGCGTCGATGCCACCATCCACTTCAACGTGAAACGAGAAGTTTTTTGTCTCCCGGATTGTGATAGCAGCGGTGATTTTCTCCAGCACCTCCGGCATGAAGGGCTGCCCGCCGAAGCCGGGAACCACGGTCATGCAAAGCAGCAGGTCGATTTCTCCGAGGAACGGCTCCACGGCGGAAAGCGGCGTCGCGGGATTCAGCGCGAGACCCGCCAAGCGACCTGCGGCACGGATGCGGCGCAGCGTTTCCGAAACATCATGCTCGGCCTCGATGTGGACGGAAATGAGGTCCGCGCCGGCGTCGATGAAGCGCTGGAGGTAATGATCCGGCCGCGAGATCATCAGATGCGTGTCGAGGAAGACGTCGTTGGCCTGATCGATGGTCTGCACGATGGCGGGGCCGAAGGAAATGTTGTCCACGAAGTGGCCGTCCATCACATCGAGGTGCAGCCAGTCCGCGCCCGCTTTCACGGCGCGGTCCACTTCCTCGCCGATCTGGGAAAAATCCGCCGCGAGCAGCGATGGGGCGATCACAAGGTCATGATGGGATTTTTTCGCAATCACGGGGCCGATACGAAACATGATCGCCGCAGACTGCACGGAAAAACTTCCGCCCGCGCCTGAATGCCACCAAGCTCTCGCGCGTGGACGACGAAAGCCCGATCATCGACTTGCAGAGCGACGCCTATTTCATGGGCCAGGCGCTGCGTGAAGCGCGCAAGGCATACGCCGCTGGTGAAGTGCCGTGTGGTGCGGTGGTGGTGAAGGAAGGGCGAATCATTTCCCGCGCGTGGAACCAGGTGGAGACACTCAAGGATGCCACTGCCCACGCGGAGATGCTGGCGCTGACCGCCGCGCAGGAAAAGATCGGCGACTGGCGGTTGGAAAAATGCACGCTCTACGTGACGAAGGAGCCTTGCCCGATGTGCGCCGGGGCGATCGTCCACTGCCGCCCGGAGCGCGTGGTTTTCGGCTGCCCGGATCATAAAGGCGGCGCGGCGGGCGGCTGGATCAATCTGCTAGAAGCCAATCCTCCTCTCAATCATCGCTGCGATGTGACCTCCGGCGTGCTCGGCGAGGAATGCGTGTTCCTACTCCAGAGTTTTTTCCGCGAGGCGCGGGAGCGAAAAAAACTCGAGCGCGGCGAGGAAATTGCTGATTCAGAAATTTGAAACGCCAAGACGCCAAAGACGCCAAG
>JANMLQ010000186.1:0-31934 GCA_031372635.1 Akkermansiaceae bacterium | reverse complement strand
TTCGAGATCGATGCACATGGCTGGCCGGTTCTCAAACGCAGCTCCGCAGACCGTGGAAGCGTCACCAACGACTTCATCAACGAACTGCGCGACAGCGAAGGGATCTGATGACCGCCCTGCTCGACATCAATGTTCTGATCGCCCGTGCCGATCCCGCGCATGTTTTTCATGAACGTGCAGTGCGCTGGATGGCATCACTGAAAAACGCCACTATCGCCACCTGTCCACTCACAGAAAACGGCTTTCTGCGGATTTATGGAAATCCCATCTATCCCGGTGGACCGGGTTCACCCGAAGCGGCGATGCAGCTTCTCGCCGCGCTTCGCAGACTTCCCCAACACACCTTCCTAGCAGATGACATTTCCTTGGGCGACTCCACACTCATACCCACGCTGGCAGGCGCAAGCCATCCTCAGCTCACGGATCTTTACTTGCTCGCGCTGGCCGTCCGACATTCCGCAGTCTTAGCCACATTTGACCGGCGGGTGGATACCGCCTTGGTCATCGGCGGTCCGGGCGCACTCCTGATCCTGCCCTGAGACCGCCTCCGCGCTTGCCCAACTCGCGTGCAGCCGCCATTGGAAGCGCATGGCATTCTCCGCAGTTCTTTTCGATTTCGACGGCGTGCTGGTGGACACTGAGTGGGCGATCTATCAGGCGTGGAAACGCACCTTCGAGAGCCACCGCCAGCCGCTGCCGTTAGAAATCTACACCCGCTGCATCGGCACGGATTTCAACACCTGGTCACCCAAGACCCACCTCGAAGATCTCACCGGCCAGGACTTCGACTGGCATGATCTCGATGCCCGCCGCCAGCAGGAAATCATGGCCGAGCTTGCAAACGAAGGCCCGATGCCCGGCGTGGTGCCGTTGTTGGAAAAACTCAGCTCCACCGCCATGCCAACTGCAGTCGTTTCCAGCTCATCACACAAATGGGTGGACGGCTGGTTGGCAAAACTCGGCCTCACCCACCACTTCCAAACCACCGTCTGCCGTGGTGACGCGCCACGTATCAAACCCGCGCCCGATCTTTATCTAGCAGCTTCCGCGCGGCTCGGCATTGCTCCAGAAAACTGCCTCGTCATCGAGGACTCCCTCAACGGCCTCAAGGCCGCCAAGGAGGCCGGCATGTCTGTCTGGATCGTGCCAAACCGCGTGACCGAATGCCTCGACTTCTCTCAGGCGGATCGGGTTTTCCACTCGCTGGAGGAATGCGTGGCGGAGTTTTGAACTGAAATCTGAAGCGCCATCGCAAGCCGGGCATATTGGACCGTTTGCCAAAAGTCATTTCCGAAACCACCTTCCGCTCGTGCGAACAAAGGATTGATGAGGAGAACATCTTCAGCGTGCTCTTCACGAAGACAAGCCGGACTCCAGCAGGCAATTCACCTCGCAGATACCTTGGAAATTCACACGCCATGGATACCGCGCCCCTGCTAGGGCGCATCTACTTCTGCAAACCTCTTCACAGGAAGAGCGGCTTCATGTGGCGCTCCAGGAGATTGCCAGTGACGTTCTTGGCAACGATGGCGGAGTTGGCTTCCAGCGCGTGGAGGTAGGTATCACCGAGTTGCGCGGCGATTTTGAAACCAACGTGCAAGAGTTGGCGGAGGTCCGCGTTGTAGCCGGAGTTGTTAGGATCATGGCGGAGCGCGGAGGTGTATTGTTCGCTGGTCCACGCGTTGACTTCGTCAGCGGTGGGGAGTTTTTCGTCACGGATGTCGATGACAGTGGCGTAGGGCTCACAGAGCGCGGCTTTCTTCTCAAGCGCCTTGGCGTAGATGGTTTTAGCTAGCGCGAGTCCGTCGCCGCCGGCTTCGGCTAGGCCGATGATTTCCTCAAGCCAGTTCGTGCCAGCGGTCTTGATGTGCAGGCCCGCGCCGCTGCGGCGGATGGCGGCATTGATGACAGGATAGATGGAAAACTTGTCCGAGCCGGAGTGGACGGAGAGTTTCAACGCAGGTGGCAGGCCATAAGTCCTGATGGCATGCGCGATGACGGCGAGGTCATCATTGAACTCGATGGCGAACTGATCCACATCGCCCACATAATCGACGCCCTTGTTGAAACGGCCGGTGAACTTCGGCGCGATAGTCTGGATCGGAATGCCTTGGTCAGCGATAGCCGCGAGGATGATGAGCAACTCCGGCGGCGTCTGCGGGCTATCGGTTTCATCCATGGAGACCTCGGTGACAAAATGGTCCACTCCACCTTTAGCGGCGACGATGTGCTGATAAATCGCGGCGGCTTTCTGAGTGGCTTTGAGAAACTTGTTAGCTGCCTTCTCCACGTCCGCGCGGGTGATCTCAAAGGGCCGCGCGATGCCAGCGATGGAAACGGTGCCGATGAGTTCCGGGTGTTTCGCTATGAACGCGGCTACATCCTCGGGAGTGGCGGCCTCGCCGATGTCGTCCGCCACATCGAGTGTGAAGAAGTCACAGGGCGCGACAAAGCGGTCCACGGTAGAGAGGTTGATGTGGTCGGCGTCTAACAGATACTCGCCGGTCCAGCCGAGATCGGCCACGGCCTTGTCTGCGGCGGCGCGGGTTTGCGATGGCTCGGAGCCGATGATGTTGTGCTCGCGGTTGGACTTGTTCCAAACGGGAACGATGTCGATGCCGAGTTTTTTGGCTTCGATGAAAGCGTTGAGCTGGGCGTGCGCGCCACGGGCGAAACGATCGCCGACGCCGAATGTGTACTTGGGGCAGTTTTTCATGGTGGAAAGTGTTAGGAGAGTCGGTCGCGGAAGTCGGCATAGCCGAACTCGCGGATGATTTCAAGGCGGCCGTCTTCGTGCTGGAGGGCGATGGGCGGGTGCTTCACGCCGTTGAAGGTGGTCGTCTTCACCATCGTGTAGTGCGCCATGTCATCGAAGACGAGTGTGTCGCCGACGCGAAGCTCACGTGGAAACGAGAAGTCGCCGACCACATCGCCTGCGAGACAAGTCGGGCCACCGAGGCGGTAGGTGTGAAGTTGATGGTTGATGGTTGATGGTTGATTGGAAGAGGGATCTCCGGCGAGGTGATAGTGCTCGCCCTTCATGACGGCTGCGGGTTTCGTGTCGTTTGATGGCATTTCATCGACGAGGAAAACATCGGGTCGGTAGGGCATTTCCATCACGTCCGGCATGTGGGCGGTGGCGGAGATACTGAGGATGGCGAGCTTGTGGCCTGCGGATTCGAAGACATCCATGACGGTGGCGCGGAGCACGCCGCTGTGGATGGCGGCGGCCTCGCCGGGTTCTAGCCAGACTTCGACATCGTATCTGGCGCGCGTTTCCTTCACGAGACGGATGAGGCGCTCGCGGTCGTAGAAAGGCTTGGTGATCCAATGGCCGCCGCCCATGTTGAGGTAGGTGAATTGCGGCGAGCGCAGCAGGTGGCCGAACTTTTCATCGACGGCGATGAGTGTTTTTTCGAGGTCGTCGGAGTCCTGTTCGCAGAGCGTGTGGAAATGCAGACCTGATAAACCCGTTAGATCGACGCCCGCGAGTTGATCGGCAGTGATGCCGAGGCGGGAACCGGCGACGCAGGGATCATAGATCGGCGTCTGGCCGGTGGAGCATTCCGGGTTCACACGCAGGCCGCAGAGCAACTCGCCACTCTTGAAACGCGGGTGGGCCATCACCGTTTCGCGGAAGCGGAACCACTGGCTGAGTGAGTTGAAATCGAGGTGATGGGTGAACTCACAAAGCTGCGCCACATCGTCCTCATCGTATGCTGGCGAGTAAGTGATGATGTGTTTGCGGAAATGATCGCGCGCGAGCAAGCCCTCCCACAGGCCCGAGGCGCAACAGCCATCGAGATCATCATTAATGTAAGGAAATGCCTTCCAACAAGAGAAGCCTTTGAGCGCGAGAACCAGACGGCAGCCAGCTGTTTCCTTCACCTGGCGCAGGATGGCGGTGTTGCGTTTTAGCGCAGCGATGGAAATGACGAACACGGCGCGAACGCTAACGGCTCAGGGATTGAAGGCGAGAGTAAATCCCTTGGACTGCGGCGGGAATCGCCGCTTTGAGGGTGACGAGAGCGTCTTCTCGGAAGCATCAACATTCCTCACAAACAATGATGCGGCCACTCTTGGTGATTGGGAACAGGCCGTGAAGTGATAACGGACTCAAGTGCCAAAGCGGCGAGGCCCGCCGCAGTCCAAAGTTCCCGGACGACTCTTTGAAAAAATTGCCATTGCAGAAAACCAGCGCGTGGTTTTGGCTCTCGCCGCTGTCAGGGGCTGTGGAGGTTCGGCAGGCGAATCCCGCCAGGCCTTGATCGGAGCAACGGTAGTTTGTCCGGACTTGCCGCGGATTCCCTGGCAGCACTCTCACTCCGCAGGCACGGCCTGATAGACGACGAGGCTGGACGCGGGCACCGGAAGCCGCAGCGGCCCGGCCACGGGAAACGCCGCGTTTTCAGGCGAAGTGCCGCCGATGGTCAGCACGGGCTTGAGCACCCTGCCGCTGCCTTTCAACACAGCGGGTAACTGCATCGACATCACTCCAGCTCCGGTCACGCGCGCGGCATCGGAAGCGTTGATGACGACTACGACGAAATCATCCTGAGCGACGCGTGCGAAGCAAAACACGCCGTCGTCTTCGCTGCCGGAGCCGTTATCCACCCACAGTGCTTGCAGTGCGCCGGTGCGCAGCGCGGGCAGCTTCGCGCGCAAATCCGCGAGGGCCTTGATCTCGGAAAACGAAGCGGATTTTTTTACCGAGTCCATCGTCGGCCTGTCGCCGCGCGGCAGGAACATCATGCGCCCGGTCTCGCCGTCCTCGCCGACTTTACCGCCTTCATCGAGCAATGCGGACTCGCTGCCGTAATAGAGGCACGGGATGCCCGGAAGTGTTAGAACGAGTCCCTGAGCGAGACGGTTGCGCCGCTCGGTGACGCCGGAAACGCGGAAGCGGTTGAGGCCATCGTGGTTCTCGATGAAGGTGATGATTTTCTGCTGTGAGTTGAGTCCGTCCGCACCGGGATACGGGTTGTAAAACGGGCGGCTGTTAGAAGGCGCGGATGCGCTGCGTGTGGTGAGGGATTTTTCGAGCGCTGCGGGCGAGCCATGCTTGTTGCCAGCGTGGCGCAGGTATTCGCGGGCGCTGAAGCAGAAGTTGAAATCGAGCACCGAGTCCAACGCGGGCTCTGTGCTTTGCGGCCAGTCTGAGCGCCAAGTGTAGCGCCCGAGCACCGCAGGATCGCCATCGTAAATCTCACCGAAGAGTAGCTTCTCCGCAGCCGCCGGGCCGAGTTTTCCGCGCAGGCGTCGAGTGAAGGCGTCCCAGAAGCCATGATGCACATGCTTCACGGTATCAATGCGCAGGCCGTCCACGCCCACCGTCGTCAGATAGAATCGATAGATTTCCACGAACTCATCGACGAGTGCATCGAAATGTTTCCCATCCGGCGCGGTCCATAAATCGCGCAGTGAGAAAAAATCGCACATGACTTCCTCGCCGTCCGACTTGCCGAGGCTGTTATCCGAGAAACCCTTGCGCCCATACGCATCGAGCTGCGAGAGCGTTCCCTTGGTAGCGATCTTCGCGCCTAACAACTCGCGTGGTCCGTCCGGTTGGGGTTTCCTCGCGTTCCACTTCAGGACGTCTGCCCACTTCGCATTGGCGTGGAAACCGTCGCGTTTGAATGGCTGCACCCACTCGTCCTTGCGGCTCACATCGAAGACGCCGTCGTTGTTCGCATCGTAGTAAAACACTGGCCCGGCGTGATTGAGCACCACGTCCTGAATCACCTTGATGCCCTTGGCGTGCGCCAGTTTCACGAAGTCCCGGTAATGTTGCATGCGGCCCTCCGCGTTGTCCGGGTAGGTCTCGCCTGTTAGAGATGTGCGGCTGGTGAGGTGAGGGTCGATGTCCAGCCAGTCCTGCACCCAGTATCCGTGATAGCCGGTCTTCCATCCGCCGAGATCGTAGCCGGAACGCCAGACGTTTTTCACCGTCGGAGTGAGCCACAGCGCGGTGATGCCGAGATCGTTGAAATAGCCAGATTGCAGCGCTTTTTCCACGCCGCGCAGATCGCCGCCCATGTAGCGTGAGATGTCCTTCTGCTGCAGATCGTAGAGCGCCGGATCGCAGCCGGGCGGGTTGTTGTTTGCCTCATCGCCATCCATGAAACGATCCGTCATCAGGAAATACATCACGTCATCGCTCCACGGCCGCGCACTGGCGGAAGCGATGAGTGCGAGGCACAGCGGCAGGGTTTTGAGAACGCTCACGGTATCTTAATGTCCGGGCACGCGCGATGGTTGGAGGTTTCAGCGTATCACTTCGTTACTGATCGCGCGGAGGATCGCATCACGGCCATCGCCGGTCTTCGCGGAGCTGACCAGCACCTCCTGCGTGCCGGGCACAAGTGAGGAAATCGTTTCCAGAAACAGCGCGATGTTTGCGCGTGTCTTGCCTGCGGATTGTTTGTCCGCCTTGGTGAAGACCAATGTGAAGGGCGTGCCGATTTCACCGAGCCAGGTGGTGAAGTCCACATCGATGCGCTGCGGCGGATGGCGGGAGTCGATCAGCACGAAGACGCGGCGCAGGTTGTCGCGTTGTTCGATATAGTCGCCGACCATTTCATTGAAGTCGAACTTCTCGCTCTTCGCGGTCCTTGCGAAACCGTAGCCGGGCAGGTCCACCATGCTCCACGTTTCATTCATCAGGAAAAAGTTGATGAGGCGCGTCTTTCCCGGAGTGGCGGAGACCTTGGCGAGATCTTTGCGTTGGGACAGCAGGTTGATCATCGACGACTTGCCGACGTTCGAGCGGCCGATGAATGCGAACTCAGGCCGCTGCCATACGGGGCTGTCGTCCAGACCTTTGGCGCTGGTGACGAATGCGGCGGACTTGATCTTCATGCGGCGGAGGATCAGAGCACGACGGGCAACGGGCAATCCCGGATTTCCAAGTGGCTTGTTCCGCGTTTGGGAAATTTGGATTTACCGCAAGGGCGCAAAGGCCGCAAAGGGACGCAGAGAAGATTCTGAATGCGGAATGACTGGCAGCCCGTCTTCGCTGCTTGGTTTTTTGGGGCGCAGTTTTTTTGACAATCCTTTGACACTTCTTCGCGGTCGATTGGCTAGGATGGCTCCGTTATGAAAATACAAACACTACTTATCACCACCATCGCCATCGCCTCGCTGAATGCTCAGACCGCGCCCGCCGATCCATTCGTTAAAAACAACAAGGAAGCGAAAGCATTCGAAACAGCGGAGGAACCCAAGAACATCTCAATCTGCTACGAAGACTTCTCGCTCCCGCTGGCACAGGCGGCCGCCCTGCGGCGCGAGCGTCTCACGGATGCCGAGTTCTATGCAAAAATCCTCGCTGCCGTCGGCAAGGATGACGTCCGTCAGGAAACCTTCTCGATCGTGCGGGCTAGGTCCGGGAACAAGTCTAATGTGGAGAATCTCACTGAGATCATCTATCCGACCGAGTATGAGCCAGCTAAACTTTCCAATGCGGTTACCGCGGGTATCACGGCCACCAACAAGGACGGGATAGAAATTCCAGCAGGCCCCCTGCCAGTGCCGGGGCCGGTTGCGATTGCGAGAACTCCAGCCACGCCCACCGCATTTGAAACGCGCAATACGGGCTTCACGATGGAACTCGAGCCGACTCTATCTGAAGACAGCAATTCGGTAGATCTGCGGATAGTTCCAGAACATGTCACGCTCGTCGGCAAAAGCACGGCGGGGCAGGAATTCAGCACCACCGAGATGCCGATCTTTGAAACCCAGCGCTTGAACATGGCTGCCACGCTGACGCTCAATGAACCCTGCCTGCTTGGCACTCCAAGCCTGCCCCCGGGATCCAAACAGGATCCGGACTCGGCAAAGCGCGTCTGGTTTGCTTTCGTGACCGCGACGCTTCCGAAATAACCATGCGGGCCTCCCTCGTCAGTCTCCTTCCCATGCTCGCCGCCGCCGTCCTTGTGATGGTCGGCGGCGAGCGCATGGCGCGGCGCGTGGTGGAGTCCCGCACGCCGGCGGATCGCAGCCGCCTGCTCGATCTGGATGCGGCCTTCCGTGCCGAACTCGCCCGGCTTGATGGACTTTATCAAGCGCATATCCAGAATCTGGTCCGGGCCGCAGCTCTCCAGAAGGCCGAAGAAATCAAATCCTTCGTAACTGACCTCAGCGGTGTGCGACTGATCCGCGTGTTTCATAAAAACAACAAGGATTTCACCATCCAGCCCGATGGGAAAGGGTCACAGCTTCCTGAAATCGAACTCTCCAAAGGAAAGCGGCTGCTGAATCCGAATACTGCGTTGATCCTTGATTCGGAATTATTAGATCGGCCCGCTGCCAAAGAGGGAACATGGCTGGCAACTTCCGAACCGGAGCTGTCCGCCTATTACCGACAAGCCGAGCCGGGAGTGCTCGTCGTGATCCTTGTCGATCGGAAAGAGGTCCAAGACCGCACCGCCGAGCATCTTACCTCGTGGCTCAAAACCGCACTCACGCCCTTGCGCGAGGCGGGCGAGCGACTGCTCATCGAGCGGCCCGATGGACTTGCTCTGGCTTCACTCGGGCCAGCCCAACACGGGCCGGCAGCCTCCATCATTCCCATTCGGTCGCTCTTTGGAAACTGGCAGATCCGCTCCTGGGACGGGTTGGTGGTCACTCAATCGCACGATCCAGCAACGCTCGCCGTCGCCACCGCACTGGCCATTCTGTTAGCTGCTTCGGGTGTGGTTCTCATGCTCCAGCAAAAGCGCGCCCTCAGGCTGGCAGCCGAGCGGGTTTCCTTCGTCAACCGCGTCTCGCACGAGTTCGGAGCCCCGCTTACCAACCTTTCCCTCAACCTGGATCTCGCCACCGACTATCTTACAACACGCCCGGATGAAGCTCGCCGCCGTCTCGGACTCGTGGCGGAGGAAATCCAGCGATTGTCCCGGTTGGTCGCTAATGTTCTGACCTTTTCCTGCCGCGAACGGGATAGCCTGAAGCTAAAACCAGAACCGTGCATTCCCGATGATGTCGTCCGCAGTGTCATCGAAAGTTTCCGGCCATCCCTTGAGCGCCGGGGCATCGAAATCATAGAAACGTTTTCCGCAAACCAGCCCGTGTTGCTCGATCCGGACGCCCTCAGCCAGATCACCGGCAACCTGATTTCCAACGTCGAGAAATACGCGGCCTCGGGAAAATGGCTGGGCGTGGAATGCCGACTGGAATCCGATGTTCTCATCATGGAAGTCCATGACCGAGGCGATGGCATTCCCGCGTCCGAGCACCAGCGGGTGTTCGCGCCGTTCGAGCGCGTGCTGCAAGCGACCAACGAAGGCGCAAGTGGCACCGGACTCGGGCTCTCCATCGGTCGCGACCTCGCACAGCGGATGGGTGGCGATCTGAAGTTGCTAGAATGCGAACAAGGCTCCTGCTTCCAGCTCCGCATCCCCGCGCCACCTGCGCTGGCTCTTGTTTCACATAACGACGCCGCATGAAAATCCTCATTGCCGATGACGATCCGCTGACTCTCGACGCGCTGGCCACCTGCGTGGAAAACGAGGGCTTCACCACCCTGCGTGCAGCCGATGGCCGCGAGGCAGTGAAACTCTGGCGTGAAGACAAACCCGATCTGCTCTGCCTCGACATCATGATGCCTCACATCGACGGCTATGAAGTCTGCCGTCGCGTGCGCACCAGCGACCGTGCCGTGCCTATTTTATTTCTTTCCGCGAAGAACCAGGAAATCGATGTGGTTTTGGGACTCGATCTCGGAGCAGACGACTTCATCCGCAAGCCATTCACCCGCAGCGAAGTGATGGCCCGCATCCGGGCCGCTCTCCGGCGCAGCGCTCCGCGTGGCGAAGGCGACAGCTTCACCCTCCATGATCTAACAGTCCGCCCAAGAAGTCTGATCGCCGAGCGGGATGGGAAAAGCATCGAACTCACACCGCGCGAGGTTTCCATGCTGCGTCTCCTTCACGACCACGGCGGCGAAGCAGTCAGCCGCGATGCGTTTCTCGACACCTGCTGGGGACTCGACTACTTCCCGGATTCGCGCACGCTGGACCAGCACATGCTGCTGCTGCGCAAAAAAATCGAAAAGGATCCGGCTCATCCCGCCATCATCCAGACCGTCCGCGCCATCGGCTATCGGCTGGGAGGAGCGTAAGACCCTGGCTGCTCCCTACTCTCCTCAATCACTTTGCGATTCCTTTGCGGCCTTGGCGGCTTGGCGGTGAAATCTTCCCGGCGTGTTCTCCCTTGCGCGGCAGGTTGCAAACCGCTTTGTTCGCGGCCTCCCAGCACGATGCTCACGGTGAAATCCACACTTCTAACTCTCGCCCGGCTTGCCCCGGTGCTCGCGCTGTTTTCCTGCGCCGTGCCGAAGGCCATCCTCGTTCAAGAGGCACCTGCCGAGAAGAAGGAGGAAGTCGCAGAAATCCCCGCCGTGCCCGAGCCGCCGGTGCCAAGCGGCCCAAACGATGGCATCCGTGAGACTCCAGGAATGCTGGACCTTCCCAGTGAAGCCGAATTCCGAGCGACCAATCCAGTCACTCCGAAAACCGCACCCGAAGCCGGAACCGTGACCGTTCGCCCACCCACCGATCCGCCCTCTCGTCCGAAGCCGAAGCCCAAGGACGGCGAGTGATCTAACGCTGATTGAAGCGCGACATCTCGCGCTGAGCCTCGCGCAGCTCCACCGCCTTTTTCAAATCCTGGCGCTGATCCGAGTGGGTTTTTCCCTTGCCGACGCCGATCTCCACCTTCACGCGGCGGCCTTTCCAATACATGCGCAGCAGTGGCAGCGTGCAGCCCTTGATCGCCGTGACGGAGGCCAGCTTGAGAATCTCGCGCTTGTGCAGCAGCAAGCGCCGCGGGCGTTTGGCCATGTGGTTGAACCACTCACCTGCGGTTTGCCATGGCTGGATGTCACAGCCGTAAAGAAACACTTGGTTTCCCTCCACCCGTGCGAAGGCATCGGACACGTTCACCTTGCCAGCCCGGATCGACTTGACCTCGGTGCCTTTCAGTTCCAGCCCGGCCTCATACTTGTCCAGAATGTGGAAATCACGCCCGGCCTTCCGGTTGGTGGCGATTTCCGCGCTCATGGCGTTGGCAGAGCTTTGGGGAAACTCAAGGAGCCGCCTTCTCGACCAGCTTGATCTTGCCCTCGATGATTTCCTGCAGGGCGATGTCCGCCACACCCATGCTCGGGCGCGTCGGGATCAGGGGTGAACGACCGCTGTTGAGCTGACGGACGCGTTGGGAGACGAGATTGATCAAAACCAACGGGTCGGTGACGATTTCAGAGGCTTTGTCGAGGAGATCGCTTTTCATAGGAGAACCGGGAAATCGCGAATGCGGACGCTCTTGCTCAAACGGGATGACGTTTTTAGGAGGCAAGGGCGGGACGTTTTCGCTCAAAACAGATGGAGTGGAAGATGGGGCCGAGATAGCCACCGGGCCGGTGGTGAAAACAGACTTTCGGGTTTCTGACAAGCCTTATCTGGCTCAGGAATCAGGAATTTTTCAAAAATTTCCACGCAATCACTTCGGCATCAGGTCGATCCCGAAGCGGCGCAGCACGAACACCGTCGCCCAGAAGAACCCGGCGGTGAGCAGGCAGTTCACCGCGAGAGCCGCCCAGAAACCCCAGCCGTGGCGCAGCATCCACGGTAGAATCAGGAACATCGGCAAGGTCGGCAGCACGAACCAGAAAGTGCCCTCCGAGTGATTTGCGAGGCGCTCGGAGGACTGGCCAGCCTGGTGCATCCAGACCATGGCGACGAGCGAGGTGAGTGGCAACGCGATGAGCAGCGCGGACAGGCGATCATTGAAGAGCTGCACCTTGTTCACCAGCACGATGATCGCCGCGCTGAGAAGCAGCTTCACCAGATCGGCGGGAGTGAAGGCGAGGAGTTTCTGCCAGGGGAATTGGGACATCGTGAACGGCGCTTGCGGCAGCCGCGACGATAGGCGTACGCTGCGGCCATGCAAGCCGCCTGTCTCGTGAGTCTCGGTATCGTTCTCCTCACAGCCTGTGCTCCCGGCGCCGAATTGAGCACTTCTCAGAAAGCCGCCATCGGCAAAAAAATCTGGCAGAACGAATGCGCGGGCAGCGTGCCCGGACTCACCACATGGAATGACGGCGAGGAATTTCCATCACTCGGCATCGGCCACTTCATTTGGTATCCTGCGGGTTTCAAAGGCCGCTTCAACGAGACTTGGCCGCAGTTCATCGCCTTCGTGAAACAACAAGGTGCCAAGCCGCCCGCCGTCGCTTTGGAAAAACACAGCCCGTGGAATTCAAAGGCGGAGTTTCAGAAAGATTTCAACGGCCCGCGCCTCAGCGTCCTGCGCAAGTGGCTCTCGGAAAACGTCACCTTGCAGACGGACTTCATCATCGCCCGCTCCCGCGCCGCGCTGCCGAAAATCCTCGCCGCCGCACCCGCTTCCGAAAAGGCCCGCATCGATGCGAATTACCACAAAGTCGCCACCACTCCGCAAGGCACCTACGCGTTGATCGACTACGTGAACTTCAAAGGCGACGGCACGCTCGCCACCGAGAAATACAAGGGCATGGGCTGGGGCCTCATGCAGGTGCTCGGCGGCATGAAGGACGTGCCATCCGGTGCCGCAGCAGCTACGGAATTCGCAGCCTCCGCCAAACGCATGCTCTCCCGCCGCATCGCCAACTCTCCACCAGAACGCGGCGAGAAACGCTGGGAAACCGGCTGGCATAACCGCTGCGCCACTTATGCCAAGCCGCTCTGATGGCTCGCAGAACTTCGCGTTGAACGAAATTTCAAGACGTTCCCATGCGTTACGTGCGGGTCATGATTCGTCACACCTTAGCGTCCTTTATTTCCGCCTTCGCTCTATGCACTGCATCGCACGCCGAAGATGAATGGAAATCGTTGTGGAGCGGCAAGGATCTCGGCGAGTGGACCACATGGCTTGATCGTCCGAATGCCAAATCCGAAGTCCCCGGCATGACGCGCGGCGTGAATGGAAAATACACCGAACCCATCGGCAGCGACCGTGATCCTAACAAGGTCTTCACCGTGACGGAGCAGGATGGAAAACCCACGATTCGCATCTCCGGCGGAGTGTTTGGCGAACTGCGCTCCAAGACTTCTCTGAAGGACTACCGCCTGCGCCTGCAATTCAAATGGGGTGCTCTGAAATGGCCGCCACGCGAGGAAGCCGAAACACCCCGCGACAGCGGCCTGCTCTATCATGTCCACTCCGCTCCCGGCGAAAAAGGCCGCAGCTGGGCGCGCTCCATTGAACTACAAATCCAGGAACACGACGTCGGCGATCTCTACGCCGTGGGCAGCGAAATCTCCGTGCGCTCGACTCCCCGCACCGTCGGCGAACGTACGGTTTTCGACTACGATCCTCGCGGTAAAGCGCGAGTGTTCTCGCAGATACCGGGAAAGGAAGGACGCTGCGTGAAACAACCGGACCACGAAAAACCAAGCGGCGAATGGAACACGGTGGAGCTCGTATGCCTCGGCGAGGACTGCATTCACATCGTCAATGGCAAGGTCGTGATGCGCCTCCACGCTCCACACCGCATTGATGGCCCGCAGCCCGTCCCCGTCACCTCCGGCCCTATCATCCTGCAATCCGAGGGTGCGGAGATTTTCTACCGGAACATTGAGTGGAAGCCGATCACCACTGTGCCGTTAGAGTTTGCGGAGTGAACCATCAACGGCGCTTGCGAGTCTTCTTCGCCTCAAACGACACCGCTTTCACATCGAAGGCTTCGGGATCGTAGCCCGGGTGCATCCACTCGATATCGCCGTGCAGGGCCTGCATGTATTGGAAGGTGCCGCCGCAATCTTCCTGCGGGCATGCGCGTGCGCCATCGAGCATCTCCGGCCCGCCCTCGCCCGCCGTCCATTTCTCGAAAACCACCTCGTGAATCCATTCGTCCGCGAAGTCATAACGATAGAGCAAACGAATCGGCAGCCTGCGCTTGCCAAGAAACTCCGCGACCGTGAGCACCGCCTCATCCTGGAACTCGCCGATCACCTGATCCTGCAATCCCACCGGCCCGATCACATCGACCAGCCGCTTGCCCTTGCCATGGCGGAACTCGTGCGGGTGCTTGTTATCCCAACCCATAGCCGCCTGGATCGCATCGCTCAGCTCGATGAACGTCACGTCCTTGGAAATGGAAAACTTCCGCCAGATTTGCGGCTGGATGCCATACAGAAACACCTTCATCACCACCCGGTTCTCATCCTTTGCCTTCGCCATGGCGGGAGCTTGTGAATGCTACGCCGGAAAAATCAAATAGGAATTCTCTTACGTTCCATAAGCCGTCGTGAAGCTGTTGCGTTCACCCCGCCACGATGTTGAGCGGCAGCTACCGCCGGCTTTCGCTCTGCTTGGAAAGCGGCTTCAGTTGCCGAGCATGCCGCGCATGAGATTTCTCAGCTCGTTGTATGCGCCGATGGCTTTGCGGGGATGGTTTTCCCGCGCGGTCACTACGAGCGCGAGGCAGCCGTGTTCGCTGGTGGCCTGATCGTGATGTGTGCCGGGCGCGTGGCGCATGTAATCGCCCGGGCCGAGCACTAGGCCGTTGGTAGTAAGGTCTCCGCTGATGAGATAGAACTCCTCCATGCCTTCGTGGAAGTGTGCGCCGAGAACTCCACCCGGTGATGCCTCTAGCAGAAAAACCGTGTGGCCTGCTTCTGGCAGATCGGACAGAGGCTTGATCCGGATCTTGCCGCCGGGGAGGATTTGCCATTGGCCTTCGGCGCTCGGGAGGTAGTGGACCTTCGCGTCTTCCTGCGGCGGCGCGGGCGGGGAAATCCGGGCCATGATCTTATCCTTCAAGCCCGCAGATGGAGCCACTGGAGGAAAGAGCGTGGCGGTGATCTCGGCGGTGGTGAGTTCAAATCCCAACGCGGCGAGTGCGGCTTTGCCAAACAGGCAATCACCGCAATCGGCCATGGCTGCGGCATCCACGCCATCCAGAGCGCCCAGCCCGTGAAGGGCGGCGAGTTCTGCCGCATGGTCACGCGGATTGCTGGATTTCTCGTTCATGGGTATTGGCCTAGCTCGTGGGAGTCTTGCTCATTGGATAGTGTTAAACGAACGCGCTCCATCGCTCTTCGGATGCGTGATTTGATCGTGCCCAGCGGTTCGTTCAAGGTTTCCGCGATTTCCGTTTGGGTCAAGCTGTGAAAGAACGCCAGTTGGAGGACGATGCGCATCTCTTCGGGCAATGACTTGAGTGCTTGGCGGACTTGAATGGCCCGTTCCATGGCGATGAGCGGGCTATCAGGAGGCTCGTGAACAGGGTTGTTGAGGAATGATTCGCAGTGGGCGGATTCGTGGAGTTTTTCGCGGCGCTGGCGAGAGCGCAGGGCATCAACGGCGCGGTTGCGGGCCATCGTGATGAGCCATGTGGTCGCCTTGCCGTGTTTGGGATCATAGCTGGAGGCTTTTTTCCATACGCTCACGAAGATTTCCTGAAGTGCTTCTTCCGCTTCGGCGCGGTTTTTCAGAACGCCCAGGGTGATGCCAAGGAGGGCAGCGGAGAAATCATCGTAGAGTTTGGAAAACGCCTCGGTGCAGCCCGCCGCAATCTTGGCGAGCAGCTCTTCCGGGCTACCTTCGTTTTCCATGCGATCAGGCTATGGCATGATGTTTTCTTTTCGAGGTAATAATTCCGTAATCAGGGATTGTTATTTGTAGAGAGCAAATCGCGGGTGGTGCGGGCGTGGATGGGATGGAAGCTTGGGTTGAGATTGAGGGCTTGCGCGAGGTGGCGGCGGGCATCTGATGTCTGGCCGAGTTTTTCATAGATCATGCCCGCGTGGAAATGGAGCAGCGGATCAGGTGTGTTTTTTGCGAGAGCGCGGGTGAGATGGCGGCGGGCTTCGGGATATTTGCCGGATTTGTAATAAGCCCACGCCAGAGCATCTTCCGTGGCGAGGTTAGGAAAGTGCTCATGGGCAGAGCGGGCTTGTTCGAGCGCGGCCTTCGTGTCGTTTCCATAGTCCGCGAGAAAGACCGCCAGTTGGTGTGAACCGGGATGAGTGTGCTCTTCGTCATGAGCATGGGAGTGCTCATGAAACGAGATCACCTTGCGGATTTGTGAACTGGCTTTTTCCTTATCCCCGGTCACGAGATAAAGGTCCGCGAGTGGGGCGAGTGAGTCATGGGTGGGCATGATGGCGGAGGACTTTTCAAACGCGGTGATGGCTGCCGGGTACTCGCCCTGCGCGGATGCGAGGCGTCCCATAGCGATGAGGACGCGGGGATTTTCTGGAGCGAGCTTGTGCGCATGATCGAGTTCCTGCTTCGCAGTTGGAAACGCACCGGCATGGATGAGCTGGATTGCCAGCTCGGCATGGCACCAAGCGGTGTTTTCCGGATAGGGGCCGCCTGCCGAGATGGCCTTGCGCATCAGGGATTGCGCGGTGCGCGCATCGCCAGTGAGCCAGAGCAAATGCGAGGCGCGGGCATAGGTGGAGAGATCGGTGCGGAGATCCAGCGCGTTCTGATAGTGATCGAAGGCGGCATCGTATTGGCCGAGTTCCACCGCGCCGTCGCCTAGCAGATTGTGGGCGTCATGGAGGGTGGGATTGATGGCGAGCGCTCTCTCGCACCAGGTTTTCCCGGCTTTGAAGTCATGGTTGGAATTAGCGACCCATCCCATGCCGACGAGAGCCTCTGCGTTTGCGGGTTCAAGTTCGAGGGCGCACTTGAAGGCTTTTTCCGCTTTTGAGAAGTCGTGGGAAAGAATGTCGCGCGCTTGCTGCATGCGTTTGTTTCCGAGGGCGTTCCACTCGAGTGCGTTGCGCGGCTGTGCTTGTTCTTCAGCCGGTTTCGCATGTTCATGCTTGTGATGCTCGTGGGCGTGGAGAACCGGAATGACCAGAGCGAGAGTTATGGGAAAAAGTCTCACGATGCGGATGGGGTGAGGTGTATGGATCGGATGGTGAGTGGAGGAACAAACTCCTCCCGCCGGCACAGATGACCGATGGGAGGAGCTGCCACGTTTCCCGCTATCTCATCGAGACGCGGGTGAACCTGTCATGGTGCCACGCGTTGGGTTACAGTAGAGCCAGCATGGGGAGTGCCGAGATAGGGGAAGACGGTATTGTAGAGTTGATCGTTTGAATCAACATTGTCACCTACGGGAGTAATCGTAGTGAAGGTGGGTCCGCTGGCGATCGCTGACAGCGCGACATCGACCACGTCATCGCCGATGCGGCGTCCGTTGGGCCAGCCGAGGGCATCGCCGCCGATGAGGCTGAGGCGGTTGAAACCTACTTGGCCGGGTAGCGGTACTGCGGCGGTGGTCGTGTCCACGCGGATGACGTCGGGGATCATGATTGCCACGAGGTCAGCGCGGTTGTTCGTTTGCAGCGGAGTCTGGCCATTGGCGGTGCCGAAGAGGACGACGTTGATGAGGAAGGCCAGCTCGCTGTTTTGTGCGTAGGTGGAAAAGCTCGCGTCGCCGGTCGGCTTGGTGCGGTTGTAGCGATCCTTGTCGCGCAATGGCACGAGGGCTTCGTTGAAGAGCGGGTTGGCGAGGCGGTTGACCTGAATCCATGGGCCGCTGTTGACGTTGGTGGCATCGGTGCGGCGGATGGTAACGCGCTGGCGACTCACAGAAGCATAAACGCCGACTCCGGTGTGGGGATTTCCGAAGGCGTCGTTGTAAGCTCCGGTTGCCAGACCAGCGATGGGAATTTGCAGGGCGTAGGTGAGGACGTTGAAGCCCTTGAAACCATCGACGCCATTGCCATCCTGGCCGAGTCCGTCGTTCCCATCGGCATCGTTGTTGATGATGCGCGGGTTGAGGAAATCGAAGATGCCGGGGGTGTCCGCATAGAAGCCGTCCTCACGCGGACCCGCCCATGCGACGACTCCGCCGGTGATGGGTGAAATGGCTTGGGCGGTGAGCGGATCGAGACCTGCTAGATTGGTGGCTCCGGATTTGGCTTTGCCGTCTGGGCCGTTGTAACCCGGAGTCGTGCGCGGCCCGGCGTTGGGTGGTGGCACGAGCAGGCTGCTGCCGATGGTGTTGCCATTTTTCCGGACGCGATAGGTTTGCGAGTAGTTTTGCTGCGCGTCGCCAATGCTGGTGATGGCACCGGCAGCGGTGCCAAGGCCGTAGGAGAGAATGGTGTCGGGGTTTTTGATGCCGCCGTTCACGGAAGAGAAGGTGAAGTCATAACGATCCGTTTCCACGCCGGTGGCGGGATTGGTGAGGTGGATGGAGTAGAGCGCGTCGTCAGCAAAACGCTCGAAGATAGCGCCATCGCCTGGCTCGGAGAAGGGGCGCACGCTGACGAGCACGTTGAGAACCTTTTGTGTGGGATCGTTGTAGCGGGTGCCGACGAAGGCATAGACATCGGTGAGATTCGCCTGCGGGTCCTGCTTGATGAGTGGTGCATCACTGTGGCTAGAGGCGGAAACGATGCCAGTCCCCGCGAGGAGGATGCTTGTTAGAAACGTGAGGTTGCTGGTGGTTTTCATAGGGAGTTGTTGGTGTTGGATTGGAGTTCAAGCCGCACGACGACGGCGGAGAATGGACGGAAGAAGCGCGAGGGCGATGAGGCCCGTGGAAGTGGGTTCGGGCACGAGATTCGTCGCGCCGGAAATGGTGCCGCCGATGCTGTCGGTGGCCTCGAACATCGTGAATGCCGTGTTGGGAGCTGCGGCGCTTACGAAGGTGAACTCGCCAAAAGTGCCGCCGATGCTGAAGGACGAGCTGTCTTCCAGCAAATCAACGATGCCGGAGCCGCTGTCATAGCTAGCAAGAAACCCGCTGGGAGCGGTGAGGCTGGGCGTGATTAGGGAGTCGGAGGCCGGTCCATTCAGCAGGCTGACCACCACCAGTTCGTTCGGGGAGTTGTTGGTGAGGGAAACGCGGTAGAGAAAGGTGCCGGGGCCTGCTGAAGAGTAATTGATATTTACGACGAGGGTGGCTGCTTGGGCACCCGCCGCGAGAGAAAGGGTGAGGGCGACGGGTAATAGCCGCCGGGAGAATTTCTGAAACGATTTCATGGTTTGGCTTGGTTCATCGCAGACCGGGCCGCGACAAACCAAGCAACGCCCGCCGCCGGGAAGCGGATGCATCGGATTGGATTTTTTTTGCTACGATGCCAAGATGCCCATTGGCATCGTTGTACAATTTTCCGGGAACGATGATGATCTTGCAGATGGTCTTGCCTTCAGGCCGGTATTTCGTCACCTCAAGCTATGGCAAGGCACAATCTGATGGACGATCCGCATTTCGCACAAATCATGCTGCGGGTGGAAACCTGCATCAACCGGGCCGATCACATGGCGCGTGAGGAGGGGAAGTTCGTGCCGAAGGATTCTTCGGTGAAATCGGCGCTGCGGAAAGCGGAACTGGCGCTGGGCGGGAAGAAACCCGTGAACCCGCCCAAGGACGCGCTGGAGTTGTGGATCGCGGGGCTGTCGGGGTCACTGTTAGAAACTGCGAGGGTGATGAGGGAAACCGAAGGCGTGCCTGCACGGGAATTCATCATGATCCTGGGCGCGGCGAAGGAGTCGCTCGACACCCGGCGCGAGATGGGGAACTCACCACGCGGCTATCTGGATTTTCTGGATGGCTTCCTCGGGCAGATGGGTAACGGCTGAATCATGATTGGAGTTTGGCTTCCTGCTCAGACTCCGGCGATGTTCTGCCGCTCTTCCGCTTCTGATAGATCGGTGTGGACGCCACGGGCGATGATGTCGCGGGTGGCTTCGTCGAGGTAGTTATGCAGGAGATTGGAGAGTTCCTGAAACTGCGGCCAAAGGAAGTTGTTCAACATGGAGCGTGTGGTGTGGATCATGACGGAAGTCCTGCGCTGGCGGTAGAGGCGGTAAGGCTGGAGATTGTTGCGGCGGCAAAGGGCTGTGAAAAGCTGGCGCTGCCACGGATCGTCGATCTTGATCTTAAACTCGGTGGGTGGCTCGGGTGCGGTGGCGAGTTGAGACTTGAGACGTTCCAGAGCGCTGCCAGCCGCTTGCTTTTCACCGAGGGAATCGGTGCCGCTGTAGAGGGCTTCTACCTTGGCGATTTTTTCGATGAGTTCTTCACGTGTCATGGGGTCGTGTCATTATGGGGAGCATACGCGCCCTCGCGTGTTCCGCAGTGCGCCCATTCGGCGTTCCTTATGGATTATCAGCTTCCGATACCGCACACGCCTGTCTCCGGCGAGGGCGCCGGAGACGGCACGCGAGGCGCGTGCGCTCCCCGATATGTGACGATGCGCGTGGCATGGAAAATGAATCAGGTGAGTGGCTCCAGCAGGTGCGAGAGGGTTTCGGAGTCGATTTTGAGGGAGGTGGTTTCTTCGGAGAGGAGGGCTTGGACGAGGGCAGCTTTGTGTTTCTGGAGTTCGAGGATGCGATCTTCGATGGTGCCGCGGCAGACGAGTTTGTGGACGAAGACGGGTTTGTTCTGGCCGATGCGGTGGGCGCGATCGGTGGCTTGGTTTTCGGCGGCCGGGTTCCACCATGGGTCGTAGTGGATGACGGTGTCTGCGGCGGTGAGGTTGAGGCCGGTGCCGCCGGCTTTGAGGGAGATGAGGAAGATGGGAACCTCGCCGGTTTGGAATTGTTTGACGAGGGTGGCGCGGTCTTTGGTCTGGCCGGTAAGTTTGAGGAAGGGGATTTTTTCTTTTTCGAGGTGCGCTTCGATGAGTGCGAGCATGGAGGTGAATTGGGAGAAGAGAAGGATGCGGCGGCCTTCTTCTAACAACTGTGGTAGCAGTTCGTCCGTCAGGAAATGGAGCTTGGCGGATTCGTTGATTTTTTGGGCGGCGGGGAGTTTGAGGAGTTGGGGGTGGCAGCAGATTTGGCGGAGCTTGAGGAGGGCATCGAGGACGATGATGTGGGACTGGGCGAGACCTTTTGCGGCGATGGCTTCGCGGACGCGCTGGTCCATGGAGGCGCGGACGGATTCGTAGAGATCGACTTGTTTTTTGGTGAGGTCGATGTGGTGGATGAGTTGGGTTTTGGGCGGGAGATCGGTGGCGACTTGGTCTTTGGTGCGGCGCAGGATGAGGGGTGAAATGCGGCGGTTGAGGGCGTTTTGGGCATCGCCGGAGCGGTCGCGTTCGATGGGTTTGCGGATGATGGAGTTGAAGGATTTTTCTTCGGGGAGGTAGCCGGGCATGAGGAAGCGCATGAGGCTCCAGAGTTCTCCGAGGTGGTTTTCCATGGGTGTGCCGGAGAGGCAGATGCGATGTGCGGCGTTGAGGGCGCAGGCGGCTTGGGCGGTGATGGATTTGGGGTTTTTGATGTGCTGTGCTTCGTCGAGGATGAGGCAGTGCCAGTCGGTTTTGGCGAGGATGGAGATGTCGCGATGGAGGAGTGGGTAGGAGGTGACGACGATGTCAGCGGCGGCGATGTCAGAGGTGGTGGTGGAGCGGTCGTTGCCGTGGTGAAGGAGAATTTTGAGGTGGGGGGTGAATTTTTCGGCTTCGGAGATCCAGTTGGGGACGACGGAGGTGGGTGCGATGACGAGTGAAGTTTTGCCGGGATTATCAGCGTGCTCGGCAGCGAGGTGGGTGAGGGTTTGGATGGTTTTGCCGAGGCCCATGTCATCGGCGAGGATGCCGTTGAGGTGGTGTTTTGTGAGGAAGCGGAGCCAGCGGAAGCCTTCTTGTTGGTAAGGGCGGAGGGTAGCGAGGACGGTGGCGGGCGGGTCTTGCTGGGGGAGTTCGCGGATGTCTTTGAGGGCGCGGCCTAGCTGGGTGAGGGCGCGGGTGGTTTTGTCGCTTTTGAGTCCGAAGCCATCTGCGATGCCTGCGGCGGCCAGGCGGTCGAGTTTGAATCCGCCAGTGCCGGGTTCCCTGCCATGGAAGAGGTGGCGGACTTGATCGACGATTTCCAGAAAACGCCGCGCGGGCAGGCGGATGAAACCGTCCGCCGGATTCTCGCAGGGAATGGTGATCCACTCGGGGAGGTCGGGGGTGGTGGACGGGGGGAAGTTTTTTTCGATGGCTTGGGCGATGAGGGGGATGAGGGAGCGTTTCATCCCGTCGATTTCGAAGGAGACATCGAAGCGGAACCAGTCGATGCCGTGATCGGTATCGGCTTCGATGGCGGGGAGGAAATCGGAGGCGTCGTGGGCGGTGAGGCCGGATTTGGGATCGATGGTGATGGTCCAGCCTTGGTCGCGGAGTTTTTGGAGGGCGGGGCTTTCGAGTGAGCGCAACCAGGCGAGGGCGATGGTGGGCTGTGAGTCTTCCGGGACGAAGGTGGGGCGCAGGGAGTGGTGGAGGTGGCGCTCGGAGATGATGCGGTTGAAGGGGATGATTCCGGCGGCTTTGAGTTTTTTGGCGAGGGCGGTTTCTAGTTTTGCGTCGCGGGTCCAAGTGATGCGTTTGCCGTCGCGAAGTTCGATGTGCTGGGGCGGGGATTTTTCTGTTAGAGGATGGGGCAGGAGCTGGCTGTCGGAGTATTGGAAGGAGAGGTGGCCGACGATGTGGTCGCTGGGGAGGCCGGCGACGGTGGCGTGAAGGCGTGAGATGTGGATGTGGGGGATGGGCGGGGTGGTGGGGCGGGTTTCTAACGGGACGGAGATGGGCGCGGGGATGGATGCGCCGGGGATGGAGGAGATTTTTGCGGAGAGTGATTCGATGTAGTGGGCGGAGATTTCCGGGCCGTTTTGCCAATGCTTGAATAGGTGGTTGGGTTGCTCGCAGATGATGGTGCCGAGTTGTGCCGTATGGGGATCGAGATATGTCGGCGGCTCGGTGGGGAATATGTGGAAGTGTGCAGGTAAGCCGAGGAGTGAGGGGCGGGCGTTTCCTGATGGGAGGGTTTCCCAGCCGAGTTCGGCGGTGATGTCTGCGCCGCGGGTGATGGGGGTGTGGGAGTCGATGGAGCGATGGAAATTTTTATCCGCGATGAAGAAGAAGCGATGGGTTTGCATGGCCCTGTCGAACAGGGCTGCGCCTTGCTGGCCTGCGGGTAGGACCGATTGGTTCCAGCCATCGTATTCTCTGGGATGGCGGTGGTAGGCGATGCAGATGGGGTAATCTACCTCGGCGATGTATTGTGGCGGTTTGGAGAGATCGGCACGGGTCCCGGTGGACTCGATGGAAATGCGGTCGTTTTTGAGGATGTTGGCGGGATGGAGTGCGAAGCGGATTTTTCCGGAGGATGTGTATTCGAGGCAGTAGGCGAGGAATTTTTGTTGGGATGTGGGCTTGGGGGGTGGGGTGGTGGCGGTGAATTCGAGCGAGCGGAGCCAGTCGGCGATGTGTCTGGGGAGTTGGACGGATGCCGGAGTGCGGGTGGCGGGTGGGCCTTGAGCGATGGTGCGTTTGAGGTGAAGGAGAAGTGCAGCGGCGTGTTTGCAGTTATAGCCGACAGGGCAGGTGCATTTGCAGGCGACAGCCCACTCGCCGTCGTCATTGGTGTAGAAGTCGATGCCGGTTTTGTAGTGACGGCGCCTTGATCCCATGACGCGGGCGATGACGGTGATGCCTTCACCTTCCGAGAAGTCATCAAGGCCGTAGTCAGACTCACACTCGAAGTCCAAGTGGCCAGCTTCGACTTTGGAGATGATGCCGGGCTGGAGATATGCTTGCGCGCGCTGGATCGCGTCACGGGAAAACTCGTCTGATAAATCGAAGGCGACGATTTCCTGAGAGAGGCCAGGATAGTCGAAGAGTTCCTGGAGGGGATGATCCATTGTCAGTTGGCGACGATGTTGAGCAGCTTGCCGGGGACGAAGATGATCTTGCGGATGGTCTTGCCGTCGGTGTGTTCCTTCACCTTTGCGCTTTCGGAAGCGGCTGCTGTGACTGCGGCTTCGTCGGCGTCTTTGGAGAGCATGAGGCGGTCGCGGAGTTTGCCGTTCACTTGAATGATGAACTCGATCTCGCTGCGGACGAGGGCGGCGGAGTCGTACTTCGGCCAGGTTTGTTCGGAGAGAAGAGATGGGTGGCGACCGGTGATCGCCGCCACGCGGGCGTTGATTTCCTCGGCAAGGTGCGGCGCGAAGGGATTGAGAACGGTGAGGAACTGCGTGAACTCTTTCAAGGGCACCACGTCCACTTGGGTGAAGGCGTTGGTGCAAATCATCATCTGCGAGATGGCGGTGTTGAAGCTGAGTTTCTCAATGTCCTCTCCGACTTTCTTGATGGTCTCGTGGACGACGCGGAGCAGTTCCTTGTCGGCGCAGGGGATGTCCTGGATCTTCGGAGCGACTGTGCCTTCTTCGGTGATCGCCACGCGCCAGACGCGGGCGAGGAAACGGGAAACGCCTTCAACGCCCTTCATCTGCCAGGGTTTCACTTGTTCGAGCGGCCCCATGAACATTTCGTAGAGGCGGAGTGCGTCGGCTCCGTATTCGGAAACGACGTCGTCCGGGTTGACGACGTTGCCGCGGGACTTGGACATTTTCTGTCCGTCCTCGCCGAGGATGAGGCCTTGGTTGACGAGTTTCTGAAACGGTTCCGGTGTGGTGACGTGGCCGAGATCGAAGAGCCCCTTGTGCCAGAAACGTGCGTAGAGCAGGTGAAGTACGGCGTGCTCCGTACCGCCGACGTAGAGATCGACGTTTTTCCAATAGGCTTCGGCTTCGTGGGAAATGAAGCGGCTGTTGTTTCCAGGATCGCAGTAGCGGAGGTAATACCAGCATGAGCCGGCCCATTGCGGCATGGTGTTGGTTTCGCGGGTGGAACCGTCTGGGAGATTCACCCAGTCGGTGGCTTTGCTGAGGAGAGGATCGGGGGTACCGCTGGGTTTGTAGTCTTCGAGCGGTGGCGCAAGCAATGGGAGTTCGCTATCGGCAATGGCGTGGTGGTGGCCGTCTTTCCAGATGATGGGAAACGGCTCGCCCCAGTAACGCTGGCGGGAGAAGAGCCAGTCGCGGAGTTTGTATTGGATGCGGCGCTTGCCTTTGGAGTTCGTCTCTAACCAATCAATCATCTTGGCTTTGGCCTCGGCGGTGAGGAGGCCGTCGAGGAAGCCAGAATTTACTGCGGTGCCGGGGTCGCATAGGGGTAGCTTGGGATCCGACGAATTGGACGGATCACTTACCACTTGCAGAATTGGTAGTGAGAACTTCGTTGCAAACTCGGAGTCCCTCTCGTCATGCGCGGGCACGGCCATGATCGCGCCGGTGCCGTAGCCCATCATGACGTAATCGGCGATCCAGACGGGGATTTCGACGTTGTTGACCGGATTGACGGCGAAGGCTCCGGTGAAGACGCCGGACTTGTCTTTGTTGAGATCACCGCGGTCCATGTCGGACTTGGAGGCGATGGATTTCTGATAGGCTTCGACGGTGGCTTTTTGTTCGGCGGTGGTGATTTCCGGGACGAGTGGGTGCTCGGGGGAGAGGACCATGTAGGTCGCACCGAAGAGGGTGTCCGGGCGGGTGGTGAAGACGGTCACGAACTCCGAACGTCCAACATCGAACATCGAACTTTGAATTTCAAAGATTACCTCCGCGCCTTCGCTTCTGCCGATCCAGTTCTTTTGCAACAGCTTGATGCCATCCGGCCAGTCGAGTGTGTCGAGTTCATCGATGAGTCGCTGGGCGTATTTGGTGATGCGTAGCATCCACTGGCGCAGTGGGCGGCGTTCGACGGTGTGGCCTTTGGATTTCCATTCTTCGACTTCCTCGTTGGCGAGCACGGTGCCGAGGTCGGGCGACCACCAGACGGGGGTGTCGGCGACGAAGGCGAGGCGGACGTCGTCGATCTGCTCGCGGGTCCAGCCTTTGGTTTCGAGTTCGCTAACAGGTTTGGCTTTGTTCGTTTCCTCGCAGAAGTAGGAGTTATAGATTTGCAGGAAGATCCATTGCGTCCAGCGCACGTATCCCGGATCGGTGGTGGCGATTTCGCGATCCCAATCGTAGGCGAAACCGAGCGATTTCAACTGGCGGCGGAAGTTCTCGATGTTGCGGGCGGTGTTGATGGCAGGATGCTCGCCGGTTTTCCGGGCATGTTCTTCGGCGGGTAGTCCGAAGGCATCGTAGCCCATCGGATGCAGGACGTTGTGACCGGTCATGCGCTTGTAGCGGCCGATGATGTCGGTGGCAGTGTAGCCTTCCGGGTGGCCGACGTGGAGGCCCGCGCCGCTGGGGTAGGGGAACATGTCGAGCACGTAGTATTTCGGCTTGGCTGGATCGAAGTCGGCATCGCCGGGGCCGGGGGTGCGGAAGGTTTTCTCGGACTCCCAGCGCTGCTGCCACTGTGGCTCGAACTCGCGGAAGGGAAATGGTTTGCGTGCTTCTGACATGATCGTGAAAGGGCGCGGACTGTGGCGGCGTGGTGGGGGCTTGAAAAGAAAAACCCCGCCCCGGTGATGGAGCCGGGGCGGGGAATCGGGATGGATGGCGAGCGGTGCGGATCAGTCGAGATCCTTCTTCTCAAGCGACGCGTCGAGGTGCTTGAGGAAGTCTTTGGTCGTGGGAAATTGGGAGGCGAAGAAGCGGGTGAATTCCTTACCGCTTGAATTGAAAAGGATGACGGTTGGGAAACCCTCGATTTTGTATTTGTCGGAGTGTGGCTGGTTTTTTTCAGCCACTTGCTTATCGCCCTTGGGAAAATCCAGTTCCACCAAGATGAACTTCTTTGAGGCGGCATCGACGAATTCCTTCTTGCTGAACACGTTCTTGCGCATCGCGATGCATGGCGGGCACCAGTCAGAGCCGGTGAACTCGACGAGCACGTTCTTGTTCTCCTTCTTTGCTTGGGCAAAGGCCTTTTCGAGATCGGTGGTCCAGCCTTCTGGGACGCTTGCAAAGGAGGTGGCGGTGAGTGCGGCGACGGTGATGGAGGCGAGCCAAGTGATTGCTTTCATGATGGTCTTTAGCGTCTCCAGCGCCTGGTTTATTCAAAATACTTGGCCTCACCCCGGGATTCCGGCAGTGCTGTGGCCATGCAACCCCTACCGCGCTTGATCGTGGCCACCCGCAATGCCCATAAGACTTCGGAAATCCGCGCGATGATCGGTGATCGCTTCGTGGTGATGAACTCGGATGATTTTCCCGAGACGCCGGTGATCGAGGAAACCGGCGTGACTTTTTTGGAAAACGCGCGGCTCAAGGCGGAGGGCATCAGCCGCGTGGTGGACGGCTGGGTGCTGTCCGATGATTCCGGGCTGGAGGTGGATGCGCTAGACGGCGCGCCGGGTGTGTGGTCATCGAGCTATGGCGGCGAGGAAGGGAATCATGCGAAAAACAACGCGCGTCTTCTAGCGGAGATGGAGGGGAAATCCGATCGCCGCGCTCGTTTCCGCTGCACCATGGTCTTAGCGCGGGAGGGGCTGGAAATTGCGAACTTTTCAGGCTGCGTCGAGGGACGGATCATCGACTCGTTAAAAGGAGGCAGCGGCTTTGGATACGATCCGCTTTTCATCCCAGACGGTTACGAACAAACCTTCGCCGAGCTGGGTGACGATGTGAAAAACTCCCTCAGTCACCGTTCGCGGGCACTGGCACAGGTCATCGGCCACCTGGAACACCAGCCGATCAAAATAATTTACAAATCTTAAGCTTCTGGTAGTCTGCGCGAGTGAAAAATTTTACGATCCTTTTGCTCGCGTTGCTATTCGTCTCAGGCGGCCTGGTTTCCTGCTCGAATCAGGTCAAGGCGCGCCGCCCGGTGAGCTACAATTTCCAGCATGGGCGCACTGCGATGGTGAAGAACGGCGTGGCTTATGCGCCGAGGAGTGCGCCCGCTGCGGTGAAGCGGGCCATCGCCGCTGGCAACCGACTCCAACAGAAACCCTACAAATGGGGCGGTGGCCACGCCCGGCAGAACGACAGCGGCTACGATTGCTCGGGCACGGTTTCGTATGTGCTGCGCGAGGCGGGCCTGATGAAAGGCTCCATGCCATCGAGCGGATATTTCAAATACGGCAAGAAGGGCTATGGCAAATGGATCACCGTGTACACCCGCAAGGGCCACGTTTTCATGACCGTGGCCGGGCTGCGTCTCGACACCGGCTGGGGATCGGACCGCACCGGACCGCGCTGGCACACCCGCACGCGCCCCGCATCTGGAACGGTGGTGCGGCATCCTTCGGGGCTGTGATTTATGCTGGGGCACGGTGAACCGTGAACTCCAGGACGACACTATGCTTCCGGAGAGGATTTCATGCCCATCGCTGCTTCGAGGGCTTTGACGCGATCGATGAGCTTGGGCAGGCGGCGGACGTTGGCGCGCAGTTTCATTTCCTCGCGGAAGGGCTTGGCCGGGCGGCCGGAATAGACTTCGCCACCGGGTAGGCTGGTGGTGACGCCGGAGCGACCGGTGAGGGTGGCTTTGTCGCCGATGGTGATGTGGCCGACGGTGCCAACCTGGCCGGCTAGGGTGACGTAGTTGCCGAGCCGGGTGCTGCCGGAAATGCCACACAAGGCGACGATGAGGCAGTGTTTTCCGATCACGCAGTTGTGGCCGATTTGGACGAGGTTGTCGATTTTGGTGCCTTCGCCGATGAGGGTCTTGCCGAAGCGGGCGCGGTCGATGGTGGTGTTGGCACCGATTTCCACATCGTCGCCGATTTCGACGATGCCGACTTGGTCGATCTTTACGTGGCGGCCTTCTGAGAATTCGTAGCCGTAGCCATCGGAGCCGATGACGCAGCCAGGCTGGAGGATGACGCGATCGCCAAGCACGCATCGTTCGCGGACGGTGGCGTTTGCCATGATGTGGCAGTCTCTGCCAATGACGGCATCCGCGCCAATGACGCAGTTGGGGCCGAGCTCCGAGCCGTCGCCGACGCAGGCTCCGGCCATGACGACGGCACCGGAATGGACGCAGACTTTTTCCGGATCGAGCGTGGCGGTGGGATCGACGAATGCGCGCGGATGGACGCCCGCGCTGAAGGCCCGGGCGATGACGGCGAAGTGACGGACGACGATGGAAAACGCGAGCGTGGGATTGTCCACGGCGATGAGCGCGGCGTTTTCGGGGCCGTCGCTGACGCCGCGCGGGACGATGATGGCGGCGGCTTTGGTTTCGAGAAACTGTGCGTGGTATTTCTCGTTGCCGAGGAAACTCACGTCATGCGGGCCGGCCATGTCGAGCGCGGCCATGCCGGTCAGAGACGAAGCGAGCCCGCCCCGGACGATGTCTCCATCGATCCACTGGGCGAGCTCGGAAAGCGTGAGGGCGATTGCCACTCGGGGTAAAATCGCTGGGATTTACTTGTCCTCGACGGCGGGCACGGCATCCGGCTGCGGGATTTCCGGCTTCGGATCATCCTTGGAGGGCAGAGATTCGGCGGGCGCGTCCTTGTTGAGGTTTTTCAGAAGGCCGGCGGTGATGTCGGTGGCGTCCTTGGTGTAGAGGAGGAAGGGAACCTGCGAGGTGCTGAGGCCGGACTTGTCGAAGACGTAGTCGTAGTTATCCACCTTGGCCTGTTCTTCGACGAGCTTGCGGATTTCCTCAAGGATGCCCTTCATGCGCTGGACCATCTTTTCGTTGAGGGCTTGGTTGCGGCGTTGGAGGAATTCGCGGCGCTCGCGGTCGAGTGCGATGCCTTCCTGCTGTTGCATCTGCCAATCCTTGAAGAGCGTCTGCTTCTTGGAGTCGTTGATGGCGGGGTCTTCGAGTTGTTTGCGTAGGTTGCCGAGGTTTTCCTCCAACTCGCGGATGCGGGCGAGGCGCTCGTTGTTGTCCTTTTGGATGCGGGCGCGCTCGACGTTGATCTGTTTCTGCGCCTCGTTGGTGCGGTAATACTGCTTAAACAGTTCCTGCATGTCCACTGTGGCGATGTTGAGCTTGCCCTCTTGCGCGGCGGCGGTGCAGATGAGCGATGCCGCCATGAAGGTGGCGAAGAAGCGACGGATAAGTGTCATTGGATAGTGGGGTGGGGATTGGGAAAACGCGTTTCGGCAAGCAACCTGAATGGAAAAAACCGGGCCGTCAACGCTTCATCGGAGCGACTCCGACAGGCGGATTTGCCTGCGAATCAGTCGTTTTTACTGATGATCGCTTTCTTGAGCTTGAGGTATTCCTTCTCGGTGATGATGCCCTGGTGATAGGCGCGGTCGAGATCGGTGAGTTGCTGGCCGACGCTGGTGGGATTGGTGCTTTTCACTTCGGAGCTGGAAAAGCAGCCGCTAAATGTCAGTGGGACCAGCAAGGCGATGAGGGCGGAAACGGATACTCGGATGCTCATGACGGAAGCGGGTGCCCGGCCAGGCCAAACCCGGCGGAAAGATGCGGAAATCTGCCGGTTTTGCAAGGGATTCCCTACGCATCCGAAATCGTCGGCACTCCCGCCGTATCGTGTCTCAATATCGACTCCATCGCCTTATGCGATGTGCTGAATCCTTTCGTGAGAATCGTTCCGCAAAACGTCGTTGTATCCCTGGGCCTTGTGTGAAGCGATGCTGGCAACCTGCCGGTAATTCAGGATTTTTGAATCGGAGGTGAGGATATTGAGGCCGTGAAGCCGCGCGGTGGCCACGATGATTTGATCGGCAGAATCCTTATGGGGCCATCCTGGCAGGCGTGTGGCGTCGATGGCGATGTCAGGCGTGATTTCCAGAACCCGCAACCTGTTGAGGGGCAGCGCGAGTTGAAACCATTGGCTCAAGGGCATTCCGAACACCAATTCGCCTTTGGCCTCCTTCCTCGCGACTTCCAACAAACTGATGGCTGAAACATGAACCATCTGCTCACCGGCTAGCAGCCTCCGCGCGGACGGCCGCATCAACTCGGGCGCGGCTAAAGCATCCAGCCAAGCACAGGTGTCGAGAAGGAGCGTGGCAGCCATGGCGAAGAAGTAACTCAGCTTTCCCAATCGGCGGAATCCCAAGCCGGAGAATCACTCTTGTAGTCCGGGCCGAAGGTGATGCTACCTTTGCCACTGCCAATCCAGCTTCCCAAATCCGGCGCTCTCCGCAGCATCAGGCGACTTCACCACAGCCACCTTCCTGCCGTGGCGGGTGAGCTCAAGAATCGTGTCGCCCTTCTCCACCGCGCGGATCTCTTCGGTGCATCGTGCCTTGAACTCGGAAACGCTGATTTGTTTCGTGATCATGAGGAGAGGATAAATTGACTAGAATAGTTAGCTTTATCGACAGCCTCTCCGAAAAGCCTGGCAAATCCCCAGTTTCCGATCACTCCCGCAACTTCACGCACCATTCTCTTCCGTTCAGCCAAAGTCAGGTATGCATTGGTTTTAGCGAAATTCTTTTTTGTCTGCTTCAGAACCTTTGGTTTGCTCCGCTGGAGAGCGTGGATGTGCTTGCGGCGTTCGATTTCGACGGCGGACCTCCGTTGAACGTAATCCATGTCATCGAAATCGGTAATGGATTCCTGCTCCACATAGCGGCGCAACAGCCATGCCGTGTGAAGTTCCGCATCCAGAAGGCCGAATCGTATTTTCACTTGGTTGACCTCGGCATCGCATCCGCCCCAGTGCCAGATCGGAATGCTTATTCCAGCGAGGACGAAGTAGGCTGAGTTGCCGGGAATGTCACTCGTTCCTGATTCGTCGATGTAACACAGATTCATGGAAAAGAAAAAGCGACTAGGGTGAGGGCTGAAAGCCCGTCATAGAGGCGCATGGCGACTCTTCCTAGACGCAGTGAAAAAATACCGCCCTCCGCGAGGCGCGTTAAACAATTTTATGATGTGTGTCAGGGGGCGAACAAGGAGTGTCATATCCGGCCATTTCGTAGGAAGGATGGAAGACTGACGCATGTTTTTGGAGGGGGCGCTAGATACCGCCACGAAAAAACCGGCGCTTCCTTTCGGAAACGCCGGTTTGGTTTGAGGGTTGTTGAGAGCGACAGGAGTGTCGCTGCTTCTTAGTCCGCGAGAGACGTGACGGTTTCGGTCACGCCTTCGGCTTCTTCGGCTTTCTGATCGCGGAGCCAGGCGCGGCGGGACATTTTCACGCGGCCTTTTTCATCGACGCCGAGGCACTTGGCGGTGACGACGTCGCCCTTCTTGACGACATCGCCGACGTTCTCGGTGCGGCCTTCGGCGAGTTCGGAGACGTGGATG
>JANMLQ010000180.1:0-62001 GCA_031372635.1 Akkermansiaceae bacterium | reverse complement strand
TCCCCACATGACTCCCGGAACCAAAACCAACAGCGGACACTTCTTCAGAGTCCTCGCCAGTGGTTTCATCCTCTTCATGCTGGTCATCGTCACCATTGCCAATCGCGGCGAGGGAGACCGCTGGTGGTCGTTCATTCACAGCATTCCCTACGGCGACAAACTCGGACATGTTGGCTTGATGGGCATGCTGTGTTTGCTTTGCAACCTTGCCTTCACTCCGCGCCGTTTTCGTTTCCTCCCGTCATTCATCAGCCGCGTCACTTTCATCCTCTTCACGCTCATCACGCTCGAAGAACTCTCACAGGCATTCATCGCCACTCGCTCTTGCGATCTACTCGATTGGCTCGCCGATCTGACAGGTCTCGCTCTCGGACAGATAAGCGCCAACATCATTCGCAAAATTTTCCAAACCACATCCGCAAACCCAATCCACAACACTCCATGAAAAAAGCACTCATCACCGGCATCACCGGCCAAGACGGTTCCTACCTTGCCGAGTTCCTGCTCGAAAAAGGCTACGAAGTTCACGGTATCAAACGCCGCGCCTCGCTCTTCAACACCCAGCGCGTCGATCACATCTACGAAGATCCACACGTCGAAAACTCGCGCTTCCGTCTGCACTACGGCGACCTCACGGACAGCTCGAATCTCACCCGCATCCTCAGCGAAGTGAGACCCGATGAAGTCTATAACCTCGGCGCGCAATCGCACGTCGCCGTTTCCTTCGAGGCACCGGAATACACTGCGGACGTCGATGCCATCGGCACGCTGCGTTTACTCGAAGCCATTCGTTTCCTCGGGCTGGAAAAAACGACGCGTTTCTATCAGGCATCCACCTCCGAGCTTTACGGACTCGTGCAGGAGATCCCGCAGAAGGAAACCACGCCCTTCCACCCTCGCTCGCCTTATGCAGTCGCGAAGATGTACGCCTACTGGATCACCGTGAACTACCGCGAGGCTTACGGCATGTATGCCTGCAACGGCATCCTCTTCAACCATGAGTCCCCACGCCGTGGCGAGACCTTCGTCACCCGCAAGATCACCCGCGGCATCGCCAACATCGCACAAGGTCTCGAAGTCTGCATCTTCCTCGGCAACATGGACTCGCTGCGCGATTGGGGCCACGCGAAAGACTACGTCCGCATGCAGTGGATGATGCTCCAGCAGGAAACTGCCGAGGATTTCGTCATCACCACCGGCAAGCAAATCTCAGTGCGCGAGTTCGTCCGCATGACCGCGCGCGAAGCTGGTATCGAAGTGGAATTCAGCGGCAGCGGCACCGATGAAATCGCCACCGTGATCTCGATCCTCGACGCCGCCAAAGCCCCCGCAGTCAAACCCGGCGATGTGATCGTCAGAGTCGATCCCCGCTATTTCCGCCCAGCAGAAGTTGAAACTCTGTTAGGCGATCCATCCAAAGCCAAAGCAAAACTCGGCTGGGTTCCTGAAATCACCGTCGAGGAAATGTGCGCCGAAATGGTCGCCTCCGATCTCGACACCGCCCGCCAACACGCGCTGCTCAAGTCCCACGGCCATCATGTCGCCGTTGCCAAGGAGTAGGCGCGCTAGTGACAGCGCGATTTTTCCCACCACACATCCTCAATCCCTCGCGTTCTCACGTACGCGCCTACCATCATGAAAAAAGTCTTCATCTCCGGTTGCTACGACATCCTCCACGCCGGCCATCTCCAGTTTTTTGAAGAAGCAAAAGCACTCGGTGATTTCCTCATTGTTTCCTTCGCATCCTCCGAAGTGCTGTGGTTTCACAAACGCCGCAAACCCTCGATTCCCGACGAACACAAGTTCGCACTCTTGCAGGGTATGCGCGTCATCGACGAGGTAGTGATCGGACACGGCTTGGAGGAAGGCATCGACTTCCGCGAAGACTTCCTGCGCGTGCGCCCTGATCTGTTAGTGGTGACCGAGGATGACCAATACGCGCCGCTGAAACGCGCACTCTGCGAAGAAGTCGGAGCTGGATATGTGGTGCTGCCAAAGACACCGCCGAAGTTCGCGCCGGTCTCCACCAGCTCCATCGTGCGCTGGGTGCAAGCGCCCACGGAAGCTCCGCTGCGTGTGGATTTCGCGGGTGGCTGGCTGGATGTTCCTCGTTTCTCCCGCCCCGGCGAGTTCATCGTGAACTGTGCCATTTCACCGCTCGTGTCACTGCGCGAGTGGCCTTTTGAAAAACAAGCTGGCCTCGGCGGCAGCGGCGCATGGGCACTCCTCAATGGCCGCGATGGCTTCGAGTCCGAGATCGACCTGGGCGTCGGCTGGCAGGATCCAGCGGTCATCCGCGAGACTGGCCTCTGCGTCTGGCGCTCCGGCCAGACACCGGTGCTGGATTTCAAACACAACGGTGATTTTCTAACAGGACGGATGGCGATCTACTGGACCGGCACCCAGCACGACACGCCCGGAGTCGCCAACCTGCCGCGCGACTTCGATCGCATCGCTCAAAGCGGTCGCATCGCCCGCGACGGAGCGCTGCAAGCGGACATTCATCTTCTCGCCAAAGGCGTGGATCTCTATCACCAGACGCAGCTCGACGAGGGCATGGAAATCCTGCCGGACATTGCCGGTGCCATCTCCCGTAAATACTGCGGCGGCGGCTATGGCGGCTACGCGCTTTATCTTTTCAACGAACAGTCTGATCGCGATGCCGCCGTGGCATCCACACCGCAGCTGCGTGCAGTGGAGCCGTTCTGCCGGGTCTGATCCATTCCTGTTAGCTGTTTGATGAAAACCATCCCCATCATCGGTCTGCCACTCGCAGCCACGACGTATGCGGGCGCGGTGGAATGGATTCTCCAGCACGCTGCGGATGCAAGCCGCGCCTACGCGGTGGAAGCGGCAAACACGCATGTCGCCGCTCTTTCCCGTCATGATCCTGAGTTCGGCGAAACGATGCGCCGCTTCGACCTGATCGTCCCGGACGGAATGCCGCTCATCTGGGCGCTCAACGCGCATCTACCGCCCGGAGAAAAACTAACAGACCGAGTTTACGGACCCACTTTGATGCTGGAGACGCTCAAGGCCACGCGCGAACAACCACGTTTCCGTCACTTTCTGTTAGGCGGCTCCCAGTCCACACTGGATAAGCTGGAGGAATCCTTCGCTCTACGTTTTCCCGGTGTGGCGATCGCAGGTTCGCACTCACCACCTTTTGGTGATTGGCCTGCAGACGAATTCGAACGCATCCGCAAGATGATCTTGGACTCCGGAGCGAACCTGATCTGGGTCGGCCTCGGCTGCCCGAAACAGGAACACTGGATCGCGCGTCACAAGAATCTACTCCCACCAGGCGTCTATTTCGGCATCGGCGCGGCCTTTGCTTTCCACGCTGGCGAAGTCCGGCAGTCACCGCCACTTCTCCAAAAACTCGGCCTGGAATGGGCCTACCGCATCGCCATGGAGCCGCGCCGGCTTTTCAAACGCTACTTCACCTACAACTCGCTGTTTCTCTATCACCTCCTGCGCGACCACATGCGCGACTGATTCACCCCCAACACACCCCACCATGTACATCAACTCCATCTGCTGCCTCGGCGCCGGCTACGTCGGCGGTCCCACCATGGCGATGATCGCCGCCAAGTGCCCACACATCCAGGTCACCGTCTGCGACTTCAACCAAGCACGCATCGACGCGTGGAACTCCGATGATCTGCCAGTTTACGAACCAGGACTCCAGCAAGTCGTCGAGTCCGCACGCGGCAGAAACCTCCACTTCACCACCGAAATTAAGCCAGCCATCGCCGCTGCGGATCTCATCTTCGTATGCGTCGGCACGCCCACCAAATCCTACGGCATCGGCGCTGGCCGGGCAGCGGACCTTCGCTACATCGAGTCTGCGGCGCGCATCATCGCCGAGGTTTCCCAAGGCAATAAAATCATCGTCGAGAAATCGACCATCCCGGTGAAAACCGCCACCGCCATCCAGGCCATCCTCGCCGCAAACTCCGCGAGCAACTGCACGTTCCAAGTGCTCTCCAACCCGGAATTCCTCGCAGAAGGCACCGCCGTCGCCGACATGGAAAACCCGGACCGCATCCTCATCGGCGGCGAACAGACCCCGCTCGGTATCGAAGCTCTCGAAGCGCTGGTTTCCGTCTATGCCAACTGGGTGCCGCGCGAGAAAATCATCACCACCAATCTCTGGTCGTCCGAACTTTCCAAGCTCGTCGCCAACGCCTTCCTCGCCCAGCGCATCTCCTCCATCAACTCGATCTCCGCCCTCTGCGAAGCCACCGGCGCCGATGTCGATGAAGTCGCCCGCGCCATCGGAAGTGATTCCCGTATCGGCTCGAAATTCCTCAAGTCCTCCGTCGGATTCGGTGGCTCGTGTTTCCAGAAAGACATCCTCAACCTCGTCTATCTCTGCGAATCCTTCAACCTGCCCGAAGCCGCCTCCTACTGGCGTTCCGTCGTCACCATGAACGACTGGCAGAAGTCCCGCTTTGTGGAAAAAATCGTCCGCACACTCTTCAACACCGTCTCTGGAAAACGCATCGCCGTTCTCGGATTCGCCTTCAAGAAAGACACCAACGACACCCGCGAGTCCGCCGCCATCAACATCGTACGTGATCTCGTCGCCGAGAATGCCCATGTCGTCATTTACGATCCTCGCGTGCCCGTGGAAACCATCCATCGCGATTTGTTAGAAGTCGGCGTGCCGCAGGACATCATTCAGTTCAACGTCGAGATCGCCGAAGATCCATATTCCGCTGTGAAGGATGCCCACGCGCTCGCCACGCTCACCGAGTGGGACGAATTCCGCACGCTAGATCTCGCGCGCATCTACGATCTCATGCTCAAGCCAGCCTTCGTCTTCGATGGCCGCGCCATACTTCCCGCCGCCGCTCTCAAAGCCCACGGCTTCGACTCCTTCATCATCGGCAAGGGGGGGTGAACCACTCTTGTCTTACGTCTTGTTTTTTGAAGTCTTCTGTCTCCTATCCATGAACATTCATCCCGAATTTCACCGCTTCCTTAGCCGCCACGACAAAGAGCAGCTTCTCAATCAGCGCGGCATTGTCGTCTGGATGTGCGGCCTCTCCGGCTCAGGAAAATCCACCATCGCCAATGCCGTCGAGCGCGTGCTCCACCAGCAGGGGCGTTTCACCACCATCCTCGATGGCGATAACCTCCGCACCGGACTCAACTCGAACCTCGGCTTCACCGATCAGGACCGTCTCGAAAATATCCGCCGCTTCGCAGAGGTCGCGAAAATCTTCGTTTCCCAAGGCATCATCACCTTCGTCTCCGCCATCACCCCGCGCGGCGAACTGCGCGATCTCGCCCGTGGCATTCTCGGCGAGGATCTCTTCGAGGTGTTCATCAAGGCCAGCTACGAAGCTTGCGAGAAACGCGACGTCAAAGGCCTCTACGCCAAGGCCGCCCGTGGCGAAATCCAGCATTTCACCGGCAAGGACGGCTCCTTCGAGCCACCCCAGAACGCCGATCTCGTGCTTGATACCGAAAACACAAGCATCGAGGACGCCGCATTCGAGCTACTCGAAGCCATCCGCGAACGGATTTCCCTCGGCCAGTGAGACCATCGTTTCGTTGAGAAAATGAGGACCCCTCCTCATACCTTACAAAATCACCTAAATTACTAATTATTTCTTGACCGCCTCGGGGCCTAAGCCTAACCCGCGTCGGCCCCAAGCGATTTTCCACACGTCTTCGACCATGCCCAACTACCACCTCAGCCATCTCGATCAGCTCGAAGCCGAAGCCATCTTCGTGCTCCGCGAAACCGCCGCCCAGTTTGAAAACCCGGCCCTGCTATTCTCCGGCGGCAAGGACTCGATCGTCATGGCCTGGCTCGCCCGCAAAGCCTTCTGGCCAGCCCGCATGCCCTTCCCACTCGTCCACGTCGATACCGGTCACAATTTCCATGAAACCATGACCTACCGCGACGAGTTCGTGGATCTCATCCGCGCCACCCTTGTCGTCGGTCTCGTCCAGGACTCCATCGACAGCGGCCGCGTCGTCGAAGAAAAAGGCCCCAACGCCTCGCGCAACAAACTCCAGACCGTCACCCTGCTCGACACCATCGAGAAGCACCAATACGACGCCTGCCTCGGCGGTGGCCGCCGCGACGAGGAAAAGGCCCGCGCCAAGGAACGCTTCTTCTCCCACCGCGATGACTTCGGCCAGTGGGATCCCAAAAACCAACGCCCGGAACTCTGGAACCTCTTCAACGGCCGCAAAAAACCCGGCGAGCATTTCCGCATCTTCCCACTCTCCAACTTCACCGAGATGGACATCTGGATGTACATCCAGCGCGAAGAAATCCCGCTGCCCTCCATCTACTTTTCCCACGAGCGCGAAATCTTCGAGCGCAACGGCCAACTCCTCGCCGTCACCGATTTCCTCAAGCCACAGGATCACGAAACCGTCGAGAAACGCATCGTCCGCTTCCGCACCATCGGCGATGCCACCTGCACCGGAGCCGTCGAATCCAAAGCCTCCAACCTTGATGAAGTCATCGCCGAAGTCGCCGCCGCCCGCCAGACCGAACGCGGCACCCGCGCCGACGACAAACGCTCCGAAACCGCCATGGAAGACCGCAAGAAGGAAGGTTACTTCTAAAACGTGGCGGCGGTTTTCAACCGCCATGCCTATCCATTACCTGATGAATGCGACTACACAGTCATCTATCTGGAAAAAAATGAGCCTAGAGGAAAAATACAATCTCCTCGCCGCCACTGTTCGTCAGGCGCGCGAGTTGAAACGAATCGGAATTCGCCTCCGCCGCCCTGAAGCATCACCCGAAGAAATCGAAAAGGAACTCGCCCGCATCTGGCTCCATGCAAGACCCTGATTTCATCTCCTTGTTTGTCGCCCCGCTCGAAGCTGCTGGAATCCGCTACATGATCACCGGCTCGGTCGCGAGTTCGATCTATGGTGAACCACGCAACACCCTCGACATCGATCTCGTCGTCCTGATCGAAGCCAACCAAATCCCACTTCTTCCCCAACTATTTCCCGAGGACGACTTCTACCTCCCGCCTGCCGATGTAGTAACCATCGAGTCCCGCAGCGAGGCTCACGGACACTTCAAAATCATCCATCACCACACCGGCCTCAAAGCGGACATCTACCTTTCCCGCAATCATCCAGTGCTACCTTGGGCGCTTGAACACACCCGCCGCGTTCCCACTCACGCAGGTGAAATCACCATCGCCCCGCCCGAATATGTGATCCTTCACAAACTCGAATTCTTCCGAGAGTCCGGCCACCAACGCCACCTCCGAGACATTGCCGGAATCATCGAACAACAGAATCTCGACCTCGAATTTCTCAATCCATCGATTCAAAATCTTCACCTCGAACCCCAGTGGCAGGCCGCCCAAGCCCTCACCGGGCATTAAATCCTCAATTTCAAATCACCAATCCCTTTTTACCACCCATGGACCTACTCCGCTTCACCACCGCAGGCTCCGTCGATGACGGCAAATCCACCCTCATCGGACGCCTCCTCTACGATTCCAAATCCATCTTCGAAGACCAACTCGAAGCCATGGAAGAATCCTCCCGCAAGCGCGGTGATGAAAACGTCAACCTCGCCCTTCTAACAGACGGCCTCAAGGCCGAACGCGAGCAAGGCATCACCATCGACGTCGCCTACCGCTACTTCGCCACGCCGAAGCGCAAGTTCATCATCGCCGACACCCCCGGCCACATCCAGTACACCCGCAACATGGTGACCGGAGCCTCCACCGCCAACCTTGCCATCATCCTCATCGACGCGCGCAAGGGCGTCATCGAGCAAACCAAGCGTCATAGTTTCGTCGCCAACCTGCTGCGCATCCAACACCTCGTCGTCGCCGTCAACAAGATGGACCTCGTCGATTACTCCGAGGAAATCTACAACCAAATCGTCAGTGATTTCCGCGACTTCGCCTCACGCCTCGACAACATCGTCGAGATCACCGCCATCCCGATCTCCGCGCTCAACGGCGACAACGTCGTCGATAAATCGGAAAACATGCCTTGGTATCAAGGCCCCACCTTTCTCTATCACCTCGAGCACGTCTATGTCGGCGGCGAAGATAACCACGTCGATGCGCGCTTCCCCGTGCAATGGGTCATCCGCCCGATGAGCGACGAGTGGCACGACTTCCGCGGCTACGCCGGACGCGTCGCAGGCGGCGTTTTTAAACCCGGCGATGAAGTCACCGTCCTGCCTTCCGGCTTCACCACCCGCATCAAGGGCATCCATACTCCCAAAGGCGATCTAACCGAAGCCTTCGCTCCCCAATCCGTCTGCATCACCCTCACCGACGAAATCGACATCTCGCGCGGCGACACCCTCGTCAAAGCCAACAACCCGCCGGTTGTCAGCCAGGACATCGAAGCCATGATCTGCTGGTTTTCCTCCAAGCCGATGGACCACCGCGCGAAACTCATCGTCCGCCACACCACTCAGGAAACCAAAGCCATCGTCCAAGAGGTCAAGTATCACGTGGACATCAACACCCTCCACAAGATCGAGGGCGTGGACACTTTCAACATGAACGACATCGGCCGCATCTCCCTGCGCACCGCCGTCCCCCTCATCCAAGACTCCTACCGCCGCAACCGCATCACCGGCTCCTTCGTCCTCATCGATCCCGGCACCAACGAAACCGTCGCCGCAGGAATGATCGTGTGAGGGTAATACTGAGATTCTGAGAAGCTGAAATGCTGAAATCAAAGCCTTCGGGTAGTGTATCAGTATTTCTACATCTCAGCCTCTCAGCCTCTCAGCCTCTCAGCTTTTACCTCGCAATGCGTCTTGACGAAAAACTCAGGAGTCGAACCAAGGCATTTGCTTCCGCAGTCATCGGAGCATACATCCGTTTGCCGAAGCAACGGGAGGAAGTAGCGGTTCTAGGAAAGCAGATGTTGCGATCCGGCACTTCCGTAGCCTCCCATGCACGAGAAGCATCGAGAGCACGCTCAGACGCTGAATTCTGCTCAAAGCTAGACGGACTTCTTCAAGAAGCGGATGAGACACAACTCTGGCTCGAACTCCTCATTGAAGATTGCAACATTCAGGATGCCGAACTTCCAGTCATCCATCGCGAAGCAGGTGAACTCTTGGCAATTTTCACCACAATCGTCTCCAAGGTCAGAAAAAACCTTTGAGGGTAAATGCTGAGACTCTGAGAAACTGAAACGCTGAAATCAGAGCCTTCGAACCGTGCTATAGCACTCTTCTCTTTCCTCTCAGCTTTTCAGCGTTTCAGCATCTTAGCTTTTACCCATTGCACCACGATCACCCCCACCACGATCAGGCCCACCCCCGTAATCAGCGGCTTCAGGTTTCCATCCGCCACACCAGCACCGCTCAACACGACGCCGATCGAGATCAATCCATTGCTACCGACCGACACCGGTAGATACATTCCGAACGGCACCCGCAGAAATCCGAGCAGATAGTTCTGGATGAAAAACGGAACCCCCGGAGTGAGTCGGAGCAGCAAGGTCATGCGGAGATGATCCCCTTTCGGTAGATCGGGAATCCGGATACTCCCCGCAGCGAGGAATTTCTCCACCAGTCCCCTGCCCGCTTTCGCCGCCGCCCAATACGTCCAGCTCATGTTCAAGATGATCGCTATCAGGCAGATGCCGCAAGCGACCACCGGTCTGTCACTCCACACCGTCCCAGACAGAAACAACAGCGCGCTCATCGGCACCGGCAGTCCGGGTAGAAAGACCAGCCCGGCGAACAAAAGCCAAGGCCGCTCCTTCAGGAAATTCTCGGTCGCTTTCCAGCCAGCTTTCAACATCGCCCCGTCCACTCCCATCTTCCAAGCCAGCAGCAGCGCACCCACCCCCAGCACCAGCCCTATTGCCGCCAAACGGTGAAAACGGCGGTCTTTCAATATCTTCTTCAGCATCGTCATTGGAGCGGCGAGGCTGCCCGGCCATTCCCCTGCTGGCAAGCCGCGTTCCATCTGTTCATTTTTTCTTGAACAAACTTTTGCCCGTTCCAGACTTCTAACCGTGCAGCCTGTCATGGTCGCACCCAAACCCACCCGAAACCCAAATCGTTCCGTCTCATTTAAGACCGCAACCAAGGGCGGCAGCATGTGGAAAGCAACTGCCTAAACTAGACAGTCAATTGTCCCGCCGGATTCCACCCCGTCAAATCTAAGCACCCTAGCCATGTCAAACGCCCTCATCGGACATTCCGGTTTCGTCGGCGGCAATCTGCTCGCAAAGCGACACTACGATTCCATCTACCGCTCTTCCGATATCGACTCCATCCGGGGCCGGTCATTTGACCATGTGGTTTGTGCTGGCGTGCAAGCTTTGAAATGGTGGGCGAATCTCCATCCGGAGGAGGACCAGTCCTGCATCGAACGTCTTCTGGACCCCTTATCGACCATCAAAGCGGATCGGTTCACTTTGATTTCCACCATAGATGTGTATCCCGCACCGCGTGATGTGAACGAGGATACGTCCATCCCTAGCGAAGGTCATCACGCCTACGGCCTACACCGCCTCGAAGTCGAAGACAGAATTCGTGAAATGTTCGCGAACGTGCTCATTCTCCGCTTGCCCGGACTCTTTGGTCCAGGACTCAAGAAGAACGTCATTTTCGACATGATTCATGATAAAGATCTCCACAATATACATCCCGGCGGCGTATTTCAATACTACGATCTGCGGCATCTTGCCGACGACCTCGACCACGCTTGGGATCTTCGTTTGGATTTGCTGAATGTGAGTACCGAGCCGCTCGGCACTTCCGAAATCCGCGATCATTTCTTCCCGGACAAGACACTCGGAGCGGAAGGCTCCGTCCCCGCCGGTTATGACATGCGCTCCAAACACGCCGCGCCATGGGGCGGGAAGGATGGATACCTCTATTCAAAGGAGCAGGTGCTGGTGGGTTTGAAGGACTGGCTGCGAGCCCGTTAGACCGGAGCCGCGTTCATGAACATTTCGTTTTCGCATATTGCCTGGCCGCCCGACAACGAAGAGGAGGCCATCGCCTTCCTTCGCAGCATGGGCCTCGCCGAGATCGAAGTCGCGCCGCTGCGGGCGTTCGGTGACCCATTGTCAGCAGAGGAATCCAAGGTCCGCGAGCGGGCTTCATGGTATCGGGACAGGGGAATCGGTATCGGCTCTTTTCAAGCGCTGTTATTCGGCACTGACGGACTTGATCTGTTCGGCACGGCGGACTCACGGCAGCGGATAAAAGCGCTGCTGATCGCCGTCGGACGCGTCGCAGGCTGGGCCGGAGCCGGTCCCATGGTTTTCGGTTCACCGAAAAACCGCCTGCGTGGTTCTCTCACACATTCGCAAGCGGTCAGGCAAGCGGCGGAGTTTTTCAGAGAGATTGGCGATGCTTGTGCGGAAGCCGGCTCCTGCTTGGTTATTGAAGCGAATCCCGAGGCCTACGGGGCGGATTTCTGCACTCGTCTCGAACATGCTGTGGAGTTGGTATCACTGACGGATTCTACCGGCTTCGGTCTTCATGTGGATGCAGGTGGAATGGCCTTGAGCGGAGAGGATTTCGAACCCGTGCTCCGTTCCGCAGGCCGATTGTTGAGGCATGTCCACGCCAGCCAGCCGAATCTCGAATCGTTTTCCGAACCCCATTGCGTTCATGCCCGCATCGCGGGAGTTCTCCGGGAAATTCGTTATGGCGGAAGCGTCGCCATCGAGATGCGCGCCCAGCCTGACGGATTGGATTCGGTGAGACGGGCTCTAGATGCCGTGCGGAGCATCTATCAGCCATAGCCCGCTGGCGAAAATGCGAATCGTCGGCTATTGGTTTCCACTCCCATGATGAAACGCGCGATCATCGCTGGCGGAGGTTTCTTCGGATGCTCCATCGCGATGATGCTTCACCGCAGGGGCTGGCAACCGCTGGTGGTGGAAGAGGCTGGTGAACTCCTCACCCAGGCATCGAGAGTCAATCAGGCGCGGGTTCACGGCGGCTATCATTACCCGCGCAGCCTCATGACCGCTTACCGGTCCCGGCAAAACTATGAGAAATTCCGCCGCCATTACCGGGACTCCATCGTTGATCATTTCACCAAGGTGTATGGCGTAGGGCGCTTGTTCTCAAAGGTCACCGCGAACCAATTCGAAGTTTTCATGAAACGGGTGGGAGCCCCTCTCAAGGAGACTCCGTCCTCCATCAGCCGCTTCTTCAACGCCGCTCTCACGGAACGCACATGGATCGCACAAGAATGCGCCTTCGACTTCTCCTTGCTGAGGGAGAAACTCCGCCGGGAGATGGCCGATGCGGGAATCGAGGTCAGGTTGAACACCTTGGTTGAGCGTGTGGAAGCCCATGCATCCGGCACCGTCGCACGTCTTTCGGATGGCTCGGAAATACCCTGCGATCTGGTCTTCAACGCCACCTATGCCGGACTCAACCGGCTCACGTCCGCCTCGGGGCTTCCGCTCATTCCCTTGAAACACGAGCTCACAGAAATGGCGCTGATAGAACTCCCGCCGGAGTTGCAGGGCATCTCTGTCACCATGATGTGCGGGCCGTTTTTCTCGTTCATGCCGTTCCCCTCGCTCGGACTTACCACGCTCAGCCACGTCCGCTACACCCCTCACGCCCACTGGTTTGAGAACGAGCGGACCGGCGCATCCAATCCCTATCTGACCTTCCAGTCCATCCGCAAGGAAAGCCAATACGAACTGATGATGGCGGACGCCTCGCGATACATCCCCGCTTTGCGCGGCGCCGTTCACCGCGATTCCCTGTGGACAGTCAAGACTTTGCTTCCTCTCAGTGAAATCGACGACGGGCGCCCGATTCTTTTCCACCGCGATCCAACGCTTCCCTCCGTCATCCACGTCATGGGAGGGAAAATCGACAACATCTTCGACGTAGAGGACGAAATCCAAGCGTTGTTAGAAAAACTCTGAAGTCCCGGCACAAGCGAGTTCCGGTTTCTGCATTTCAGCTTTTCAGAATACACCCCGGTATGGATCCAAACACGGTCATCAGCATTGTCGTACCGCTGCAACAGGACTGCCAACTGTTGGAGAAAATCGTCACAGGAATCGACCGGGTCGTAGGATCCTCATATCGGTTTTTTGAAATCGTGTTGGTGGATAACGGATCCTCGGATGAAACCTCGCAAACCGTCCAAGCCCTACTCAAGACCGTGCGCAGGGTTCGCTATCTGCGCCTTTCCAGAAGCTTCGGCTGGGATATCGCGCAATCGGCGGGCATCGAGTCGGCAATCGGAGACTTCGTCGTCACGCTGGACCTGCGGACCGACCCAGTCGAAGTCATTCCGGAAATGATCGATCTCTGCCGCAAGAGCGGCGGCATCGTGCATGGAATGGCCGTCAATCCAACGCAGCGATCCTTCGCCCGCGAGTGGTTCGGCGGAATGTTCCGCACATACTGCCGCAAGCACCTCGGAGTGGACATCAAACGCGGGGTTTCCGATTTCCGGGTGATGAGCCGCCAGGCGGTCAATGCCCTGTTGCAAGTCCGCGAACAGAACCGCTATCTTCGCGTACTGACGCTCACTCTCGGCTACCATCACGAGTTCTTCCCCTACACGCTTCAACAGAGGGAAGGCGGACCGCGCACCACCCCGCTGGCCGCCGAGATCGGCACCGGGATCGACCTACTGGCCGCAAACACCCGCCATCCGCTCCGCGTGGTCACTGCGGCAGGTTTGTTAGGCGCGTTTCTCAACCTGCTTTACGCGGTTTACATCATCGCGATCTACTTGCTGAAACCCACCGTCGCAGAGGGGTGGACCACCTTGTCCCTCCAGCTCAGCGGCATGTTTTTCTTCGTCTGCCTGATCCTCGCGGTGCTCAGCGAATACGTCGGCACCATTCTCGGAGAGGTGCGTAGCAGGCCGCTTTATTTCATCTCCCAGGAAGCCAACAGCTCCGTTCTGTTAGAGGACACCGTCCAGTCCAGCATCGTGAACGAGTCGATGGAGTGATGCTTGGAATTCCGGGTTGACGTTTGATTCACTTATGTTCGCTTCCGACATCTGCGGCGACGACCAACAATCACCGGTCTATCGTATCGAATGGCGGACCGCCCGGCGCAAGCCGCTGGCGATTTGCGTTTTCGTCATCAACGAAGGGGAAAAGGTCCGCAAACAACTGCGCGAGATGTCGCGCTTCGCGGAAATGGTGGACATCATCATCGCCGACGGGGGCAGCACCGACGGATCGCTAGACGAGGCGCTCATGCGAGAGGTTGACGCGGCCGCGCTGCTGGTCAAAACCGGACCCGGCAAGTTGAGCGCGCAAATGCGCATGGCCATGGATTACTGCATGGCGGAAGGCTATGAGGGCATCATCGTGATCGATGGCAACGGCAAGGACGGACTCGAGGCGATTCCCGCATTCGTCGCGGCGCTCGAACAAGGATGGGATCACGTCCAAGGCTCGCGTTTCATTCCCGGAGGCCATCACGAAAACACACCCTTGTCCCGCTACCTGGCCGTCAACATCCTCCACGCCCCACTCATCACCCTTGCATCCGGCTTCCACTATACGGACACCACCAACGGATTCCGCGGATACAGCCGCAAGCTCTTGACCGATCCGGACATCGACGTGTTCCGTCCGTGTTTCGACCGTTACCAATTGCACTACCATCTCGCCATCGAAGCTGCGAGGCAGGGCTTCCGCGTGAAGGAGATTCCGGTTTCCCGAATCTATCCGGCGAGCGGCAAGGTTCCCACCAAGATCAAGGGTTTCGGCGGCCTGTTCGCCGTGCTCCGGCAGTTGTTCGACGTCTGCAGAGGATGCTATCGGAAAAAAACCACGCGGAGCTGATCCCATCATCCATGCGAGATTCCCGAACACACGGCTCCCTGCCGTTAGCGCTAAGACTGGCCGGATTGTGGCTGGTTTATGTGCTCTGGTGCCAAGCCGCAGGCTGGGGGCTTTCCGCCATCGGCGCGCTTCATGCCACCGGATACCTTGCCACCCTCCCCGTCGCGCTTGCTGCCGCGTTTGCATTCTGGAAGGCATCCGGCCCCGGCCCGGGTGTTCGTTTCACGGGAAAACCGATCCGGCGCTTTCAAAAACACCCGGCGTTCGCAGCTTGGTGCGTGGTGACCGCACTCATTCTGGCGGGGGCTCTAACAAATCCTCCGTCCAACTATGATGGTCTCACCTACCGGATGCCCAAGCTGCTCTACTGGCTGCAGGAGCAGCGCTGGCATTGGATCGACGGCATCGACTTCCGCCTGAACATCACCGGAACAGGATTCGAATGGATGTCCGCACCGCTGGTGCTTTTCACAGGAAACGACCGGAGCCTGTTTCTGATCAATTTCATTCCGTATCTCCTGCTGCCGGGCTTGTTCTTCGTAGCGGCCCGCGGCCTGCGGATTCCGCCACGCTCCGCCCGCTGGTGGATGTGGGTGTGGCCGATGGCCTATGGAGTGGCCACACAGGCCGGCAGCATCGGCAATGACATGGTCGGCGCAGCGTTGGCACTCGCCTCCCTCGCCTTTGCCGCCGAAGCATTGAGAACAAAACCACTCCTGTGCATGGCGGTATCCGCCCTTGCGGCTGCCGCGATGACCTCTATAAAGGCCACCACTCTGCCCCTCGGACTGCCGATCGCGGTGTATTGGATCTGGGTAGGCGTCAGGGTGACCGGCTTTCGCCGCTTGCTCATGCTCGGCGGAGCGCTCGCGCCTCTTGCATTGCTGGTGAGTTTTTTCCCGATGGCCGTGCTTTGTTGGAAGAACACCGGCAGATGGAATGGAAATCCGGGCAACATCCAAGGCTTTGAACCTAATAGCCCGGTCGCAGCGGTGATCGGCAATTCGATCGACTTCACCATCAGCCTGTTCACGCCGCCGCTCGCTCCCGGTGCGCAAACCGTCAACACGCATTTCAAAGGCTGGCTCACCGGTCAATCTTGGGCCTCCTGGGTCAAGGAAAACTACGGATGTTTCAACCCGAGCCTCCTACAGGACATGCCCACCGAGGAAGGTGCTGGAATCGGTCTCGGCATCACGTTGGTGCTTCTCGCGTGGGCGGTCAAACGACCGCGAAAATCCGCAGTTGCCCGCGTACCATCTGATTGGCTCGCCCCCTCATTCGCCGCCGCCACGTGTATTGCCCTGTTAGCCTTCGCCGCGAAGTCGGGAATCGGCGGCACTCCCCGCTTGTTGGTGCCGTTCACTCCGATGTTGCTCCTAGCCATTGTCTGGTGGGGAAACCGCAGGGAATTCCGTGTTACCACACCCCACGGGATGATTTCCCTGATTCCTGCGGCTTTCCTGATTCCCACCTTGCTGCTCAATCCCAACCGGCCCTTGCTGCCGAAATCCGCAGTGAAGTCCCTGCCCATCATCCCGGCTGGAGTGCGGAGCCGCATGGTCCAAGTTTACAACACCTATTCAAACCGCGGGGAACTGCTCGCGGTCTTCCGGGAACGAATTCCTAATGCGGATCTCGTCGGCTTTGCCGGTGGCGGCGATCACACCGCATACGCCTTGTTCAAACCGTTCGGCCACCGGCATGTGACCAATCTTTCTCCACGGACCGTGGATTCCGTTAAATGGATCGTCGCCACACGCGATGGCCTCGAACGCCGCCTTGGCATCACCCTTGAGGAATGGGAGGCGTCGAGCGACTTCATAATGGCCTATCAGGAAACCATCATCTCCCGGGTATCCACCGGCCCGGAGCAATGGCGGCTCTATCAGAAGAAACCCTGAAATGGTAGGCGGATCAGGCGTTACTATCCCGTAATCTCCCCGCGTCTCCCCAATCCCTGATCCCTGATCACTCGGCACTTCTTCCACTCTTCCCATCCATGGACTCCAGTAAAATCAAGCTCGCCATCATCTTCATGCTGGCCTTGTTCGGCGCACTCTATCTGGGCATCGCCGCAGCGACCGCGCAAATCGAGGCCGTTCTATGGGTGGTTGGCGGACTTGGCCTAACATTCTGCCTCGTGATGGGACGAAGAATGTGGCTGATGTTGCCTTTCACTTCCTCCTTGGGATTAGTTCTGCCCATCTCAGGGAATTTTTCGTCACATCTCCTCGCTCAGACCGCTTTCATCGGCATGTGTTTGGTGCTCTTCTTGATGCGCAAGCTTCCCATGCGCATCAAATTCGGGGAGATGGAATTCTGGTGCTTACTTTTTCTCCTATGCGTCACACAGGCCTACATGCGCAACCCGGTGGGTTTGAATATCTTCGGATCCAGCACAGTGGGCGGAAAACCCTACGCACTTTTCATCATCACTGTTGTTACGGCATCTCTCGTCTCAATCCAAAGTGTGCCACCCAAAGAACTCGTCTGGTTTGTACGCCTCACCATGCTCGGAGCATGGCTCAACTTCAGCTTCGGGGCCTTGGGCAAGGTCTTCCCAGGCATCGGCTACTACATGGGAGCCTCCTTCGCCACCGATGTCGCTCAGGAAACCAATCTTTCCAAACGTCATGCCGTGGACGAAGGACAGGCAGGCCGGGTCAGTTTCGTCCGGCAGATATCCACCGATCTCGCGGCATGGGTTTGCTGCAAGGTTCCGCCGTTGAAGGCCTGTTTCCACCCCTTGTGGGCACCGCTGATCGGTTTCACTCTTCTGGCCGGAGCCTTTTCCGGTTTCCGTTCCCAGTTCGCAGCCGTCGCCCTCACTTATGTGGTCGGGATTCTCTATCGGGGAGGACTGAGACACCTGATTCTCTCTTCTTTGATTGTCTCAGCTGGTCTCGTCCTCCTCGGACTCGTCAACCTCGTTCATCCGCTTCCGCCCAACGTCCAGCGTTCGCTCACCATGCTCCCCGGCACTTGGGAGGAACGTTACAAGGATGACACCCAGCAATCCACCGACTGGCGCATTCAGATGTGGATCGACGCACTCTCCAGCAACCGCTACATCCAGAACCGGACTCTGGGTGACGGACTCGGCATGACGCTCGAACAATTGGAAAAAGCCAACGCCCTGCGCGATTCGGCGGCGGTCGGCGCCGGGGGGCTGGACATGCACCGGGAGTCCATGATGATCGCTGGCGACTATCATAGTGGTCCGGTGCAGACGATTCGGACCGTGGGCTACTTGGGACTCGTCGTTCTCATGATCGGCTTGACGCGCCTGGCGGTGCATGCCCACCGGCAGATCATGCGCTGCCGCGACACCGAGTGGTATTCAGTGGCACTGTTCGTCGGCAATGTCTATCTCTGGTATCTCTTGTCATGGACATTCATCATCGGATCCTTCAGCACCGGTGCAACAATGCTTCTAATGGGAACGGCCTTCATTAAACTGCTGGAGAACAACCTGCCTTTGCCTGCTTATGGCAGACGGCTGCGGGAAGCCCCATCAATCACGTGAAGACTCCGTCGCGGCGGCAGTCACGCGAAATCGCATGACGGGCCATCCCGCCTCATTCACGGCTCCGTCGCATCCTTGCAAACGAATTACCCCCCGCTAACAGCCCGTCGGCATGCGCCCAGGGGCCCGACAGTTTTTCGTTTCCAATTCATTCCATGATCCGAAGACTCCTCCATATCTTGAAAAACATGGAAGTCATCTGGAATTATTCTGCGGTGGCCGCCGAGTTCATTCTCACTGCCTTGCTCGGCATTCTCCAAAGCATGCTCGTGGTGCGCGCCATGCCCCAGGCCGAATACGGCCAGTTCACCTACACGGTGACCCTGCTGTCATACTTCGGGTTCATTTCCGCGTGGTCGATGATGTTCCTTGCTGTGAAGGAATACTCGCAGCGCCCCGATGATGCGCCGCGAATCTTCAAGGCCATCATCCACACCCGCTTGTTGCTCACCGTACCTCTGGGGCTGCTTTATGTTTTCATTCCACTATTTGTTCCAAAATCGGGAGTTCCCACGCACTGGGTAGTGTTCATCACTTTCTTCTGTTCGTTGGTCAACTGCTTCGGCGGAGACTTGATCTATCTGTTCATGTCGCGCGGCAAACAGCGTATCGGCGCGGCGCTGGGAGTGACAAGCGCCACGATGAATCTCTTAGTACTCTTCGCCGTTTCCAAACTCCCCTCTGGAATCAGCCAGCAAAGCGTGTCCGCCGCCGGACTGATCGCTTCGGTCATCACCACATGCGTCGGCATCCGAATCGCCAAACGTTTGCTTGGCTTGGATTCATTGGGCCTCACCTCCATCGACTGGCGGGAAATCAAGACCTTCCTGCGAAACGGACTGACCTTGTTTCCCGGACGCATCGCGGTCCAGATCTACACCACCATCGCCATGGTGCTCGCGGGTATTTACCTTTCTCTCGACGATGTGGCCTTATTTCGGGTTGGGGCCGCATTCGCGACCTACATCACGGGCGCGGCGATGTTGAGCACCCGTATCACGACCCCGCTTCTAACGAGAGAATCTCTCAACCTCGGCTCGCCCCAATTCAACCGTGCCGCCTATCAACACACCTATTTCCTCTGTCTCGTCGCATTCGGTGCGATTGTCGGCACTTACGGCTTCGGTGGCTGGCTGCTCGAAACGGTGTACGGCGCACGCTACAAGGCGAGCGAAACGGTCACCTTCTGGATCGTCTTCCAACTCATGGGCATGGCGACGCTCAATGCCCTTGACACCGTGCTTTACGCCCGGGGCATGAACAAACAGATGAGCCTGATCCTGTTTTCCGGCGTGGTGGCGGGTATCATCGGCGGATTCACACTGATTCCCACCATGGGAGTCGTCGGGGCTGGCATCACCGTTTGTCTCGTCCAAGTCGTCGTACATCTGGTGGAAATACCCTTCCTGCCGCCTGATTACCGCTGGTTCTGGGTCAAGCCCTCCATGTTGCCTATGTCGTGCATGGCGGCGGCGCTCGCTCTCATAGCCCTGCTGAAATATGAAATGCCGCATTCCGCCGCTCTTCCACTTTATGGTCTCGGAATCATGATCGCCTACTTCGCCGCAGCCGGGCTGCCTCTTGCCCGCAAGCTCCTGTTTTCCGCTCCCGCCGCGTCACCCATTTGATCACATAACCATATCCGCATCATGATTCAACCCGATCACGTGGACGCCATCATTTTCGACTTCGACGGCGTCCTCACCGACGACAAGGTCTATGTCGATCAGGACGGCAGGGAAACGGTCTGCTGCACACGCAAAGATGGCATCGGCTTCGACCTCCTGCGTCCGAGCGGCATCAAACTCTTCATCGTCTCCACCGAGCGTAACCCTGTCGTATCACGCCGTGGCGAGAAACTTAAAATTACCGTCCTTCAAGACGTACCGGACAAGGTTCTCGCCATCCGGGGGCTAGCCGCCACCCACGGATTCAGCTTGGAGCGCGCCCTTTTCGTCGGCAACGACGTGAACGATCTCCTTGCCATGCGTGCCTGCGGAATGTCGGCCTGCCCGGCAGACGCCCATCCGCTTGTTCGAGCCGGTGCCACCATCGTTCTCGCATCAACCGGCGGCAACGGGGTGGCGCGGGAGATCGCTGAATCCGTCCTCAAAATCGATCCACTGGCCAAATGGCGGCCTCAGTCCGCAGACACGGCTTCCGAATCCTGACGGACGAGACAAGGCGGCGACTGTTCGTTAGCAACCAATCCCAACAACTGAAACCATGAAAATCCTGTCCATCATCATGGCCCGCGGAGGGTCTAAAGGCGTGCCGAAAAAGAACCTCCAGGAAATCGGCGGAATCCCGCTGCTCGCATACAAAGCCCGCGCCGCCCGCCGCAGCAAGTATCCCTCGCGCATCATCCTCTCCTCGGATTGCCCGGAAATCCAGGAAGTGGCGCGTCAACATGGGATCGAAGTGCCGTTCACCCGGCCGTCCGAATTGGCGACGGACACCGCTACCAATTTCGACGTCCTCCATCACGCCATGGAGCACTTCGAGTCCTGCGGCGAGACCTTCGACGCCATCTTCATGCTGGAACCTTCATCGCCTTTCACAAAACCGGAGGACATGGACTGTGCGGTGGAAATCATGATGGAGAAAAACGCTTCGCTAGTCGTCAGCATGCGCGACGTGGACAACCCCGCCCCCTTCGTCGGCCCGATCGAATCCGATGGGAAAATTTCCAAAATCATCTCCCAACTCAAGGGACTCACCAACGTGAACCGCCAGGTGCTGCCACACGCCTACACCCTGAACGGCGTGGTCTATCTTTTCAAATGGGACAGTTTCCGCCATCGCCCCACATTCTACGGGGATGTTGAAAACAGCTATGGTTTTGAAACCGACCCTCTGATGAACATCGAAATCGACTCCCAACTCAACCTCGAATGGGCGCGCTTTCTCGCCGAAAAAGGCCTCATCGACCTCACCCCATGGCGGTGACCACGGAATCATCATACTCACCAAAACGCATACTTGGATCAAGACCGTGAAACCCATGCCTACACCTAATCTATGAAAAAAGACCTACCAACCGTAACTCAAGGTCAGAATCTCTATGCCCGCGCCAAGGAACGCATTCCCGGCGCTACACAGTTGTTCGGAAAACGCCAGGAACTCTATCTGCCGGGAAAATGGCCAGCCTACTACTCCAGCGCCAAAGGCTGCCGGATCAAGGATCTCGATGGCAACGAATATCGGGACTTCACAATGTGCGGAATCGGCGCATGTGTTCTTGGCTATGCCGATCCCGATGTCGAGGAAGCGGTTATCACGGCGCTGCGCTCCGGCAACATGACCACTCTCAATTGCCCCGAGGAAGTCGAACTCGCCGATCTCTTATGTGAACTCCACCCGTGGGCGGAAATGGTCCGTTACGCCCGAACCGGCGGCGAGATCATGAACATGGCCGTGCGCATCGCACGGGCCGCCACCGGTCGCGACGAGGTCGCCATCTGCGGCTACCACGGATGGGGCGATTGGTATCTGGCCGTCAACCTCGGTGGTGGCGATGCGCTCAAGGGCCACCTTCTTCCCGGTCTTGATCCACTCGGCGTTCCGGAAGGCCTCGCCGGAACCGCCCACCCGTTCACCTATAACAATCTCTCCGAGCTCGAAACCATCGTTCGCGAACGGGGCGACCGGCTCGCGGCCATCGTCCTTGAACCAGTTAGGAACGAAGGCCCTGCCCCCGGCTTCCTCGAAGGCGTCCGCGAACTCGCCACCCGTTGCGGTGCCGTGATGTTGTTGGATGAGATCACCTCCGCCTGGCGCATGAACACCGGCGGAATGCACATGGTTTACGGCATTGAGCCGGACATGGCCACTTATGCCAAGACTATTTCAAACGGCGTGCCAATGGCAGCAGTCATCGGCCGCAGAAAATTCATGGACGCAGCCCAGAAAACCTTCATCAGCAGTGCCTATTGGACCGAGCGGCTCGGACCCGCCGCCGCCCTCGCCACCCTAAAAAAACACCGCTCCTTGGACGCTGGCAAAATCCTCGCCGCCACCGGCAGCAAGGTACAGGCCGGTTGGAAAAACGCGGCTGCCCGGCACGCTCTGCCGATCGAGGTTCTTGGCATCCAAGCTGCAGGTAACTTCGTCATCAAACATGACGATTCACTAGCCCTGCAGACCCTCTTCAACCAAGAAATGCTCCGCCGCGGCTTCCTTGCCAACGAGCGATTCTACGCGACACTCGGCCACACTAGCGCGGATGTGGACGACTACCTTGCTGCGGTGGACGAAACCTTCGCCATCATGGCCTCCGCCATCCAAAACTCCAACATCACGGAACTCCTCGAATGTCCCGTCAAGATGTCCGGATTCAAGAGACTCAACTGAACAAACAAACAAAAAACATAAAAACCATGACACACGTGGATTTCCATAACCTAAAAACACCCTACCTTATCGGGGAAATCGGCATCAACCACAACGGCGACATCCAGAATGCCAAAAAGCTCATTGACGCCGTATTCGCCTGCGAATGGCACTGTGCAAAATTCCAGAAACGCAACCCAGACAAGGCCGTGCCCGAACACGAGAAAAACAAGCCTCGCAGCACGCCGTGGGGTGATATGACTTATCTCGAATACAAATACCGCGTCGAGTTCGAGAAACCCCAATACGACTACATCGCGGGTTATTGCGCGGAGAAACCGGTGGATTGGACCGTCTCCGTCTGGGATCTGGACAGCCTGGAGTTCGCCCTCGGCTATGACCTCCCCTTCCTCAAGGTGCCTTCCGCCATGCTCACCAACACAGAACTCATGCTCGCCACAGCCAAGTCCGGAGTGCCCGTCATGCTTTCCACCGGCATGAGCACCATCGAGGAGATCGACGAAGCCGTCAAACTATTGGAAACCCATGCCAAGAGCTTCGTCCTGATGCACTGCAACTCCGCCTACCCGGCCGCCCACAAAGACCTCCACCTGCGAGCCATTCCGAAACTCGCGGAACGCTACCAGTGCCCCGTCGGCTACAGCGGTCACGAAGCGGACCTCGAACCCACCGTGCTCGCCGTCTCCCTCGGCGCCAACATCATCGAACGCCACATCACCCTCGACCACAACATGTGGGGAACCGATCAGTCCGCCAGTCTCGAAGTCCATGGCATGAGCATCCTCAAGCGCCGCATGGATGGCGTCGAAGCCATGCTCGGCTCCGACCAGAAAATCATCACCGAAAGCGAAATCCCCATCCGCAAGAAACTCCGGGGCGTCTAAATCAACGAATACCAAATACAACAACCGCACCCCATACCGCCATGATCGAACTACCCTCTTTTGACGATCCGTTCTCCTTTGAAAACGGCTTCTATCTGACCTGCGATGCCGCGCGCATCGGCAAGTTCCTCGCTCACTATGAACTTTTTAAAATGGCACTCGGCAAACCCGGCGCGATCGTTGAATGCGGAGTGTTCAAGGGAGCCTCCCTCGCTCGCTTCGCAATGTTCCGCAAACTTTTTGAAGGATCGTCCGGCCGCCACATCGTCGGTTTCGACATGTTCGGCCCCTTTCCCGAAACCACGTTCGAGGCGGACGTTTCCCACCGCGAGGAGTTCGTCAAATCCGCAGGCTTGGAAAGCATCGACACTGACCAACTCATGGAGGTTCTCCGTCGCAAACAATGCGATGAGAATGTGGAACTCGTCGCGGGCAATATCTGCGATACAGTTCCAGCATTTGTGAAATCGAATCCGGATCTGCAAATCAACCTGCTCAATCTCGATACCGACATCTATGAGCCGGCCGTAACGATTCTCGAGAACCTCTATCCAAGGATCGTACCCGGCGGCATTCTGATTCTCGACGATTATCATGTCTTCCCGGGTGAAACCCAAGCGGTGGACGACTACTTCCGGGGCCGTAATATTGAAATCAAAAAGTTCCCCTTCGCAAACACCCCCTGTTATATCGTCAAGGAATAGCCATCCCACCTTCCGATAAGACTCCAATGAATTCCGACGAGCAAACATCACAGCGAAAATCCGAATGGCTCGAGGGAGCCGACTGGAACCTGCACGAGAAACAATTCGCCAGCCCCTATCGGATCAACGAAATGTTCTTCGACTGGCTCGCGGCCGAACAGGCGATCAGTGTCAACGCGTCCAAGTCTATTTTGGATGTCGGTGCCGGAATGGGGGCCAACCTGTTTCATTTGTCGAAGCGCATGCCTGGCAACCGATATCTGGGAGTTGACTTAAATCCCGATTGCATCACGCGGGGAGTAGAGAAACTCGCCTCTCTGGGAACGACCGAATGCGAACTTCAGGAAGCTGACCTATTTGACTTTCCTGTCTCATTCCGCGGAAAATTCAACGGGGTGATTAGTCTGGCGACTCTGTCTTGGCTTCCCGGGATCGAACCCGCTGCCAGATGCCTGATGGACTTGGAACCCGAATGGATCGCGGCGACTTCGCTGTTTTGTCCGGGTTCTGTCGATGCCATCATTGCGACACGGGACTATTCACTGCCCCTGCCCGGCCAAGAATATACGGAGAAATTCTACAACGTGTATTCTTTGGATCGGGTCCGCGCGTTCTTTTCGGAAAACGGCTACGGGGATTTCAAATGCAAGCGCTTCGAGATCGACATCGATTTACCGCAGCCATCCCATGGCGGCATGGGAACTTACACGGAACAGCTGGCCGATGGCAGGAGAATGCAAATCTCCGGCCCCGTCCTCATGAACTGGCATTTCATTCTGGCAAAAAAGAACCGCTGAAATCATGGACAACAATGGATTATTCGTACTCGAAGGACGTGTCGCCTTCATCACCGGCGGCGCCGGTCTGTTAGGTATTGAATACGCCCATGCCATCAAGGCTGCTGGAGGCATTCCGGTCATCTCCGACATCGATCCCGCCGCAGTCCAGGCCGCAGTCCGCAAGGTCGGTGCGCCTGCCTATGGGCTGGTGGCGGACGTCACCGACAAAGCAGCTTTGCAGGTAGCCTTGGCGGAGATCATCGGACGCTTCGGACGCGTGGACATCCTCGTCAACAACGCCGCGCGAAATCCCAAAGTGGAGAAGACCGCCAATACCCCGGCGCTGACGCGTTTCGAGAACCTCGAACTCAAGGATTGGAATCTGGACATCGCGGTGGGGCTCACGGGAGCGATGCTGTGCTGCCAGGTCTTCGGCGCCCATATGGCGAATCATGGCGGCGGCGTCATCGTCAACATCGGCTCCGAATACTCACTCATCGCACCGGACCAGACGGTCTATCGCATTGAGGGCTTGCCGGATGACCAGCAACCGTCCAAACCGATAACTTACACCGTGGTCAAACACGCCATCGTCGGCCTGACCAAACATCTCGCCGTGTATTGGGCCGCAAAAGGAATCCGGGTGAACTGCCTCTGCCCCGGCGGCGTCGAACAAAACCAGGATCCCGAATTCAAGAAGCGCATCACGCGCCTCATCCCGATGGGACGCATGGCGAAACAGGAAGACATGCGCGGAGCGCTGGTTTTTCTCTGTGCGGATGCATCGTCGTTCATGACGGGGGAAGTCGTCGCCGTGAATGGCGGACGCACCTGCTGGTAAATTTGTCGCTGGAGGCCGCACAATCAACTGCTCAAGCCTCCCCACAAGGAAGCAACCTCCCTTTATATTGCTGTAACAATCGTCTAAATGCTACATCTGTTTTACGCTTTCTCGAACATTACAGCGAGAATGATTCCCATCATCGTGCGGGATCAGAATCTCTCGGAGGAATCTGTAGTAGTTCTACTTGATCGTTCGCAACCCAGCGAATCGATCCGTATGAATGTGAAAATTGTAGCACTATCCTTCAAACCCATACGGACCGCGTGGCGGCACCTATTGGAGACCCACTCCAACATTCGCAGCAACGCCTCTCAAATTGAAAAAATCACCGGAGGCGCCATTTACGAGGCATATCTGCCTTCAGATTCCAGTTTTAACTGCCAACAGATTCTCCATCACCCTAACTGCAATCGATATTACTTGTTTGAAGAGGGATTGGCTTCCTACAGCCCTCCAGGTGAAATTCCGATTATCGAAAATCCGCCAAGCATTTACTGCAGATTGCGCACACGAATAAAAACTAGGATTTTCGGCAGAGGTCGCTTTTACCATCCAGAAACCATCCACATGCTATGGAAGCACAAGTATTCCGGGGCTTACTCTTCAAATAAAAACGCATTTCCGGGATTCCCGCGCCCAATCGTGAATCTTGACAGAATACCTTTTGACGCTAAATCAACAGGTGTGACGAAAATATTCGTCCTGGATGACATGACCGCATTCACCCAAGTTCTTCAAGAGGTGTATTTGAATCGAATGGAGGACCTCATTCGATCTGTAACAAAACGAGGCGATCATTGGGCTTACAAACTGCACCCGGTTTGCGAAGATTGGGATTGGCTCAAGAATAGGGTCGCGAGAATCTTTGATTCGGTAAATGACGTTGAATTCACAACCAACAAACTTGGACGGACTGATTGCATTGAGGACGTCGGAATTTCAGGCAATGTAATTACTTATGGATACATGTCTTCATGTTTGATCTACGTCAATTTTGGCGGTGGCCGGGCTGTGTGTATCAAGCGATTTCTCGAAAATCACGAACCTGCATTCAAGAAGGTATGGGATACATACATTTCACCATCATTATGCAGGGTTTTTGACACGATCCCCGGAATGTAAAAGAAGCAAAAAATTCACGACGCCACCTCCGATTCCTACGTGAACAATCACACAAATCCCCCTTTAATCAGCGTAGTAATGCCTGTCTGGAACGCGGCTTTGTATCTTCGCGAGGCAGTGGACGGAATATTGTCGCAAACCTTCAGTAATTTCGAACTCATTGCGGTGGACGATGGCAGTGATGACGAGTCCGTAGCAATCCTCCAGTCCTACGGCGATCCGAGAATCAGGATCATACAACAGGGCCGCAAAGGATTCGTTGCCGCCGTTACGCGCGGAGTGGCGGAATCAAGTGCTGACTGGATTGCCCGGCATGACGCAGACGACATTAGCGACCCGCGCAGACTCGAACTCCAGTGGGACTCCGCCCGCAAACGCCCGGATACTGTTCTCGTTTTTTGCCAGACCGAAACTTTTGGCGAATCAACCACTGCAGGCTTGACGCGTCGAATCCCAAGAAGTCGGGCATTAATCGCACTTCGTTCTTGTCATCAATGTCCCGTGGTCGTGGGGGCCGCGCTCATGCGAAAAGATGCCTATCTCGAAGCCAAAGGATATCAGGAGGAAGACTTTCCCGCCGAAGATTTCGCATTCGCGAGTCGGCTGATAAAGATCGGTCGGTTTCAAGGACGAGATGAGATCCTTTACAGAATCCGCAGTCACGAATCGCAGATCTCACAGGTGAAACGTAACGCGCAGATCCAACAGACACGCAGAATCTCGCGGCTCAACATCGAGGGATATTTTCGCGTTAGCGGAAAGGCGGTGGATGAAATACTGGCAACGCTTTGCTGGGAACATGGGAACACGTCGTTTCACAAAGTTCTGAACTTGGTGATTCGGTTGATCCGATTCCGCCCGCAAAGCCTTGAACTCTGGTATTGGGCGGCAAACCGTTTGTTTCAATCACTCCGCCACTGACCTCATTGAGGTGAGAATTCTGCAGATATCCTTCGCCCGGACATGGCAACAAAACCTTTGAGTTCCATCTCCCCAAAATGCCCCAAGATCACGGTTCTGATGCCCGTATGGAACGGCTCGCAACATCTTGCGGAGTCCATTGAAAGCATTCTAAATCAAACTTTCCGTGATTTTGAACTCTTGATCGTTGATGATGGAAGCAACGACACTACTCCGGAAATCATCAAAAGCTACGCGAAGAAGGACACCAGGATACGTATCATCACCCTAAACCATGGAGGAATCGTCAAGGCTCTGAATTTCGGATTGGTGGCCGCTTCCGCCGATTGGATCGCGAGAATGGACTGCGATGACGTGGCGCAACCCGAACGCTTGGAACGCCAGTGGGAAGCAGTGAACAAGCATCCGGGAATAGTCTTGTGTCACACTCAAATCGAGTTTTTTGGCGATTCTGATTTACTATGCCGCGAGGCCCGGATGGTGCGATCCATGTCACTGACCATGCTTCGCTTGTGCCATCGCTGCCCCATCACACACCCAACAGTCTTGTATCTCAAGTGTGCAGTACTGACCGCCAGAGGCTATTATGAATCCGAACGCCATGCCGAGGATTTTGGATTGTGGGGACGCTTGATCGGCATTGGTGAATTTATTTCCCTGAACAAGCCCCTACTCCGTTTAAGACTGCATCAATTCTCCGTTTCAAAACATTCCGCTTCGGAACAATTGGAATTAAGCCGAAAGATCGCGGAAGCACATTGCATGCGGTTCATGAACTTGGCGGAGGCAGATTCGAAGAGAGCTGTGAATTTACTTCAAGCATGCCGTCAATCGACAACATTCAAAGAATGGTTGTGGTTTCTGTTTTTTTGTCTGCCACGTCTTCGACGCTGGAGCATTGAAATGGTATTGTGGATCGCCACCGAAACATGGACTCGTGTCGCTACGTGCAGGTTAATTTCATGAAGGTCGCTTTTCTAACAACAGACAACCGCGAACAGCGGGCGGAATACAGCAAGGAACAACCTTACTTCGGCCCCGCGCCGGCGGCGATCTTGGATGGACTCATGTCTTGTCCCGAGGAACTGGAGGTGCATGTGGTCTCCTGTTCAAAGCGGGTGATGAACGCTCCGGAGAAGCTCGCGCCGAACGTGTGGTTCCACCAGCCGATCGTGCCCTACATCGGCTGGGGCCGCACCGCCTTCGCCGGTTGCGCGCTCGCGGTTAGAAAACTGCTCAAGGACCTGAAACCCGACATCGTACACGGCCAAGGAACCGAGCGGGACTGCGCGAATGGGCGTGGTTCATCTCGAACTGCCTGATCCGCTTGCGCTGGCAGAGCCTTGAGGTTTGGGCATGGGCCGCCAAGAAGACGTTCAGTATTTTCAAACGCCGCGTCTTCCGATAGAGATAAATGTGGTAACGCTTGCAGTGATCCTACAATGGAAACGGTTTATATCGAAACTACGATTCTGAGTTATTTGGTATCTCGGCCAAGCCGGGACATCATCGTAGCAGCGCGTCAGGAACTCACGCGGGAATGGTGGAATCTTTCACGGCCGGGTTTCGACTGCGTCCTTTCTCAAATCGTTCTTGACGAAATCGCAGCTGGGGATCCGACACATGCGGCAATACGTTTGGATCGAGCCAGCTCTCTCAGCGCGCTCGCTGTGAACCAGCCATGCTTGGAGCTCGCCCAACTGTATCTTGACCGAGGCTATGTTCCGAAAAGCGAAATTCGCGATGCGCTGCACATTGCGGTGGCGGTCATTTGGAAAGTGGATTATCTCCTTACGTGGAACTGCAAGCATATTGCCAATGCCCATGCGCTCCGACAACTCCGCAAATTCAGTGAAAACCAAGGCCATGAATTCCCACAAGTCTGCACCCCCGAAGAACTCTGAAGAATCCTCGTCGTTCGAGGATCCGATTGTCAAAGAGGTTCGCGCTATCCGCCACGCATTGGCATCGGAACTAGGCAATGATCTTCAAAGAATTGCCCGTGACCTGATTCTGCGTCAAAAGCAACTCGGGGATCGCCTGCGAACTTCCTGAGATGCGATAGTGCGTGGCGGCCTTCGCATTTCGCTTCATCCAAACCCGAAGAACCAGGACTCCGCAAATTCGGTGTTTCGGAAGTCCGGCAATAGAACTGGCGAATGCATGGCCCGCGCAACCGATCTTCCTCCGCGTCCCTTGGCGGTTCGAATCTCTTCCCATCCGCACCGCCCATACGGGCGGACAAGTGGGCGGACCGAGCCCGTCTTTGCTGTGATGCGAATGAATCGCGCTTTTCTCTAACTTCCCAAGCGCCCCGCATTCCCACCGCCATCCGGCAGGAAAGTGCGCGGATTGACTCAAAGCCGCCTCACGGCTTTTCGCCCTGCGGGCACGTCGCGAATAGCTCCTGTCCAAACTACCTACAAGCCTTCGGCAGTTTTGGGCCGGATCCGCCCTACCCTTTTTCATGAAGGTCGCCTTTCTAACAACAGACAACCGCGAACAGCGGGCGGAATACGACAAGGAACAACCTTACTTCGGCACCGCCCCGGCGGCGATTCTGGATGGGTTCATGACTTGCCCCAAGGAACTCGAAGTGCATGTGATCTCCTGTTCGAAGCGGGTGATGAATGCGCCGGAGAAGCTCGCGCCGAACGTGTGGTTCCACCAACCGGTCGTGCCCTACATCGGCTGGGGGCGCACCGCCTTCGCCGGTTGCGCGCTCGCGGTTAGAAAACTGCTCAAGGAATTGAAACCCGACATCGTACACGGCCAGGGAACCGAGCGGGATTGCTCGATCTCCGCCGTGTATTCGGGCTTTCCGAATGTCATCACCATCCATGGCAACATGGACCGCATCTATCGGATGAACCTGTTGGGAGCCAGCAGCTACTATTGGTTGGCGGCGAAGTTGGAAACACACGCGCTCGGGCGCACCGCAGGCATTTTCTGCAATTCCAGCCACACCCGCTCGCTCGTCGGGAATCGCACTCGCAAAACTTGGCTCGTTCCCAATCCGCTTCGGCCCGCGTTTTTCCAATCGGAGCCACCGCCCGCAGGCCGCCATGGGGAACCGGTGTTCCTGGTGCTCGGAGTCGTCAGCCGGTTGAAGCGCCCGCTGGAGATTCTGGAAACGATGAAGGGCTTGTTCGAGGCCGGGCACCGCTTTAAAGTCCGCTTTGCTGGCGGCCATACGACAAATCATCCCTACGGAGTGCGATTTGAAGCCCTGCTGCGCGAGGCCACGGAACAAGGCTATGCCGAATACCTCGGCACCTTGGACGAAGAAGAATTGATCCGCACCATGGATGACGCGGACGCCTTGGTCCATTTTCCAGAAGAAGAGTCCTTCGGTCTCGTGATCGCTGAGGCCCTTGCCCGCAACATGAAGGTCTTCGCGGCACGCATCGGCGGCATTCCCGACATTCTTCAGGATACCGACGGATCACTATTGTTCGACGACTTCCGCTCGCTGCGGGAAGCCCTGGCTATCTGGATGGAACAAGGCTGCCCATCCCCGGAAGGAAATCCCGCCATCATGCGCGACCGCTACTCGCCCGAAGTGGTCGCAAGGAAACACCTCGAAATCTATCGGGAAGTGCTGGGGAGGTAGCGGCGGTGAAGCCAGAGATCGGAAGTCAGAGATCGGAAGTCAGGAACGCAACGTCATGCAAATCAACTCGGCAAAAGAACTGACAGTTTATATGAAGGCCTATGAACTGGCTATGGAGATCTTTGAGATGAGCATGACATTTCCTTCCGAAGAAAGATATGCGCTCACAAGCCAGATCCGGAGATCATCGCGGTCGGTCTGTCTCAATCTTCGTGAAGCGTGGGCTAAACGGCGATACGAAGCCCATTTCATCAGTAAATTGACCGACTGCGACGGGGAATGCAACGAGACCGATTCTTCCTTGGACTTCGCCAAAGACTGCCGCTACATCACCGATGCAAAGCACCAGGCGCTCACCGATCTCAATCGTGAAGTTGGTAGAATGCTCGGCTCGATGATCAACAAGCCCGAACCATTCCTGATCAAACATTAAGCGTCCTGTCCCCTGTCCCCTGTCCCCTGTCCTCCATGTCCAAGCTTCTCGTCGTGATGCCGATTCACAACGAGCAAGCTTCCGTGGAAAAAGTGACGCGTGAATGGTTTGCGGAACTGGAAAACACTGTTGGCGAATTCACACTCCTCGCCATTGATGATGGTTCCACCGATGACACACCAGCGATATTGCGGGTTCTGGCCGAACACTACGGCCCACGCTTGGAGTGGATCAGCCGACCGAACCGAGGCCATGGCCAGACCTGCATCCAGGGCTACCGCATCGCGCTGGATCGCGGCATTCCGTTCTTGTTCCAAATCGACTCGGACGGCCAGTCCGACCCCAAGTATTTCGCAGAATTCTGGAATCAGAGAAACGATTTCGACGTGATCTACGGCAAGCGCAATCGGCAGGATGGCCTGCGCAGGGTGGTTGCCAGTCAAGTCCTCCGCTGTTGCCTGCGGCTCTTCGCGAAAGTCGATTGCGTGGACGCCAACGTGCCATACCGGCTGATGGATACCGTCTCCTGCGCGGCTGCCATCCGATCAATTCCGGAGGATTTGTTTCTCGCGAATGTAGGCCTCGCCGTAGCCTTGGGAAAATCTCCTTCAATCCGCCATGGTTCCATCGGGATCGGATTCCCTCCTCGTCATGGCGGAGAACCTTCGGTTCCTTTTTTGAAATTCGCATCCAAAGCGATTGAATTGTTCGCACAGCTAAAAAAGGCGGGAATCCGCTGAGACCGCGAAATGGCGGCGCGAAACCCTAGGTGGCGCGCTACCGCCGGGAGCGCATGCCAAAGGATCGAGAAAGAACTGATCTTGAGATGACCACCCGGCTCGGCAAGAACTCCCCTTTCTCGCCCCTTTGACCTGCTGCCCCGGCGGTGCAGCGCTACCTGACCTGCTGCCCCGGCGGTGCGGCGCTACCTTTTGATCCCCATGCCGGATTTCCGCAGGTCTCACCTTCCCCATGATGTGCCGAACTGGATCGATCCAACTCAGGAGGCATTCTTCATCACGATCAACTGTCTTCCAAGAGGCTGCAATCAACTCGCCAAACCCGAAGTATGGGCCGAATTGATTGAGTCCATCGAGTTCAGGGAACAACGCGGCGATTGGAACTGGCGATGCATCCTCGCCATGCCCGATCACCTGCATGGGATCGTCACCTTTCCCAACAGATTCCACCCTCGAAAATCGATCTCCGACTGGAAACGCTGGCTTGCAGGAAGACTTCAAATCCAATGGCAGGACGGCTATTTCGATCATCGATTGCGGGGTTGGGAATCGGCCTCTGAGAAGGCCGATTACATCCGCATGAATCCGGCGCGAGCAGGACTGGTCAACGATCCGAAGGATTGGCCCTATCTGAGGGACTGGAAATTACCGATCTAGCGAATTTCCAAGCAGGTGGCGCGCTACCGCCGGGAGCGCATGCCAAAGGATCGAGAAAGAACTGATCTTGAGATGACCACCCGGCTCGGCAAGAACTCCCCTTTCTCGCCCCTTTGACCTGCTGCCCCGGCGGTGCAGCGCTACCCCTCTCTTCAATGAATCCCTCACCCTCCAACCCACGGAACTCCATCCGCATCCTGCTGCTTTCCATCGCTGCGATGGTGGTCGGAGCGGCGGCCATCACCCAGCAGAGCCTGTGGATGGACGAAGGCAGCGGGGCTTTCAAAGCCCTGATCCCCGACTTCAAGACATGGTGGGCGATGACAATGCGGCTCGGCGGCTCGGACACCCAGATGCCGGTTTACATGTTCCTGTTATGGGTGTGGGCACAGCTCGGGGCGATCAGCGAGTTCGCGCTGCGCGCCATCAACCTGCCATGGCTCATTCTCGCCGTGCTTGCATTGAGAAACGTCCGCTTCTGGCCGCTGGTCTGCCTCACATCGCCCTTCGTTCTCTATTACACCGGAGAACTCCGGCCCTATGCCATGCAGATTGCAGCCGGGGCCGTGGCGGCGGCGGCCATGGGAAAAATCATCGCTGCAAGGGAGCGGCAGGATTTCTCCGGACTGCATGTGGCGTGTTTCGCCGGTTTGCTTCTCGCCAGCAGCAGTCTAACAGCCGCGGTGTGGGCCGCCGGACTTTCGGCGGGTATCGTGATCATCCGGCCGGACTGGCTGGCGAAAAAAGCATTCTGGTTTCGAGTCCTACCGTGGCTCGCAGGCGGCCTCGTCATTGCCTCCTACTATGCCTTCACCTTGTTCAAAGGCTACCGCGCCACCGGCATCGAAGGAGGTGGCATCCTCAGCGTGTTCTTCGGGTTCTATGAAATGATCGGTCTGCTGGGACTCGGGCCCGGGCGCAACGAACTGAGGGCAGGCCCCTCCACGATCCTGCCAAGCCTAGCAATTCTCATCCCGGCGGCCCTCTGCATCGGCACCGCATGGGTATTCGGCTTCAAGACATGGTTTGAGAAAACCCCGGCCCGCTGCGTGGCGGGCGTGGCCTGCGCGGTGCTGCTTCCGATACTCGTTCTAACAGCCGTCGGACTGTTGCAGGACTTCCGGGTGTTGGGTCGTCATTTCAGCCCGGCCATGCCTGCGGTGCTGCTGCCGATCGCCCTCGCGTTCAGCGCCGGCGGACGTTTTAAATCCCTTCCCGCCCTAGCCGCCTCACTTGCCGTGGCCTTCATGCTCGCATCCTCGATCGGTCTCCGCATCCTTGAACGCCACGCCCGCGACGACTACCGGACTGCGGCGAATCTCGGCATCGACGCTCTGGAAAAAGGCCGCAGTGTCTGGTGGCAGGCCGACATGAACGCCACCCGCTACTATGCCTACCGCCGGGGCGGCATGCCTCTCGTCAACGACATCCAACTTCTCGAGTCCGAACCACCCACCAGCCTGATGTTTGCGGACATGGTAGTCATCAACCGACCGGACCTGCGACATGCCGGCAATAACTATCGCGCGGAATTGAAACGAAACCTTTTCAAACCCACGGCGAGTTTCACAGGATTTGAAGTCTGGGAGACGAAATGAGCCGGGAGCGCATCTATCCAATCTATCAACCAACCCCTCAAAGACCACCATGGAAGGACAACTCAATCCGAAAGAACGCGAAATCATCACGAGCTGGATCAACCAATTGAAACCGGAACGCGCCATGGAAGTGGGCACCTGGCTCGGCGGAGGCAGCACCCTGCACATCCTCAAGGCGCTCGAATCAAATGGGAAAGGCCACCTGTGGGGGATCGAAGCCTTCCAGTCGATCTATGACGCGATGATCGCGAACATCCGCTCCGCCGGACCGGAAATCGCCGCACGCTTCACGCCCTTGTTCGGCTTTTCCCAAAACGTGATTCCAGACTACCTAAAAGAACACGGCCACGACACTACCATTGAATTCGCGTTCCTCGACGGTGGAGACAATCCGATGGAACAAATCACCGAGTTCCAACTTCTACGTGACGCGATGCCGGTGGGATCAGTACTCCTGTCGCATGATGCAAAGCTGAGGAAAGGAAAGTGGCTGGTCCCCTATCTCAAGGCTCATGACAATTGGGAATGCCAACTTCACGACGTGAGTGACGAGGGGATGTTCGAGGCGCGTAAAACCTCACCACAGCCCAGCGCCGAAAGCGCCAACCGCGCCGCAACTGTGCTCCAGAGCCTGCGGATGCAGCCAACGGAATTGTTAGGACGGATTCTTCCCCGTCCGGTCATCAACATCATCCTGCGGCTGATTCCGCGAAAACTCCTACTCAAGATCACCCAAGGGAGAGGGTGATGGAGCATGGCACGACTCCACAGACGAAGATGCAAATCGTTTCTGCATGCATTGCCCGCGACCTTCCGGTTTACCGGATCACCTGCGAGAGCCTGCGCCGTCATCTGCCGGAGGCCGAGGTCCACGTCATCACCCGTGGAGAGGATTTCCCCCGCTTTCGCAACGCCTGCGGCAGCGATCTGGTCCTTTGGGATGAGGCCTCCCTGCTGCCGGAGATGACGCTCCGGGAACTCAAGGGACTCCCGCTGCCATTCTTCCCCCAGGGCGCGGGCTGGTACTTCCAACAGTTCCTCAAGTTCGCTTTCGACAACATCTCCAACACCGACGAACATTACCTCATCTGGGACGCGGACACCGTGCTGCTGCGCCCGATCGATTTTTTTGATTCCGAGGGACGGGCGGTCTACACCAAAGCTCAGGAACACCACAAACCCTACTTCGAGACTTTCAAACAACTCTTCGGCGTCGAAGCAAACAGGGAGTTTTCCTTCATCTCCCAACACCAGATCATCAACAAGGCGATCCTGCGTGACATGCTGGGCGAGATTGAAACCCGCCACCCGGAGGCTCGCAACTGGGCATGGGCCATCATGGAAAACCTGCGCGGCGAGGGTTCCAACCTGTTCAGCGAATACGAGAGTTACGGTCACTATGCCAAGTGGAAACACCCCGCTTCCATGGTCTTCAGAGACCTCGAATGGACCCGCAATGGTGAACGCCTGGCGGGCTATCCTCCCGATCCGTCGAAACTCGACAAACTCGCCGCAGATTACTCATTCGCCGCATTCGAAACCTTCTTCTCCCTGAAAAACCGGGTATCCCGCATGCTGAACAAGCTCATGGGCAGGAAGGTCATCGAGAATTACAAGTGAGTTCCTCCGCTCCCCTTCCCAATCCGTTTCCATGAGACGCAGCCATCCGCACGATCCGCACATTTCCAATGGCAAATTGGCGAACTGGCTTATCGCGCTTTCCCGCAAACGGACTCCCGGAGTTTTCAGAATCTACTCCGCCTATCTGAACTGCGACCTCGGCGTCGCCCTGCCCGAATCGGTATTCCTGCCCCATCCCTTCGGAATCGTCGTGAGCAGCGGAGTCGAATTCGGCGATGACGTGGTCATCGGCCATCAAGTCACCATCGGCAACCGCAGTGGCGTCATGGCTGCGCCGAAAATCGGCCACCGCGTTTACATCGGAGCCGGCGCGAAAATTCTCGGGCCGGTAACTCTAGGCGACGATGCCGTGGTCGGAGCCAACGCCGTCGTCACCAAGGATGTCCCCTCCGGTGCCACGGTAGTGGGGGCTAACAGGATTATACTTAAAGGCCACTGAGTCACCCCGGAGCAGTCCTTGGGTTCTTGATGCCGATTTTGGAGCTGAGAGAGAATAACTCAGTAAGACACGCCGCAATTCCCTTTTTAATCGTTTCCCTCTGCCCACCGCTAGCGAGCTGATGAATCAAACTTCAAAAGGTCCGGTTGTCCTAATCCTTGCGGGTGGTGACATCTCACAGAAACTTCCGTTCATCAGGGCGGGATGTTCGTGTCCGGCGCTGATCCCCGTTCACACCAAGCCCTTGGCCGCACAGGTGATCAAGGCTTATGACGACGATCCCGCCGCGATTCATTTGTTCGTGGACCAGGCTTTTGTATCGGAGGTGTCCCGCGAAATCGATCCGCACCGATATGCTTTCGAACTGCATGGCCTTCCGCCGACGGATTCGGTCATTGAGACACTCCGTCTCGCCTGCGCCGCAACGACCGGTGACGACATCATCGTCAACCTTGTCACCAGCGTGCCAACCACCATGCCCGCCTGCGGAGAGGTCCAAGTCGCCGGCATTCCACGGCGCGGAAACTGGGCGGCGATCACCAGCGACGCGACCGGAGTTCGTTTCCACCGGAAAGGCAGCCGCCCCCCGGCGGAAGCACGGGCCTTCATTGGAATCTTCCGAACCACGAGAGTTCGGCTAGAGCAGGCTCTGTCCCGATCCGAACAATCCAACGACCTTCTTTCCGTGATCGAACAACTTGCCGCTAACGGCGAGGTTTTGGTCAACGATGTGGAGTGGCTCGATTTCGGACACGAGGGCAATTACCATCGAAGCCTCGCGAAACTCATCAGCAGCCGATCGTTCAACGCGATCAGGGTGGACCCCGCGCGCGGCACGCTCGTCAAATCGTCTTCAGACACACTCAAGCTGTCACTGGAGGCGGATTATTTCAGCGGCCTTCCCGAGCGTCTCAAGGTTTTGTTCCCGCGGCTTCTGTCGCGCCGGGATAACGGTGGCGGCACCGAGTCCTATGAAATGGAATACTACGGCTACCCGAGCCTCGCGGAGTATCTGCTGTTCTGGAACCTCACGGAGGAGACCTGGTGGAGGGCGTTCGAATCGCTGGACAGCGTGCTTGCCTTGTTCCGCGAGCATCCCGCCTCCATTGGGCCGAAAACGGCACGCGATTTCCTATGGGGGAAAACCATCGAGAGGGTGGATTCCTACCTAGCCACGATTCAGGATACTGATTTTCGTTCCAGCCTGGAAAGCGGCAGCCTAACCATCAACGGTCGCCGGATTCCCCGACTCAGCGAAATCCTCACCGTGATCGAGGCTTCGGTGGAATCATCTTACAACGAAGGACACTTTTGCATCTATCATGGCGATTTCTGCTTCAATAACATTCTTTTCGACCACGGCAGCGGTGTTGTTCGACTCATCGACCCGAGAGGTTCGTTTGGCAGCGCCTTTCCCGGAATCTATGGCGACCAACGGTATGATCTCGCGAAACTCTCCCATTCCACGACCGGCGGCTATGATTTCATCGTCAACGGACTCTACGAACTGAGGAACGATGGCCGGAATTGGACGTTGAAACTGGCGGAACGCGGCTCGTCGCTCTGGCTCGGGGAAATGACGGATTGGATCATTGGGCGTTCCCACGGCCCGGCGGAAACAATTCCGTTGATCACGGCCTCCCTATTCCTATCGATGTGCCCGCTCCATGCCGACGACCCGCGGCGTCAGCTCACGATGTTCCTGCGCGGCATGGAACTCGCCGCAACATGCATTTCACCAACCTGAACACATAAGAACCACAATGCGAATCTGCTTCGATCTCGATGGAGTCATCTCCAAACTCAAATCCCCCGGCGAAACCTACCGCACCGTGGAGCCGGTTCCCGGAGCGATCGGGAAAATCAAGGCCCTTAAGGAGGCCGGCCATTACATCATCATCCAGACCGCTCGCCATATGAAAACTTGTGATGGCAACGTGGGCAAGGTTCAAGCCCGCATCGCCAAAGACACCTTGGAGTGGCTGGAGCGTCATGAGATCCCGTTTGATGAGATTTACTTCGGAAAGCCTTGGGCGCAGGTTTACGTCGATGACAATGGATTCCGGTTCTCCGACTGGGACAGCATCGCGGGTGATGGGTCGAGTTTCCCGGCGAACCGGGAGGAACTTCACGACACCGCCACCAGCGAACCCGGAAACGCGCGATGAACCTCGTGATCCCCATGGCGGGCGCTGGCAGTCGTTTCACACAGGCCGGGTATGCCCTGCCCAAGTCGCTGCTGCCGGCCCACGGCAAGACGCTGCTCGAATGGAGCGTGGATTCGATTCCGCTTCCGTTGGTGACACGAATGGTCTTTGTCGGCTTGGAATCCCAGCGAAAGGACATCGAAGGACTCGTCACCGAACGCTATGCAGCGAATAAACCGGAGTTTGTATGGCTTCCGCAAGTCACCCGGGGACAAGCGGAAACGGTGATGAAGGCGGAGCATCTCCTGATTCCAGAACGCGGACTTGTCATCTTCAACATCGACACGGCATTCGATTCGCCCTCGCTCGCAGCACTCCTCAGCGACACCACCCACGACGGAGTGCTGGGCAGCTTCCATTCGGATGAGGATCGCTTCAGCTTCGCAAGACTGGATGATGCTGGTAAGGTGGTCGAAGTGCGCGAAAAGGTTCCCATTTCCTATCATGCCCTGACGGGATTGTATCATTTCTCCAGATGCTCCGATTTCCTAACAGTCGCGAGGAATGCGATCGAGCGGAATCAAACGGAAAAGGGCGAGTTTTACGTGGCTCCGCTCTATAATGAACTGATCGCCCAAGGGCGAGAATTCGTGATCGACAAAGCCGCGCGCCACCAAATTCTCGGAACACCGGCGGAGTATGAATCGTTCCTGGACGTGGGTTGGTGAACCGCCGGAGGATCGGACTGCATTGCCATGGCAAGGAAACTCAATCTTGCGATATATTATCGCGATGTCTTCGGCCTAGACCACGCGGTTCCGGCTGAAGCCAAAGCCGTTGCCCGTGCCCTGGCCAAACATGCGCAACTGCTTCTCATCGGGCGTGCTCAGACCACGAACCTGAAGCCGGAGGGCATCGAGTGCCTAGTTTACCGGAACCTACGGGAATTGTGGGCCGTCATCTCCGGCCTGAAGGAAAAGCAAATCGACGCCTTGATTCTGCAGGCTCCGCTCACCGCAGACGCGATTGCCACGCTGCTCTTCTGCGCGGTTCTTGGTCTGCCGGTAATTGTCGAAGACTTCGGACAAATCACCCGGGCGGCGCTGGGACGGAGATTGTTCCAACAGAATCCAGATGTCCGTTCCCTCGAAAAATCTATCACAACCAGCCGCTCAAGGTGGACCACCACAGCGGCAAACCTTTCCAGCTCCATTCAAAAAGGCATTGCTCTCACGGTGATGCGGGTTCTTCGTGATCGCACCATCAAAGGATGGATCACCTTTTCGTCTTTTTCAAAACGCGAACTGGCAACGCTGATCGGAGTGGATGAGCGAAGTTGCGTAGATCTGCCATGGCCTGCTGAGCCGGTGAATCCACCGCCCGCCGCGCCGAACTGGTTCGAATCCTGCGGCATGGAATCCGGTGTGTTCCGCTTCGTCTTCTGGTCGCGCCTAGACTATTGGATGAAAGGAATCGACCGGCTCCTCGAAGGCTTCGCCGTTGCCTGCAAGCGGAGTGACGAATTCAAGCGCGGGGCCAAACTGTATTTGATCGGTCCGGATTACCATGGCGGCGGAGTCGAGACTTTGAAACAAATCGAAAAACTCGCGCTTGCGGGCAACGTCGAGTGGTTGGGTCCCGGCAAGTATCCGAAAGGCTCCTTGCAGCCTCTGAATGACGCCGATGCCTCAGTTCTGCTTTCGCACTGGGATGGATTTCCCAGAGCACTTCGCGAGTCGCTGGGCCTTGGCGTTCCGGTGGTGGTGTCACCCGAGACCCACTTCTGTGATCTGGTGACTGCTTACGAGTGCGGCCAAGCCATTCCCGATGCGGACGATCCCGAATGCGTTGCCGACGGGCTTCTCAATTCATTCAGGAAATCATCCTCGATCCGTCAATCGGGCAAACCCTTGCAGGCACACGCGAGTTTGCATGGTGATCAAGTCGGTCTTGTGGCAGCCGCCCAACTGCAACGACTGCAAGGTATTGGAAATGACATCCACTCCTGACGGCAACACCGAGCCGCAACCCGCAGCGGATGCCGGACGTCCGTTTTTAGAGTCCGTTCCCCGATCTCGTTTTCATGAATGGCACGTCCTCATTCGTTCAAGGATTTTTTGCCTTTCTTGAGAAGCAGCACGTCGAAGCGGCGGTTCTCCACGGATGGCGCGATGGCTTCGGGGGAACGCTATCCGATGTTGATTTCGTGCTGGATACCGCAGGCTTTCGTCGTCTCGTTTCTTTGGTGAACGAGTGGTGCGAAAGCCAGGGCTGGATACTCTGCCAGGTGCTGCGCCACGAATCCACTGCCGCGTATTGCGTCTGCTCCGCAATCAACGATCCTGGGCAAGCGGTCGCGCTGGACGCCTGTTCCGACTATAGGCGCAATGAATCCATCCTGATCCCGTCGTGGGAGTTGCTCGCGGGAAGAATCCGCATGCCATCCGGTGGATTCCGTGTTTCCGATGAAATGGAAATCCGCTACCGTTTTACGAAGGCGGCCGTAAAAAACAAATCGCCAGAAGACGTGACCGGCGAAATGTCCCGATACCCGGAACAGGTGCGCACCTCTTGTCAACGATGGCTGCGGGAAACATGGGACATGGATCTTGCCTCGTGGGATGCGGTGGAGATCGGCAACACAATCAGAGCCCTGCGGTCCCGCACTGCCAGCAAGCCGCCATGGTTTCATGTGGCTTCATTGCGGCGGATTCTGAAGCGGGTACTGCAACCCAGCGGATTGATCGTGATTGTGGAAGGGCAGGGATTCGAAGACATTGCGCTCCGGCTGCAAAAGGATCTTGGACGCCTGCATTTTCGTCGCTTCCTCAAACTCGGGAATCCACATCCGCAGAACATCAAGGATCTGATATCAAGCACACTGATCGTCACTACCAAGATTTCCAGACTGATGGCGGAATTTATTCCAACGGATTGCATCTTCTCCACGGAACCGCATGTCAACGTGGATTCCATCAGCCGGATCATCGAGGAACACTTGCACAACCGCTGCATGCGCCGCGAGCGCTTGGCTTGATTAGCCCCGCGCCATCCTAAATTCCCCCACCGATCCATGCCATTCATCGCTTTTCTCGGCTGCGACGGCTCCGGCAAGTCCACGGTCATCGCCGGAGTGACGGCCCGTTTGCTTGATGAAGGCGAACGGGTGTCCACCGGTCACTGGCGACCGAAGCCATTCGCATCAGGTAAATCTCACGTTCATTCCGGTGCTGACGATCCTCATGGCAGCAGTCCCAGAGGTAACGCTGCTTCCATTCTGAAACTCGGCTGGCTTTGGCTAAACTGGCGGGTGGCATGGTGGCTTCATCTGGGGCGCGAGAGGCGGAACGGATATCTGATATTCGACCGTTACCACGGAGACATGCTGGCGGACCCGCGACGCTACCGCTACGGCGGGCCGTTGTGGCTGGCCTGGCTCGCGTGCCGCTACATGCCACAGCCGGACCGGGTGGTGTTTCTCGATGCGCCCGCCGATGTCCTTTTAACCCGCAAACAGGAGGTGGATGCGGGTGCGCTTGCAAAATCACGCCAGGCCTACTTGGATCTTTGCGCGACCTCGCCCCGCTTCTGCATCGTCGATGCAAGCAGGCCCATAGCCGATGTCATGCATGAGGTTTTTTTCATATTGAGGAACTGTGGTAATCCGAATGTAATGGATTTCCCCACAAATAATTCGGGCCGATCCTGACTATCCTTGGTAGCCACGGGCCATCATCTTGAAGAACGCCTGCAACCTTGTTCCCGCCTTGAGAACCCCCTGCCATCCTTCAGAGTCTGCCCACAGCACGAATCCAGACGCGTTTACCCGGATTGCGTGGACGGGCTGGGAACGGATATTTAACTTCATCTCGGGAGTCGTCCTTGCCAACTCCGTCTCATGCCAGCCAGAACGCACCGCAGCCCGAACTCCCCCAAGTGATGCCCATCGTTTGTCCCGCGCAGGCGCGGGAATCAAGATCCTACATTGGGCTCCCCAGTTTAATTCCGCAACGGGATCGGGAATGGCCATCAGCCGCTGGATCCAGTCACTGGATCCGGCGGATTTCACGATCACTGTGGTGGCGCCATCCGCGTCCCCACCTGTGGTTTCCGGAATCCGGATCACAGGCGGTTCCGGGCTTGCCGGACGCTTGTTGACGTTCCGTCAAGAGGCCAAGCAAGCCGATGTGGTGCATCTTCACGGTGCATTCGACCTGAAACTGACCGTGATCTATCTGCTGTTGTTGCTGGAAAAGCTCCGTCGGCATATCACTGGCCGTCCGATAAGGATCCTGCTTACCCCCCATGGGGCTTTGTCCAAGCAGGTTTTCACCCGGAACTCTTTCAAGAAGAAACTCTATTGGCATATCCTCGACCGCACGCTGACCAAACAAATCCGGACCGCAATCTGCTCCACACCCCGCGAAGCGGAGGAGCTGCGCGGTCTCATGCCTCAAATCCGGATCGAAGTAATTCCCCTGGTGGTGGATCAGGCAGCGGCGGAAGAACCACATGGCAAGGGACTCCGCGCTACACAGCAAAACGCAGTGCCTTTGCTCTGCACCCTGGGGCGGTATGACATCGACATGAAGGGCCTGGACCTGCTGATCGCGGCGGTGAAGCAACTCAATTCCAAAGGTTTCCCTGTGAAACTACGCTGCATCGGCTACGACCGGAATCACGGGATAGGAGAACTGAAGGACTACGTTGAATTCGTGGGAGCGGATGAGTTCGTAGAGTGCGCCGGTCCCAAGTTCGGAGACGAGAAAGACCTCGCCATTGCGGAGTGTGACATCTTCTGCATGCCATCAAGATACGAATCATTCGGATACGCGCTGATGGAAGGCATGGCCAGCGGACTTCCGGTTCTCGTGGGTAGCGGTGCCTGCGTGACGAGCTTTTTCAATGACGAGCAACGGCAGGAGATGACGGTGGAACCCAATGCCGCCGCATGGAGCGAGGCGATCCGGCGGGTGCTCTCCGACCCGCAATCCTGCCAGCGGCACTCCGCCGAAGCGCTGCAAGACCTTCGGCAAATGTGTTCCCCGGCACGGGTTGGCGACTTGTTGAAAACGATCTATCGGACGGTGGCCAGCCAGGACTGACCCCGGCCGCTTCACTCCAGTTGGTCACTTTTAAAACGCCTGAATTGAAACACCTTTTACCTTCCAACCTCATAAACCAATGGTCCACCGACTGCTCCGAGTACTTCGCCAAGAACAATTCTTCCAGCATCCCGTGAGAGCATCTATGCAACTGGTGCGCCGTCTCCGGTGGCACCTGCACTGGAAGCTCCGCCCCGGCACGCCGGTCATGCTCACTCTTCCCGGCGGTATGACCATCCGTCTGGGGGAGACTTCCGCATCCTACGGCATGTATCTTGGCAAGGGGTATTGCGACAAGGAAGCGGTGGAAATCATCACCCGCCATCTGGGGCCTGGCATGGTGATGCTGGACTGTGGTGCCCATATCGGCGAGTACACGCTGATCGGCGCGGCGGCGATTGGCCCGGACGCGGAGGTCCATTGCTTCGAACCCGATCCGAGGACTTTCCAATACCTCAAGGAAAACGTGGAGCGCAACCAATTGCACAATGTCGTATTGAACCAATGCGGGGTGGGGGAAACCACTGGAGAAACCGCGTTTTACCTTGGCGACGACCCCACCGCATCCTCGGTATCCATCGAGAAGAATCCGGTGGATACGATCCGCATCCAGATCCAAAATCTAACCGAATACGCGGCCCAGCGCGATCTAGCCCGCGTGGACGTCATCAAAATCGACGTCGAAGGGCAGGAGCTGGCTGCGGTCCGGGGGGCCTCGGATCTCATCGCCAAGTATCGACCAAGTCTCTTGTTCATTGAGTGCGATGATCACGCGAACGAAATGCCGCTTGCTAAACTCCTGCGGGAATTCGGCTACCGGGTGGTTCACAGGGATCATGGCGGCATTCACCCGCATCTTCTGGCTTACCACGATCCGCACTGATGCCATCAAGCCCTCTCCGGGGTTGTAACACAGTCTAGGGAGAATCCTCCGATCCGTTTTGCCGATACTCCCCGCTTCCGCCTGACAATGATCTTGTTGAGAAAAATCCACTGGAAACTTCGCTGGAAGATTCTCAAGCGGCCCTTTGTCATCCGCTCGTGGCATCATGGATACCGTATCACCATTCCACTCAGTGGATCTGCGGCACAAATTTACTACCGCAGGTTTTCGGAACCCGGGTTGGCGGCGTGGATGGGCCGCCACATCGCGCCTGGCGACCGCTTTGTCGATATCGGCGCCCATGTCGGCGAATACAGTCTGATCGCCGCCGCCGCCATCGGACCGGACGGCGAAATGATCGCCCTCGAACCGCAAGCGGATCTCTGTGAATTCATCCGGAAGAATTTCCGAGACAACGGCATCAAGAACTCCAGGGTGGTCCATGGAGCGCTCGGCGACCATTGCGGCCGCTGTCACCTCTTCACGGACAGCAAGACCAAGGGGGCGGTGCTCGATCTGAATTCCGAAGTCGCTGACGTTCCGATGTTCGACATTCCCACGCTGCTCGGTGACCAACCATGGAACGGCCGAGTCTGGATGAAACTCGACGCCGCAGGATTCGAACTCCCCTGCCTTACCGCCGCCCGCAACTATCTGCGCACCCACCAGGTGCATCTCATCCTCAAGGCCTACAACAGCGCCGAGGTGAGGAATCGCTTTCCCGATCTGCAATCCACGATGCCCGAACTACTCGACTCCATCGGCTACCGGTGCTTTGTCCTAGATGGCGGAACATTGCAAACCTGGAGCCGCCAAGTGCTGGGATACGGCGACAAGGTGATCTGCATTCCGGCGAATTCCACGCTAGTCCTTCCCTCAGCCACCCCATGAACGGCCGACGGGTCAAAGCCCTTGTCCAGAGCGGTTTGCGCCTCACTTGTTCTCGGCTCGGTAAAGAAACCACCGGGAGGAAAGCCATCCTTTGTTTCCATTCAGTCCGGCCACACGCCCCTCACAGCTCGATTCATCCCGATGATTTCGACCTCATGCTCGGCTGGCTTACCGCGCACACCGACGTGTTGGGTGTGAATACGCTTCTCAACGCGGACCGGCGCGGGAATCCGCGACCGGCAGTCGCACTGACTTTTGATGACGGACACAAGGACAACGCGACGCTCGCTATGCCGATCGCATTGCACCACGGTGTAACTTTTACCGTTTACCCCACGATCGGAATCGTGGAACGCAATCCACGCGCGCTACAACGTTTTAGATCGGTGCTGCGGCAGGCAAAGGCGGACTTCGAGATACTGTCCTGGGACGACGCGGAGAAACTGATAGAAAACGGCTTTTCCATCGGCAGCCACACCTGGGACCACCCGATGCTGAGTCATCTGCCCGACGAGGGGATCGAGTTCCAGCTTCGCATATCAAAGGAAATCATCGAACGCAGGCTAGGATTGAGAGAAATCGGCATGTGTTATCCTTATGGAAAGTATGGCAGGAACGTGGACGACCGTGTGATCAAGGTCACGGAACGCGCAGGATATGCCTACGGACTTGCCGTCGAGCATCGCGGTGTGCGTGTGAACGAGAACCGGTTCCGGGTTCCAAGATTCATCGTGAATAGCTCAAGTCTGGAAAGCTTGGAACAACAGGTAAAAGGCGGGGAGGATTTCCATGGCTGGATTTCCAGATCGATGCCAGCGGCACTCGCAAGATTCCTGTCCCCGGCCGATTTCCATGAACCAGAGGACGCGCTGGAGCCATTGTGCCGGATCACCCCGGAAATTGCCGTCTGAAACTTGGGATGCGGAGACAATAGTATCCGCGCTGCCCCGTCCACTGCCCCGCCCTGCGACACTCCAGCCCAACTGCGGGTGAAAACCATGGCATTGCATACCGAACATCCGTCCATTCCCATGAGGCCGCGCGTGCTGATGCTCGCATTCGCCTGCGAGCCGGATGAGGGGTCGGAGCCCGAAGTGGGATGGAAATGGGCGCATTTGATGTCGTCGAGTTGCGATGTGACGGTTCTAACACAAGAAAAGAATCGCAAGCGGATCGACGACTGGTTCACCGCGCAACCCGGAATCAGGAGCCGCCCGAGGTTTGAATACTATGAACTCGGGCCAATCTGGAGGAGACTAAAAAAACGCCACGGATGGATGATGCATCCGTATTACTGGATGTGGCAGTTCAAACTGCGCGGCAAGGTTTCGGAGTTGATGAGGGAGACATCGTTTGACCTAGTCCACCATGTGACCTTCGCGTCGTTCCGGATGCCGGTTTTCGTCCGCGGCCTGCCGTTTGTCTGGGGACCGGTAGGCGGAGCGGACACGGCCCCGTGGGGATTGATTCCTAGCTGCGGGAGCCTGGCCGCCATCGTCCGCGAGGCATTCCGCAATTTCACCACCTTCGTCGCGGGACATTGCGTCGATCTGCTGGTTCCCATGAGACAAGCGCAGAGCATCGCATTCGCCTCCACTCCCGAGACCGCCCGCTTGATCTCGCGGTCATCGCGGATAGTGCGGGTGATGCCTACCATCGGCTTCGATCCAAGTGAAGCCCCACCTGAAAAGGATCTAACGGATCAAGGTCCGCTTCGCTTGTTGTTCGTCGGGAGACTGCACCCCTTGAAGGGCCTGCGTCTGTTACTTCCCGCATTGGCCGCATTTCCACCGGATGCGGTCCGCTTGACGATCGTCGGCGCGGGTGGTGACCAATCCAGACTGGAGCGAATCGTGGACAGTCTGGGCATCCGAGACCGGATCACCTTCGCCGGGGCAGTGCCGCGCGAGAATCTTGCGTCGTGGTTCGACAGTCATGACGTGCTCGTGGCCCCCAGCCTTTATGAAAGTGGCGGGCTCTCGGTCCTGGAAGCGTTCTCGCGCGGCATGCCCGCGATCGTTCTGGACCGTGGCGGCCACGCCCTTTCGGTGGGCACCGGCTGCGGAATCAAGGTCGATCCATCCGGTTCGCCCCGACACGTGACCGCAAGGTTGAAGGACGCGATTTCACTCTATCTCACCGAAAGAAACCGGATCCGCCCGGACGGCGCGCGCGCCCATGCGCGACTGCGCGAGCTTTACTCTTGGGATCACAAACACGAGCTGATGCTGAACGCATACCGCGAGGTTTGTTCCCGCGAAGCCAGGGACTGATCGCGCCTCCCAGCAAAGCCGCATCCATGCGGTGGATGTGAGACGATGAAATGTGGTATCGCCGGGACAATGCCGGGCGATTTCATCAAATCCGAAACCCATGGCGACACCGTGAGTCCATTTGGCGACAGAAAATTCCGCTGGCCCTTCCCGCCGACGGTCGTCGGGTTTTCATGGATCGTGTGCATCGGTGTCCTGGACTGGCTCACCGGGCCGGAAATCTCTCTTTCCGCATTCCATCTGCCGGGCATCGCACTCGCGGCCTGGTTTTCAGGGCGAGGGCAGGCGATCATCCTGTGCTTGTGCGCGGCCACGGTATGGTTGCTTGCGGAACTCGCGTCCGAACAATCCTACTCCAGTCCACTTATCCCGTTCTGGAACGCCACCGTCCGCTTGTCATTCTTTCTAATTACGGCCCTGCTCACCGTCGAAGTAAGCGGCCGGCGGAAGACCGAGGCGGCCTTGTTGGAACAGGACGGAATCCTCCGCTCCATCCTCAACAGCATGGGAGACGGCGTCGTCGTGGTGGGAGCGGATGGCCACATCATCGTTTTCAATCCGGCCGCGGAATCCATCTTCGGAAGTAACGAACTCGGAAACAATGCCCTGCAATGGGTGGGACAAATCGAAAATTCCAACACCGACCCCGCGACACACAATGCGAACAAGCCGGGCACGCTCCGACTTGCCGCAACCGGAAGGCTTCCGGAGCCGGTAGAAATGTCCTTGCGTGCGGGTGACGAACGGAACGCGAAGCTCCTGGAAATCACGGCTCCACCCCTGTTAGGTCCGCAGGGCCAGCAGGCGGGAGTTGTCATGGTCATCACCGATCTGACAGCCCGCCGGGCGACCGAGAAGCGCATCGCCGAAGCCAGCGAAAGGGAACAACGGCGAATCGGACAAGACCTGCACGACGGCGTCTGCCAGCATCTCGTCGGCGTGGCTTTCGCGGCGGGATCCCTGCAAAGCAGGCTGGAATCCCGCAATCTGGTTTCCGAGGCTGCGGATGCCGGTGAAATCGCAAGCCTGATCAATGCCGCCATTAGCGAGGCCCGCGGACTCGCGCACGGACTCTATCCCGCAGGTATTGAGGAAGGCATTGAAATCGCCCTGAAAACCCTAGCAAGCACCACCCAGGAAAGAACCGGCATCTCCTGCACCGCACGTTTTGAGGGAGGAGAATCCCAGTTGGACCCTGTTTCCGCAGTACATCTTTACCGAATCGCCCAGGAATGCATCACCAACGCATCCCGCCACGGCCTGCCGAAATCCATCAGAATCCTCATCAATATCCAGTCGGGCCAGCTCAGTCTCACGGTGACGGACGACGGCAAGGGAATGGACGCATCTCCTTCCGTCGGCCGCGGCATCGGCCTAAGTCTGATGAACTATCGCAGCAACCTCATGGGAGGCACCTTGGCAATCGACTCCAAACCGGGCCACGGCACTTGTGTCACCTGCACCCTGCCTATCGAGGCAATCTTGGAGACTACCGCATGAACGATCCCGCTCCAACCCCGGAACTGTCCCGCAAACGGGTCTTCCTTGTGGACGATCATCCGATGGTGCGAGAGCGCCTCGCCCAATTGATCGACCAACAACCGGATCTTCAGGTTTGTGGCGAAGCCAGCGATCTGTCTGAAGCTCTGGAAGGCATCGGCAGAATGGTTCCGGACATCGCCATCGTGGACCTCAGTCTGCGCAACTCCAGCGGACTCGATCTTATCAAGGATCTCAAAATCCAGGGATCGTCGGTTCCCGTTCTCGTCCTCTCCATGCACGATGAAAGCCTCTACGCGGAGCGTGTCCTCCGGGCAGGGGCCATGGGCTACATGAGTAAGCAGGAAAGCACGCGCGACATCCTCCATGCCATTCGCAAGGTTCTTCATGGCGGAGTCCATGTGAGCGCAGGTTTAGCCGGGGCTCTGGTCAAACGCATGGTTGGCGGATTGCACGACCACGTTGTTTCACCTGTAGCATGCCTCGCCGACCGGGAGCTCGAGGTCTTCCAATTGATCGGACGTGGCATGGGAACTCGCAAAATCGCCGAAAACCTGAATCTTAGCGTGAAAACCGTTGAAAGCTACCGGGCGCGCATCAAAGAAAAGCTGCGCATTGACGATGGAATTCAACTGCTTCAACGCGCCGTCCAATGGGTGGAGAGTTACGTTGATGGAAAATCAAGATAAGTTAAACATTATCTTGAAGGGAAATCCCCCACACTTAAATCAGGGCTAACCGGGTTGGCAATTCCAGAATTCAATCCTAACTTCCCGCGTTCGAATTTCATAACGCGAATGATCACGACCCGAAGAAACTTCATCCTGACCACTGGAACCGCTTTCATCGGCGGCACCATGAACCGCGCATCGGCTGATGAAATTCCGGTCGCACCTCCACAGGACATCAGCAGCCAGTTGGCGGCATCGGGCTTCAATCCCTTATCTAACAACTCCGCCGTGCTGGCCGTCATCGGTGATGCGCACATTTGCCTGATGAACGATCTTCCCCGTTACTGGACCGACAAATGGGACGACGGACTCATTAATGAAATCAACAATCTGATTCCCACCGTAACCGATCTGGCGATCGCCGGAGACTTAATCAGCCAACACAGCGTCAGCGTGGGAGGAAGCCGCTACCCGAGCGTCCTACTGGGTGCGCGGGAAGAATTCCGCCTCGCGAAGCAGGAGATCAACCGGTTCAGGAGCGGCATGCGGGTCTGGGCCGTGCCTGGAAATCACGATACCGACGTCACGGACACCGACGCGGAAATCTGGCGGGAGGAACTCGAACTACCGCCCTACCAGAAAACCATTCTTGGGGGCGTTCCGATCTTTCTCTTGAATTCTGGCAACGGAGGGATGATGGATGCGAGGCAGCTCGCGTGGTTTAAGGATGAAGCGAAACTCATTCCACTCAACCAGGAGGTGATCATCATCGCCCACCACCCCTCGTTCTTCTACTTATGGTCTGAAACCGGCCTCAAACGGATACTGGCGGATACATTCGCAAACCATCAAGCCGTAGTCTGGGTGGTTGGTGGCCATGGCCACGCATTCGGCGATTACATGCTCGTCAATGGCAGCACCCGATTCATTCAGATGGAGGTCACCTCGGCGAATCCGAAGTCCAACAATGACGGGAACGCGCCCGGATATGCACTGCTCGCACTTCAGGACGGCCGGGTGGTCCACCGCATGTTCCGTACCCTGAAAGAAACCGGTTTCCGCTCGCTCAAACCACCCTCGCAAATCCCGTCGGAGAGAGCTAAATGGGCGTTCGATGAAATCATCTATCCGGCACAAATCTTCGAACACGGATTTTACAAGCGGGCCGATCATCTCGTGGCGTTCAAAGGAGTGGATTTGGGTTGCCACTGGATCAACATGAAGAGCCTGACGGTGAAAGTTTCGACCGCCAAGTTTCAAGGCAAGGTCGATACATTTGTCTTCGGGGCGGATTTGCCTGCTGGTTTCCTGCCGTTTCCGACCTGTTCGTTTTCACCCACGGGAGTGGACGGCTCTTGGCTAGAGGTTCCGTTCCCACCTGGGAAAGGCAATGGACTCTACAAAGTTTCCATACCCGCTGCATTGCGGAACTCCGCGAACGTCTTTGTAAGACTGCACACACCGCTGACCTATTACTACCATGGCTTCAAGGTATTCGGCTGGGCACTCGCGGCGACCGGCAGCCAGCTCAGCGGATTTGAAAAGTGGCTTTCCAGCAGATACCGGACTCTGGAACCAATTACGGACAGTGTGGTGAATGGCAACACACCCGGAAGCAACTTCGCGAATATCGCCAACTTTGGATTCAATCTGCCGACCACCCTCACCCCGCCACCACTGGCGGGGGCAAGCCTGCCACCGAATACGATCACCGGACTTCCCCAGTATTCCAGAACCATCAGACAGATTCTCGATTTCCGCTTCGCCCGCCGAACCCAGTCATCCAACCCCGGCATCGTCTATCGCGTGGAGCAATCCACCGATCTTAGCAACTGGCTCGCGGTGGACGAGGCGCGTCTCGCGATTGCACCGGTGGAATCGGGATGGGAACAAGTCACCATTGGCCTGCCAATCGTCAACGGCGGAAAAGTTTTCTGCCGGGTGAGGGTCGAAACCGCCGCTGGTGCCAATACCCAATTCAGCACCTGGTCACAGAATGTCGCTGTAACGGGCGGCACGCCGGATGATCGAAACGCGGACGGAGTATCCGACCTGCTCCAATTCGCATTTGATCTGGATTTGAACAGCGGTGTCCCGCGCTCCTACGATCCCGTCAGAACTGTCCGAAAAGCGGGTCTTCCCATCCAGTCAACACGCAGCGCCAAAATGTCACGCATCCTCTTCCCGAGAATGAGTGCGACTTCGAACCCAGGAATCCATTACCGCCTCATGGCAAGCACCAATCTCTCCGACTGGCGGCTGCTCCAACCGATCGAATACAACGAGCGGGTAGTAAGAACCGAGGGCGACTGGGAGGAAGTGGAAGTTGTTATATTCGACTACGCAAAAGTAAGGAGTTTTTACAAATTCATGCTTGAAACCGAATGAGATTAACATTCATGAACCATTGCCCGGTTATCGGCCTGTTGTTTCTCCCGCTGATTGCATTCTTGGAAGCGGCTCAAGTAACGCGCGGCCCTTCACTCCAGTCCGCGACATCTACTGGCATGACCATCTGCTGGAGGACCGACGCGGCGACCACCAGCGAGATCCGCATCGGCCTCACGGAAAATTCACTAGGGGCACCTGTTACCATTCCCGGAGAAAGGACCGATCACGCGGTCACCTTGACGGGACTCCAACCCGCGACCCGTTATTTTTACCGGGTGCAGGGCAATCCAATCACCGGAACCCCAGTGAACCTCGGAGGGCCAAACCACTGGTTCCGCACTGCGGGAACGCCTGCCGACACATCCCTCTTCCGGTTCTGGGTGGTGGGGGATTCCGGATACGGCTCGATCTATCCGGTCAATGCCTACAACGCCTACATGAATGTGACGACCGCTGCGGGCAAACGCACGGACGCGTTTCTCATGTTGGGGGACAACGCCTACGACATCGGCACCGACAACCAGATTCAATGGTGGGTTTTCGACAGATACGCCACCTTGCTGAGAAACACGCCAGTCTGGTCGGCATTCGGAAATCATGACGGATATACGGTTCCTTATCCATTTACGGCGACCACGCCTTACGATACTTCGTTCCGTTTTCCCACCGGCGGAGAGTGCGGAGGTTTTCCATCAGGAACCGAGCGTTATTATTCGTTCAACGCGAACAACATTCATTTCATCTGTCTGGACACCCACACTCCGGGTAATTGGGATGATGTCCCGGGTGGAACCTATGGCATGGTCGATTGGCTGCTGGACGACCTGAAAACGTGCTCCGCGGATTGGATCGTCGCCTTCATGCATCTGGGGCCGTATTCCAAGGGATCGCACAATTCGGATACGGACTTGGGAATGATACAACCCAGAGCACACATCGTTCCTTTGCTTGAATTGTATGGAGTCGATCTGGTGTTGTATGGCCACAGCCATTGCTACGAGCGCTCCGCGTTGATCGACGGTCACTATGGCAACAGTTCCACATTCAATGCAGCGACCATGCGCAAGTGGCCGGGAAACGGCTCGGATTTTGGCGGAGTGGATACATCCGGGAGTTTCGTTACCGGGCCATCCCTCGCGGGAGGAGTCTATCAGAAACCTGCGGCCATGGCCCGGGCTGGCGCGGTTTACTCGGTCATCGGGGCCTCAAGTTCCAACCAGAACTGGGCGAACGGCTCTTCCGCGCTCGTCAATCCCTCGCCACACCCGATCCACGTTGTCAGCCTTTCGACCATCGGTGACATGGTAGTGGAAACGGAAGGCAATCGTCTGAACGGCCGCTACCTCGGCGAGACCGGATCCATCCGCGATGACTTCACGATTCTCAAAGGAGCGACCTACACGATTCAAGCGGCGGTGCCTACGATCGAAGGAATCACGGCTGGCATTGCGTTTCCCGTGACCCGGACCGGCTCCACCGCTTTTGCCGAAGCGGTTCCCATAGCTGTGAACATGATCTCCGGCAGCGGCGTGACTCCAGCACCGGGGACCGCCACTTTCGCGGCTGGTCAGAGCAGCGCACTGGTCAAATTCTTCCCTCCTTCCGTTGGGGCCACACCGCGCTTCGAGGCGAGTGTGTTACCGACCATGAGAGCCGTGCAGTCTGGCGGAGCACAACGCCAAGCATATCGCATCTCCGGCGTTGCCCAGACCGGCCAATTCGCAAGCACACCCGCCGCCACCTGGTATGCCTCGCGATTTGGAAGCGAACCCGTTACTCCCGCTGTCTGGGATTTGGACGATGACAACGACGGATTGTCCCTCCTGTTAGAATACGCGCTTGGCGGCGAGCCAGGTCGCAATGACACGGCATTGCTTCCTCAGGGAAAAATCGAGGGCGCTTCATTCATCTTCCGCTACACCCGCCCGCACGGACGCAGCGATCTGAGTTATCAAGTTCTCACTTCGTCAAACCTAGCCACTTGGCCCATGCCCGGGCCTCCCGATCTGAGCGACGGGCCGGTTTCCGCTCTCGGAGAACCCAGAAAGGTGAGCATTCCCGTTGGTGCTCCGGCAGGTTTTCTCAAGTTGAAAGTCAGTTTGCTTCCTTGAAAACTTGAGTCGCTGACAGCGATGTCGGCGCTTTAGCTGTGTGACTTTTCCCTAATACTCTGCCGAAGTCAGAACGCATTTCAAATGGACTTCACCATCGTCACCGCCAGCTATCACTACGGGCACTACATCGGAGAATGCCTGCAAAGCGTGGCCGCTCAGGAAGGTGTAACATTGGAACATCTGGTAATGGATGCCGGATCAAAGGATGACACTGCGGCGGTCGTTTCCCGTTTTCCACACGCCTCTTTCTTCCAAGAGCTGGACAAGGGAATGAGCGACGGCATCAACAAGGGCTTCCGCCGCGCGCAAGGGAAATGGGTGATGTGGCTCAACGCGGACGACCGCTTGAAACCCGGCGCTTTGAAGGCGGTGAAGGAATTCGCGGAAGCGAATCCGGAAGCGGATGTGATCTACGGCTGCTGGGATTTCATCGACGCCAATGGCGCTTTTCTTAGGCGCATGAGCCTGCTCCCGTTCGACAAGAGGATTCTCGTTCAACAAGGTTGTTACATCGGCTCCACCGCTTGTTTCTACCGTCGTGAAACGACAATCGCACAAGGACACTTGTTGGATATCGACTTCGGCTACTGCATGGATGGGGAATACTACGCGCGTCTGGCGCATCTCGGAAAACGCTTCGCCTATTTCCCGAAAGTTCTGGCGGATTTCCGCCTGCACGACGAAAGCATCAGCCAGAAAAGCCTCGGAAAAAACGACCTGGAAAACGTGCTCCGGTTGCAACGCCAGGCGGCGGAACCAAGAACGATCCGGCGCGTTTATGGAATCAACCTGTTCAAGGATGAAGCCCTCAACGGCATCGTGGACGGGATTCTCTATCATGTTTTCCGCTTCAAGAAGGGAATCCTGAAAGCCCTCCATGCCGGTAAAACCCGTGAATGACAGAGCAGGACTCCCGACACCATGACCGATCTTGAACTGCTTTCCAGCGTGCTGGGGACGCTCGATCCGGGAGCGTCGCCCATGAGCGGACTCCACCGGAACGGTCGCCTGCTCCTCGGAATCCCCGCGCATCACGAAGCGGCCACGCGAGCGCTCGGCCTCTATCAGCCTCAGAGGCTGGCGGCCCGCGCCTTGACTGCGGCGCTCCGGCTCCTCGCCCGGTGGGGTCTCCACTCATGGCTGATGCCACGGCAAGCTGTTAGATACAAGCTCTCGGCTTCCACTCCTCCCCTTCCGTCAATCGATCCGGGAACATGCGGCGTTCTGCTGGGCAGCCCGGAACATCAGGTGAAACGGGCGATCGCCAGCTATCGGACCGACGGAGAATGGGAGGTCGCCAAGATCGCCATCGGCGGAGACGGAGAGCGCAATCTAGTCACGGAGGCGCAGGCCTTGGATGAAATCCATCCGCTGGCAGAAGGCGTGCCGCGAATGCTGGGCCTGCATCGCTGCGGGGATCTTACGGTGTTGAGAATGCCCTATCTAACAGGTGACGCCGTGCCACCCGGCATGCATGAGGAAGCAGTCCGCCTACTTGTTTCATGGATTCAATCGGGCGAACCCCGCCATGCCGTGCGCTTCCCCGAGTGGGAGTCGATTGGAAACGCACTCTCGGCGGTTCATGCGCCCGAAGCCTTGATACGGAGCTTGTTCGGAGTTGCGCTGCGCGGCGTGATTTGCCACGGAGATTTCGCAAGGTGGAATCTGCGAAAGCAGCGCGATGGCAAACTGATCGTGCTGGATTGGGAATGGGGACACCGCGACGGCATGCCTGGAATCGATTTGGTTCATTATTTCCTCCAGGACATGCGCCTCGTCCGGAGGATGCCGCCCGAAGAAGCCATTCAGGCAGCGCTTCGCGAACTCCGCCGCCCCGAATGCGCGGCATATCTAACAAAAACCGGATGGGCGGACGATCCGCTCCGACCGGTCATCGCTTGCCTTGCCTATAAACAAGGTGCGGGACATCAGGAAAACCGGGAAATCCTCGGTCATGCATGCCGCATGGCAAAGCATTGAAAAACCCACGGCAATATCATCTCAACATGCCCCCGCAAAAACCATCCATCCTTCTGATGGGACAAACTCCCCCGCCTTGGCACGGCCAAGCGGTGGCGACTCAGATTCTTTTCAATCATGATTGGAGCGGATTCGATGTCCACCGGCTGCGCATGGAGTTCAGTGAGGAAATGCTGGAGGTGGGCCGGTTCCAGTGGAAGAAAATCAAGCACCTTATCCATCTGATCTCAAAGGCACGCGAGATTCTTGCGGCTCATCCAGACAGCGTGCTGTTTTATCCGCCGGCGAGCGCCAAGTGGATTCCATTTCTCCGGGACATCATCTTCCTGATTTCAGTACGCCCTCACGCAGGATCCAGCGTGTTTATTTTCCACGCGAGCGGACTTCCGGTTTTCGTGAAAAGCGGATGCATCCGTCGGTTCCTCGGACATCTCGCTTATGGTGGAGTCGATTTCGCGTTGGAAGTCGCGCAGGAGGAGCTTCCGCCCCACACGGCATTCGGAGCCAAACACTGGCAATGGTGTCCATGCGCCATCGAAATCCCGGATGTCCCCAAATGCCTCCGTTCCCCGGAGTCTCCGATCCGCGTGTTGTTTGTCGGCAGCCTGCAGGAAGGCAAGGGAATCCTCGAAATCCTACGGACTGCGGCGGCACTCAAGAAGCAGGGCAGAGAGGCAGATTTCCGTTTCCGGATCGTCGGCAAATGGTTCTCGGAAGAATTCGAGAAAACCGTGCGCCATCTGAGTGCGGAACTCGATCTCGATGGAATGGTCGAAATCGCGGGCCAGCTAACAGGTGATCACAAATGGCTGGCCTACGCGGAGTCCGACATCTTCTTCTTTCCCACGCACTACGCATCCGAGGCCACCCCGATCGTGTTGATGGAGGCGCTTGGTATGGGGCTTCCGATTGTCTCCACGCGCTGGGCCGGCATTCCGGCGATGCTGGAAGGATGCAGCACCGCGCGACTGCTGCCGGTAAGGGATCCCGAAGCCTATGCAGCGGCTCTAACGGAAATGCATCCGCAAGTGCGGGAGAGAGATGAAGCGGCTGTGGCATCAAAGGCGTTCTACCGGGCACATTTCCTGCCGCAACGATTTGTCGAACGGGTGGAAAACGCGTTCATCACGGCGCTTAACTTGCCCGATGCCCGTGTGAGCGATGCCATGGGCAAATCGCCGGGAGCAAACGAACAAGGCGCTTCCGTCCATCCATCACCGGTGCCCCAGTGCCCACCCTTGCGCATTTCCGCCTATCTTGCGGACCAGAATCCCGGTCATGACCGCAGCTTTGGCATCTCGCGGATGTCGCGGGACGTACTCGAAGCGCTCCAGGCCGGTGGCGGGGTGACCATCGTGGCCACAGCCTCCCAAACCTCACAACAGGCACCCGAAAGCGTCGGCACCAGCCGCACCCTGCCGTGGGGAACCCGGCGGAAATCCGTGAGACTCCTCACCGACCACTTCCACCCCCTGTTCGCGAGACATGGTCAGGCGCCCGACCTGCACTATTTCCCCAAAGGCTACCTGCCCCTACTGAATGGTTTCTGCACACCCTCGGTAGTCACGATCCACGACACCATCATCCAATACGACGAGGACCACTATCCGAAATGGCGCAAGCTCTGGGAATACACCTACTGGGCGCTCATGCTGAAACACACGCTCCGCAAGGCAGACCGCATTCTAACGGTTTCAGAATCCTCGAAGAGGCAGATCCAGACGTTCATGAAACGCCACCGTATCCCAGCAAAGGAAATCACAGTCACCTACGAACCTTGCACCTACGAGGGCATTCCCCAGCCAGTGGAACCCGAAAAAGAGAATTACGTCATCCACCTCGCATCCTGCGAGCCTCACAAGCGCACGGCGCACCTCATCCGCTGGTGGCACAATGCGGAGACTCAAAAGAACCGCCATCTTCCCACGCTGCATCTGATCGGAACCGTGCCGCCCGAGGTGGCTCATCTGCTGACCAGCGCGAAGACCATCGTGAAGCGGCCGTTTCTCGAAGACAACGCGCTGATGGCCGCCTACCTCCATGCGCGCGCGCTCGTCCTGCCATCGGAAATCGAGGGCTTCGGCCTGCCTGCCCTCGAAGCCTATTACCTCGGCACTCCCGTCTGTTTCGTGAAGGGCACATCAGTCGAGGAAATCCTGGGTGTGGCCACTACAAAAGGCGGCTTCTCCCTGGATGACGACGAGTCACTGTTCACCGCGCTTGATGAGGTGATGGCCATGTCTCCCGCAGAGGTTCGCGATTGCGGATTGAAGTTCAGGGAAGCTTATGCCGCAAACAAAGTGGCGGAGAAAATGGTAGAGGTGTTCCGCGACGCCGCGCGGGGGTGATGGGATACCTCAAGTCTCTTGAAGCAACTGCCGTATCATGAGCAATGTCAAAAAGTTCGCCGCACTCATCCGCAGGCATATGAGCGAGCCGGAAGTCGTATTTGAATTCGGAGCCCGCGATTGCGCGGACTCCATTCTGATAGCCGACGCCTTTCCCAAGGCACGGGTCTATTCATTCGAGTGCAATCGGGCCACACTACCGCTTTGTCGCAACAATGCAGCCGCCAACCCGCGCATCACTCTGATAGAGCGCGCGGTGGGAGAGATCGATGGCGAGACGACCTTCCACCCAATCGACCAAGAGAAGACTGTCACGACCTGGACCGATGGAAATCCGGGAGCATCCTCGCTGTTCCTAGCATCTGGAAAATACGAGGTTGAGACCTACGTACAGCGCTCGGAGGAGGTATCCGTTATCAGACCAGACACGTTCATGGGCGAGTGCGGAATCGCGAAAGTGGACGCGGTATGGATGGACATACAGGGTGCGGAATTGATGGCCCTGCGCGGCTTCGGAGAACGCATTTCCGACGTGGGACTACTGAGTCTCGAAGCCGAGTTCGTCGAGATCTACGAAGGCCAACCTTTGTTCTGGGAAATCCATGATTTCCTCGCAGGCAGGGGTTTCCAGCTCACCCGATTTCTAACACTCGGCAGACATTCATGCGATGCGGTTTTTGTTCAGAACAGGCAACCCGGATTTTTCACCAAACTCCATTCATCGCTTCTCCTCAGCTACGCAAGGTTCATGATCGGCGTCCACTTCCCTATCCGCCACATTGGTGGTTCGATCCTGAGAAAAGCCGGAATTCTCCACTGATCGCCAACCCTCATTTCCCGGGACAACAGCGGCGGCACAACAGCGAAATGATACGCCCCAATGTCACAGGTCTCCGCCAGCGTTCGATCGCCACGTAATCATAGCGGCATGACAACAGGCGGAAGAGCACCGCCGCCCGCCAGCCATCCAGACGCGCCCCGAACAAACCCGCTCCGTTCCTGAGCCAGCGGTTCCTTATCCGGATCACAATGCGGCTCGGGTAAGACCTCAAGATCCAGTTGCCGATGGTTTCATATTCCGAAAACTCGCTGCCTGAATTCCCCGGAAGTACCCGGAGAACAGCTTCCACGTAGGAAACACCGGATCGCGATTCAATCTCCTTCAGCAAGGCCCTCACCCACCCCACCCTCACGGGCAAACACTGCGCGATGAACGAGAAGTCTGCAAGTTCACCACTTCCGAGCAGCGACCGGATCGTATCAAAGTATGGCGAGTGTCTTTCGCTGCCGTGGTAATAGAACAGCCGTCCGCCTTGCTCTTCGATGAAGCTGATTTCCCTCAAAGGAACCGTATCGGCATCCCAAATCACCACCACTGAATCATCATCCAGATCCGAGTTCCTCACGGCATTGATTTTCAGAAACTGCTGATACAGCCAATGCACCCGTTCGGAATTCAGCCCCTTCACCATTGAGCGAATCATCTGTAGCGAACAATCGTCACTGTAAATGCTTTCCCCGGTGATGCGCCATGGCGCGGCGCTTGATTTCCCAAAGGTGGCGACTTGCGCATCAGGGCAAATCAATTGATACGATTCTGCGGCCATGTATCGAACGACATTGCCGCTGGTGACTGACCAAACGCCAAGGTCGCGCTCCTCACAAACCGAGATGATCCGCCGGACAACAGCGACTTGCTCCCCACCCGATGGCGGATCGAAGGAAACGTCATTCATCGGGGTGGAAAAGCTCCATTTGCAGGGCGCATTGCAACCACAATTTCGCGCGGTGCTATGATCCGCATCGTTCTACTAGGCCGCACCGGCAACAACCTGTTCCAATACGCACTGGGCCGGGTGTTGGCGGAAAAGCACGACGTGCCGCTGGTGCTGGACGCGTCATGGTTCAATCGCGAGGGCTGGGAAGAAGTCTCCCACTTCCTAAAACTGCCGCTCAAGGCGCAGGTGGTGAGACGGTTTTCCCTAGCCACTAGGGCGCTGCGGAATCTCGCTGGCAGACATTACTGGGAATACCGTGGCGTGCCGATCCTTCGCGAGGCGACGGACAACCAGTCATTCTCCCCGCGTTTCCTTGAAGCCCCGGCCGACTGCATGTTGTTCGGCTACTTCCAGACGCCGCTGTATTTCAGCAGCATCGCAGACGAGCTGCGTGAAGAACTCAACGGCTTGTTCTCAGCAAGCGTGAATCTGGATGAAACGATCCGCAGCAAACTAACAGCTCCCGGCTCGGTTGCCGTCCACGTACGCCGTGGGGATTACCTGGCGATTCCCGAGTTCCAAGTTTGCGATGCAGCTTACTACGAAAAGGCCATGGAAACAATGCGCACGGAGAATCCTTCGGCACGCTTTTTTGTTTTCTCGGATGATCCCGCGTGGTGCCGCGCGGAGTTCAAGTCACCGGATGTGGAGTTCATGGATTTCCATCGCAACCCGCTGCATGACCTCCACGCCATGAGCCTGACCTCCCACCACATCATCGCCAACAGCAGCTACTCGTGGTGGGCCGCATGGATCGGAAAAAAATCCGGGCAAAAGGTGGTGATGCCGGACCGCTGGAAATCGGAAGGCAATTCCGCGCCCATGACGGAAAAGAAGTGGAAGCAATGACTTCACCACCGTAATTCAAACGATTCC